>JBJTQN010000097.1:0-16328 GCA_046075665.1 Armatimonadota bacterium | reverse complement strand
GGTCGGCTTTCGTAACTGGACCATCAAAGTCCAAAGCATAAACGCGGCCCTCGCCCGTCGTTACGTAAACACCCTTCGACCCTGTAACCGTTGCGGGGGCTGTTCTTACCGCTGGTACATCTGAGACCGCGACAGATGCATTGATTGCACCCAGTGTTTCAAACCACCACTTGAGCTCAGTCCGGTGTACATCAGTCTGGACTACAAGACTATTGGGGAGGTGCTTGGCGTTGTACGTCTGCTGCCCTTTACGGTATGGCAGAGTACCCAGCGTGTTCGTTACCGCATTTACACCTGCATCCGCACGAGCATCGAGTGCGTAAACATTGCCATTTTGATTGCCCACGAATAAGCGTGGTTCATCGTTGATGAGATTTAGTGTCGGATCAGTGTCTGCCTTAGCCCATGCAACGACTGGCGCTGCACTACCGTATGGACCGGGAACCGGAACTTCCGTCTTGAGGCGCCGATTGTAAAGTTCAAGCGTTTCCGCTCGAACGCCCGTCGTCCCTCTGTCAGCGCTCTCAGGTGCAAAGGTCCAGAGGACATTTGTGGAGCCATACCGATACGTTCCAAGTATTGTAGTGTCGGCCTTTTGAATGTACCGGGAATCATTATTGCCATAAGGATCGATAGCGTAGATGACGCCATTGTTGGCCGTGATGAATGCGACAGTGTTTAGTACTGGAGCAAATCCAGGCGTTGGCAATGTTTGTTCTGCGAAGTAGCGCCCGCGAGGTGCAGCGGTTGTTCCAGTGATTACACCACTTGCATTTCGAACCGGTACCTGAACCTGACCGCGCACAGCGATACCTGGAACGATTGTTACACTTGCAGCAATGCCTCCATTATTGTTGTCACCGTGGGCACCAATAAAGACTTCCTCATCAACAATCGTCCCGTCGTTGTTGACATCGTAGGCAACAATGCCCGGTACCTGATAGACCGGCTTGCTGTTGATGTCAGTGCCAACCTGTGGATTTCGTAAACCACCTGGCATGTAGGAGCGGTCTGGAAAACGCCATATTGGTGTACCAGTCAGCCAGTCCACAGAATGGATGGAACCGAGCTCGATAGATTTCGTCCCATCGATGGTTGCTGCAGGGACACCTGTTTCAGGATCGACAATGTAGTCGGTACGTGGAACCAACACCTGCATATGAGAGAAGAACGGAAGTAACGTTCCGGTGCCATCCTGATACGCACGGTGATTCGTTGCATTCACGGGAGCAACAGTAGTCGTTCCATTTAACGGCTGAACGATCGACTCCGGGCCCCAGAAAATGGTCGATATATTCGATGGATCAAGCGTAGCTGTTCCAGTAGTGAAGCTCGGATCAAGCGGGTTATTGATGAAGTCAGCGAGTGAGTAGGTTGCTGACGCTGAAGGCTGAAAATAGTTATCCGGTGTAAAACCAGCCTGCTCCGTATCAACCTTACGTCCGCCATGAGGTGGAACTAGCGTAGGTGTAGCCTTTACTGCTTGTGGTCGTTGAACAAACTCCACCTGATCCGCAATCACATAGGTATTTGCGGCTGGAGACTCCGTGGTCGCATCGAGCTCGACGCGTGCGCGGAATGTTCCATCAGTGTACGCTCCCCCATTTGCATACGTTCCGCCTGCGGCATACGTTGCATCAGAGAACATCGGGAAGTACGCAGGTTGTCCATCTGAACCGCTTAGATAAAAACTGCCAGCGGTTCGTTGACTGAGATAACAGACCTTTGTTGCGTGTGTGAAACCACCACTGCCGTTCGGTATTTGGTAGTGAACCACGTATCGGGCATCGGAAATCCGGGCCTCAACACTCGTATCACTTGCTGCTTGAGGCATCTTGATACGTATTGCGTAACGCATGACAGCACCGGCAGCACCGCCGACGGAAGGATACCAACTAAACTTACCTGCATCAGCGGGGTTCGCGACCGGATTGCCGTTTGGACGAACAATAGTTAGTTTCCGGTGATAGAGATTTCCCGTGAATAGTGTTGAGGGACCCGCGACGGCACTTGCCCAAGATGCACCAATAACGACACGACCATTTGGTGCAATCGCGGTAGCGCCATCGATCGGTGCGGTAGCTACCGTTGCTTCGTCATCCAGTAGAACACTTGGGAACAACAAGTCACGGATACTACCAGTTGCATTTTGTCCTATCCGCGCTCCATTTGTGGCGCGCGCAATGGGATACGTCCACCCATCCATAAACAGTGGCGCATCAATGGTTTCCTGTGGCACGCGGCTATAAACAGGTTTATCGAATGTTCGATTTCCATTTGTAACGCCCCAGAGATAATCACCGGTCAAGCGACCACGGTTGTTATTACCACCATGCGCCTTTCCACCAGGATTCTGCATCGATGGACGATTCGTCGCAGCTGGTTTAGGTCGGGTGTATTCCTGTGCCAAACCCGGGATTGCAGCTGAACCCAAAATGGCTACAGCGAATCCTGTGCGTACGAGTGCGTTAAGGGTTTCGATTTTCATACGATTTGTACGGCTCACAGACGGTCTCCGAAGAGAGGTTGGTCAACTAGTGATGTGTTGTTGGATGTCGTTCCCATCCACTGAACGTTTGTATTCCGTCCGATACCAAGTCCATTGGGGCGGCTGATTACCTGTGGCACTGAGAAGCCACCAAACCGACCACCGTTTGGAGTGCCATCGGGGTTGAACTGAGGGATTACCTCAAGGACCTCCCCAGCAAACTGGCCGGATTGGAAGACAGATGATTGCCCCACTGCACTATTGGTAATGAGGTAGCGTCCATTCAGCAATCGTCGCATAGCCGTCGGCTGGAACCGCGGGAGCTCACGCTGATCCAATCCAGCCACAACAAGGAGGCGAGGATTAATACCATCAGCACTGAATGCAGGATTCAAATTCATTGTGTTGTAGTGACTTTGATTGAAGAACCAGGTAACGACCCGACGCCCCATCGGACCATCTTCGATCTGATACACACCGTTGGCATCCGCAATCATGTAAACCGGCTTCGTTCCGCCCGCGCCATTTGGCAACGTTACCTGCTCAAAATACGTCGGGGACGTAATCTTGTATGGGTCGCCGTTAGGCAAAACAACTTCCTGAATCGTAGCCGTCACGGTACCGTTACTAACAGGCTCAGTGGTTTGAGCAGATGCACCCGCCGCCGCTGTGGGCCAAGGATAGCCTGATCCAATCGGTGAACCGGATGCTGGCCATGGCGCTGGAGGAAGTACGCCACCAGCCGAATTTCTTAGGACGGTAAACGTGTTATATGGACGGTACTCCAGACGAACAACCGCGCCACCGGACGAATCAATGTCCAGTCCACCTACCCCGGCTGTCTGTGCATTTGCGACCACTGCGACCACCTGTGGAATACCAGTTACACCGCCAACGGTCGTCAGAATCTTTTGGACTTTTTGAATCCGAAGGTTTCGGCCCTCGCGAGACTTGAGCCGGGAAACCCAGACGACAACGCCTTCCCCGCGGTCACCACCAACCGAACGGTAGTTTCCATTCAAGTCAAAGTAATCCACTACTTCGATGGCACGGTAGTTTCCAGAATCTGCAATGAGATAGTGCATCTCATAGCCAATCGGTGCCTTCGTTGGATCTGTCGGATCTGCAGTCGGTAGCAACGAATATTGGACATCCGTTGGGTTGTTTAGCAGTGTGCTATCAGTCGATGCAAGAACCTTGAACGTATCCCGGAGGGCTGTTAATTCCCAACGGATTCGTCCTCCGCGATCAACCCGAAGGACACGATTGTTACCTGTGTCGGCAATCAGGTAGTCCTGACCCGATAGCTTGCGGGCAACCGATGGTCGTACAAGCTGGCTCCGCCGTACAGCGCGTCGCCCCGTTGCTGGCGGATTGGCAATGCCATCCGGGACGCTTGGATCGTAAACGGGTACTTCCCCGCCAACAACATCCGTGTCGACTGTTCCGTCCATCACCCACGTTGCCGCGCCATCTGCCCCGACTTCGAGAATCCGCTTAGCATCCGTTACCAGCGTCGCGTTCGCTTGGAACACGACCGGACCAGCAGCCGTCGAAACCGCGACAACATTACCGCCAACTACGGGTGGCGACGCAATCACTGCACCAGCATTTCGGACCCATCGGAGGTGATTCGTCTCTACCGTCACTTTTTGCGACGTAGCAGCATTGATAATTGAGCTCGCTACATTGATAACCTGTTCGCCAAAACCCACACGTACAGATGGATCTGATTCGGCTGGATTGACATCAAGTGCTACGATGTTTTGTCCAATGGCAAAGTAAATGTGATTTCCACTTACGGTAGGAGATGATGTCGGCGCACCGGGCAGAATGTAGTACCAAAGGACTGGCGAATATGCTCCTCCGACCGAACGGACTGATGAACCATCTTCGTCCGCTGTCGATGTCACTGGTACTCCAGCACTTCCTGGTAATGGAGTGAGTACAACGGTTACAGGGTTTTGCGTACCTGCCGGCACATACGAGACAACAAAGGACTGAGTACTGGAAAAGCGTACGCCACTTGGGTGACGCATGTCCGTAACGGTGATTTTTCCTCGCTTCGCATCACCTGACAGCTGCACAGACGACACAACGTTATCAACTGCATTTGCCGGAAGAATCGCTGTAGTAGTTTGAACCGGATCAGAGCCTGTCGCTGGATACGTCAATGCATTGTACTGACGTACCGAAACGGGATATGCAGGGTTGTACGCTTCCGGCAGGTTCAAGGTGACATCCTTGTCCATTTGAAGCGCGACTAACACTGAAACGGTACCGCTGTTGGCAAGCGATGTAGCCTGAGCGACTACGTAAGAAATACCATCCGCGGAAACAGCCGGGCTTCCCATGATGCGAATGTTGGTGAGACCTTCCCAGGCAGGTGCAAGGATTGCCCCCATACTGGTGCTTACGCCTCCAGTGAAAACAAGGCGGTTGCGAAGCGTTGGGAGTTCAGTGACTATGCGGCGATCAACAGGAGCGCTTATTGGCCCTAGGTCTTCCAGAATAGCAACGTTCTGTCGGAACTTGGTTGCCCCAACAGAGAACTGCTCATTCACACCAATGATGCTGGTCAATCCTGAGGCGTTACGGTCATTCGTTTGCCGAGCAGCAAACACCAAAAGGTCCTCAGTGGTCATCGCCACCGTGTCCAGTCCACTGGACACAGGAGTGACATCAAGCTGAGGAATCACCAAAGGTTGTCCGAGACGTGCACCAATACCTTCTTCAAGTCCTGGAGGGGTTGCATCAGAGGTCACGTACAGGACATCGTAATCAACAGAAATCAAAGGACGAGGTCCAACAGGAACATCACCATTTGCACCGCGGACTTCGACAAATCCTGAGCCGTCTGTACGGAATCTACCTGAATAAGTCGTTGACAATACGCCAAGGCTCATCGCATCAGCGCTGTCGTAAACCCGTACCCGCGGAGTTATAAACTCTGGTCTGCCAAGTGCAACATAGTGACGGTTGTTTACAGGCGCTGAGTTATCAAGAGCGACGCGTGTACGGTAGTTTCCACTTGCTCCTTCATCGGAACGAACTACTTCGTTTCGGGTACCAAGCCAATAGGCATAGATATGCGCATTGCCATCGGCATCCACAACTGGCGTATACAACATGACATCATTTGTATTGCCATTTGAGCGGCTGGCAATCGATGCATCCCTGCGGCCAAAACCAATCTGTGCAACATCCTGACGGGAGACTCCAAGTGTCGGCGAACCCTTTGGCGTAACACTCGGGTTGAGTGCTTCGGTATGGCTCCACCAGAGAGTGGTTAGCGTGCGAGCATCAATGCAGCGTACAAGACCGGATGGCTCAACGACATAGACCCGGTTTTCGAATACAACCGGTGCTGGCGCCACATTGTAGGCTGTCTTTTCATACGTGGATGGTGAACCAATTGAAACTGGCGCATTTGTCTCGACACCCGGAAGCGCAATCAGATTCCCGGCCGCATCTTTGGCCTGCAATGGAATCCTTGCCAGAGTTCCATCCCCGAGGGTAACAAAGATTACATCTGCGGGTGCCGGCTGTCCGACATAAATCTGAGCCGCAACCGGCGTGGAAGGAATTCCTGAGCTTCCCAGCGGCGCACGCCAAACTTCATCCCAAGCGGTTCCAAAGATAAGGTCAGGCAATCCCCTGTCACCGGCAGCAAGGGATGGCTGTGAAACATATGCACGTACAAAGCCAACTCCGCCGCTAACACCGGTCGCAATGGTAAGACCTTGTGTAACCAGCGGTGAGGTGACGGAAGAAAAGGCAGGATCCACAGTCGTCGGAACAACGGCAAATCCATCGATAAGTGGTGCACCAACCATCTCGAGGCTTGAGCCAACACGACGATTGTTCTTTCGATAAGCAGTGCTGGATGACCCCCAGGCAATTGCATTGTAAACAAATCGAAGGTCTTCGCTCTGTGCTGCCCATAGATTCTTTCCGGAATAAGCTCCGGAGTTTCCGCCAGCACCAATATTGATTCCACCGACGTAGTCATTAATATCGCACCCACTGTCACCAGCGGTTATTAGGACCCCACCACTTCCATAAGAGCCCGCAGCAATATAAGGTAGGTACTCACCAGTTGATGATGTAACAGCAGAGTTTCCAACAACATTGTGAAGAACCTGTGGATTTGGACGCTCAAGTAAAGGAGTATCTGTAGCCAGTAAGGCACCTGGACGGTGTGATGCGATTGCCCGTCCGCCTCCGTAGTTGACATCGCCAAGTCTACTGATGTCGCGTGCACTGAGAGCATAGGGTTGGTTCAACAAAGGATGCCCGGGCATGTACACCACAGGTTTACCCTGACCACCACCACTTGTGAACTGTACATCTTCGAGAAAGAACGGAGCCCGCGGATGCAGACGCATTCGTGCACAATCTTCCATCCACAACACAGCGCCAGCATCCACTACCTTACGAAGCTTTTCTCTGTCTTCAGGTGTGAGGAAAACCGTACGATGGTTTGTGACGAAGAGGAGGTCAAATTGAGCGAGGTCAGCAACCGATGCCGATGATAGTTTTACTTCCCAATAGCAGGCCATATCTTTTGTGACCTGTTGACCCACTTTGTACGGATTTGCTTGGTCGCGCCCTGATCCGGGTTGGCTCCATCGGGCATATATATCCGATGTCACGGTTTTCGGCGCGAGTGGATTGATAAGTTCCCAGTTAGCCGGCTTTAGGTCTTGCCGAGAATCTGCGATGTAAAAGACATGTGGATCAGGATTTTCAGGTCCTCCCTGCAACGGCGTTGGAGGATTGGTAGCGAAGTTAAACCCAGTTGAATCCACGAGGAGCACGCCAACTTTAAAGACACGCTTGTTGGTGGAATAGGTGGTGATATCAGCGCTAGTAGCACTACCAAGACAGGACAATGCAGCAAGCGCAATTAGCCCCTTGCTGCAGTTCCTAACCCAGCCAGCCTTTACCTGTGTGATTTTCCGATCAAGCCATTGCATGGTTATCGTTCCTAATCCTGTATCCATCACCGATTCTGCGGATCTTCGCCAACGTAAAGCAATCCTGGTGCTGTTGGAAGGCGAGGTGCGAGTGGTAGCTGTCGTTTGTAAGTATCTTGACGAATCGTCCCAGGAGCTTCCCAGCGCGGATCGTATTCGTAGACGATTCCAGCACCGGAACCTTGTGGACCCCGCAAGCTTGCTTGAGGAGAGTTCTGTCCGTGGATGGTTTGTTCTGTAACACCAGTACTCGAGTATCCTGGCGCAACGGGTAAACCAGTCGAGCCGTAGTAGTGCGGAATCCATCCCCACTTCTCAAGCCATGCTGCCTGATCACCAATCTCAGCAGGCATGTTCTCAGCGATTGCTCCGAAGAATGTCAAGCGAATGTCCATTGGTTGTCCGTAGAAGGGGAACCTTGGGTTGACCCTGCCATTTCCGGGAGCATCACCACTGCGCGACAAGCGCGGCGCGCCACCCCGGTTGGGATCACTGATCGCATATCGCTCATAGGTATCGTTTGGATCTGGATTGAACCATGGCCCAGGAATGATGAAGAACGATCGATCTTGTGCGTACATCAAGGCTTCAATACGTACATCCAGCGGCGCAACACCTATGCGGGTAACGCGATAGTCGGACTGATTGCTAATTCCAGCACTGATATCAAAGTACACACGCAGTACGTTATCAATCCCAACGGCACTGCTGACAGTAACCGGACTTGTGTGTGCTGGGAACATCAGACTTGTATCAAGCTGGATGACGTCATCGATGTATGCGCCTGCGTTTTGAGCTGGCCCACCAAGCAACAATGTTGCATTACCAGCTCCGATAACACGTCCAGGAATGCTCAAGACCAGTGGGTTAGGTACACCATTCGTGTCGTTCAGCGAAAACGAAACCGCTGTGCCGGCATTTGTTTCAGCTGAATGTCGCATAAACAGTCGGGGGGTATAGAAAGGAGTTGTTCCACCCCATGGCGATGTTCCCTTGTCATCGATTGGCCCAGCATTTATACGGACTCCGTGGCTCCGGTTTGCTGCGTTTGCAGAAAGGAATAAAGCCTTCGCATCCGAGCCAACTTCTTCCGCTTTGACGAGTCCTTCATCCGGCGTCATAAACTGCGTGGAGTTTACTGCGACGTAGTTGCGAGCAAGGAGAGCAATAGAGGATTGTCCCTGAATCGCAAACTCACTCGGATTGGCAGCGGAGAGATTGTCGCGCAGGAGATTGCCATCGACGTAGATATTCTCATTTGATACCAACGTCACGTGACGCACATAAAGCTCGCCGGTTTCAGGATCCCGCCCTCCGACAGTGCCTTTTACGCGTACATTGCCTTCAGCAAAGATGACCAGTTCACCTTTGTTTACTGAGACACCGTTAACAGTGGCTTGCTCTGTTGGATAGCCCTTGAACTTGTAAACCAGGTTACCGTTCTGTGGTAATCCAGCAACAGGAGGTGTATCGCTTGGACCGGAGTATCTGATAATTGTGCTACTTCCGGACAAGCGACGGCCCGCTGGGTTCCTGAATGGAGACCTACCGGTACTAGTCGGTGAGCGGTCTATTTGTACATATCTAGGATGGAATGTAATCGTAACCGCAGGCGGGACATATTTGAAGTCACCACGCCAGTACGCAGACCCACCAGGATTGAGCCAGTCGCTTCTAAGGGAGTATGCTCCGAGGAGACTTTCAGACTCGCGCTGCACATCCTCTCGGTTATTGATATAGAGTCCGCTTCCCCATCCAACCTGCCCAGGCAGCTCCGCACCGAGTGTCACCAAGTCGGATGCATCAGCTGTGGTCATGTATTTCGATGCGAGCGGCTCTGAGAACTGTGTCAGTGAGCGATAGCGTGTCAGACCATTTGGGCCGATAGATTCGTCAATGCGAGGCGGCTCTAAGCGTGCAACGGTACGAAGGTTCCTATCCGTTCCCGTAAGGTCAGTAACATCGCCGCCAGATGGATTGTCTCGGACCATTCCATTTGCCGTTGTATAGTTCGCTGACAAACTTGGAAGTACCGATGGAACACCGGATGCAGCGACGTTCAGATACACGCGTGTAGGATCGGTTGCTGTAACCGCAGGAACAGAGTCATCCAACCCACTAAGACTAATGGTTCCGTTAACTTCGACCGCATCATTTCGACGGCCATCCAATGTCAGAACGTTTACACCGTAAAACGCAAGATTACCATTGGACCGAATCGGTCCGTCGAAATAGTTAATGATCTCTCGCTCAACGGCGCCGGTAGCAGGTCTAGTACCTCCAGCTGTATCAACGGGTGTGTCGATTACCGTGTTTACAGACCCGAGTGTCGCAGGAACAGTACGGTTGTCCTTGTTTGTGAACCATCGGATGTAGTCTGTGAGTCCGATTGCTTTGTATGCAAGCAGCTCACGTCTCAGGCCTTTTGCTTCCGTATTTCCAAAGGTAGTTGGGTCAGCAGGATCGATGCTGCCGACGCGTCCAACCGAGTCAAGACGCAGATACTTTTGATCCGGGGTTGAATTCAGTGTGTCTTTAGGCACCGGGCGGTACGTAACACGTACCAAAGCACGTCCACCAAGATTGCCTTGTGACGGTGTTGGTCCACCGAACTCAACACGTGTGTATGGTCCAAAGTCCTGTGGAGCGCCATCAGCGGCATAGCCATCGCGGCCAGGGAAGACCTCCGCTAGCCATTCATAATCAGGATCACTTGGGTCAATGTCATTTAGGGCATTGT
Organism: Armatimonadota bacterium; assembly: GCA_046075665.1. Taxonomy (GTDB): domain Bacteria; phylum Armatimonadota; class Armatimonadia; order Armatimonadales; family Armatimonadaceae; genus CAIRTT01. The sequence goes on along the minus strand of JBJTQN010000097.1, from coordinate 6,121 downwards.
TGGGATCCGCAGTCGCGTTCTGATCGCCAAGAGGATCATTCGGGCTTGGACGCCAGTCAGCGCCTTCAGGAGATTTTGTCAGTTGTTCATCCAAGTAGCGGAGGCCAGCTTCGGCATACTTGGTCGCATTTACGCGTTCAGCGGATGATTTTGTCGTTCGTAGGTTATTGATAACCAGCGCGATAAAGAGTCCAGCAATAAACAGCAACAGGAACATCACGACGATGGCAACTGTTAGCGATTGGCCACCTTCGCGATGACGTCGGTTTGTCCTAAACCCGGGGATAGAAGTTCCGTGCATCTTGACTACCGTCCTAAATTGCCGACTTTAACGCGGTCTGAGAGCTGCATTGTTGTTGCGCGCTTACTCGCACCATCATAGACATTCACACCGTACTGAATTACCAGTTGCGCCCGTGTACTGTAATCAACCTTAACGACATCGGGTTCAACAACCAGCGTCTGTTTGCCACTTGTTGAGCCTCCCGCGAGGTCAACCAATGTTTGGTCAGCTGAATCAACGGGCCATCCATTTTGGTCACCACCAACACGACGCGCGTAGTTGTTTTGCCAGAGGTAGGTTAGTCTGACTTCGCGTTCCGCGATAGAGTTCCCGTCTGTGGCAGACTTTGCAGGCAATCCTGGACCGTTGGGTTCATCAAACAACAGCATCGCATTCTGATTGACTTGTGTGTCCTGATCCAGAATATAGTTTCGCTGTCCACCAGTCACTGTCCAACGCTTTCGAATGACCCCGGACGTATCAAGGACATCATCCAACTGAGTTGCCTTCTTAGCGATAGATGTGGTCGCACCTGCTGCGCGATACCACGTTACAAGATTTGAAATAGAGGAGCTTCCTTGCTGAAGATCAGGTGCCTGGACTCTTTCACTTCCTGGAGTGATCATCAGTCCGCCACCCGATGCAACGGATCCTCCCACAATATTTCCGAAGACTTGCATTGGCGATGCAGTGGCAACTGGAAGCGTTGCACCTGAAAGCGGGTAATAAGGGGCAACATCGCCGAGACCAAGCGGAGCTACTGCCGTCAAACCCTGATTCGTTGGAACCCCATTCGCGCCAGCATTTGGATCACGCGAAACCATCCGCATCACCAATGGAATCAAATCCCCACGTAGCGGATAGACACTCGCTGTCATTTGGGTGACCACACCGCCTGCGGTCAGCATCGGGACTCCCGCTCCGGATCCAGCGATAGGCTGGAAACCTGTTTCGATTGCACCCGTACGCGCATCAACCTGAAATGCAAGATTTGGCGTCTTTACAAACAGCTTTCCACTTGTTGGTGAAACAGCCGTATAAAACTGCTCCGGAGTCACCGCAAGGCTACCAGATGCTGCTGTCGGCACAACCCTGAGGCGTGTGGAGCCATCCGATTGCGGTTCATTCTCAAACCGGATCCGCAGTTCGCCAAAGCTTGGGCGTACCTGTCCTGCACCTCCCGCTGCCCGGTAGAAAGTCACGCTGTATGGCAGGGCCCATTGACCATTTTTTGTTCTGTAACGTGTTGGAACGGCTCCGGGTGCCTCAGCCGCGGCATTGTTCATAAATCCAGGCGTTGCCGTGTCGCCCACGACGGTCCCCGGTGTAAAGGTTACAAGCGTTCGGAATGGTGCTTCGGTAACGAGAGCTCCTGAGCCATCTCGACGCCATGCAAGCATGTCAGCCTTATCTGAATCAACAAGCGGACTAGAAATGTCTCGCCAGTTTTGAGCATAAGACCGACCATTAGGCGCTAGCCTAGTGTTGTAGAAAAACGCAGGGTCGTTAAAACCAGCATCCCCATCTACAGCGCTGCCATAGTTAGCCAGGTCAAAGAGATTTGGATCCTGCGGATCAAACTCTGCACGAAAAACAATAAGCGGGTTATGCTCATTGTCTGGGTTTCCTCCGTCCGCACGAGAGCTGAACTCATATTGATTCAGATAAGGCTTAACCGCCCCTGCCGCATCGAGGTTACGACGAAGCCCAAGGAAATACCGTATTACACGTGTTCCATTGGCCAGTGGGAGTGTCAGCGTCTTGCCCGTCATTGGTTCACCCGTGGTCGGATCAATCACGCTGGCTGCGGGTGCTTTTCCTCCACGTGGAACAAAGTCGATTTTCGCAAACAGAATATGTGGCTGGTTCGTGGTTACACCACCTGGTCCGATTGGAAATGTCCTCGCAAGCGGAAGCATTATTGGCGTTGCGCTATTGTCGAAGACATAAACAGCTTGGGACAAATCCCGCGAGATACGTTCCAAACCGGTCCTGACAGCTGCCTGCGCAGCGGTCTCAGCGGCAGTTCGCCGGGTGATATTGAAGCCCTGAATGATCGGGACGAATAGCAGACCAAGAAGTATGGTCGTGATGGCGATCACGACAAGTAGCTCGGTCAGGGTAAATGCGCGGGTCAGCGTTGCATAGCGAGCTGCAACGGCCGCCTGTCGCTCGTTTGGAGTTTGTGCAGCGGTAGGCTCAACCGGCATCGATGTATTGCGATTGATCACTGCACTACTCCTTGTGTGACATAGGAATCCATATCCTGAATCTGCCATGGCGCTGAATCAATGGATCGATCTTTCCAGATGACCCTTACCTTGACGCTAACACCTTTGACAGCACCATCAACGACTCGCCAGTCAGTGACCCCTGTGGGAATGTATCTGGACATATCAGCAGTTGCATAGTCTCCATCGGTTCCAGAGATCGGGACCTGTAATGGAGCCGTACGCGTGTGTTGTCCAGCAGCATCCACGAGCTCGAGGCGCACCGTAACAGCCTTGTTGACTTCGCTACGCGCAAAGTACAGGCGTGTACCTTCGATGCCAAATCTTGTTGGGTCCCCAAACTGAACATTACCGTCCGTGCCTGACAACGGTGGGCGTCCGAGCTGCGACTGGTTCCACGCACGGTACGTCGCAACAGCTTTTTGCAGAGCGACAGCCCATTCACCATCGGCCTTGTAAAGAACCCGAATCGGCGTTCCAGGTTGAACACGGTTTACATTGAGATAGACCAGACCAGCATCCCATGTCCCACCTTTTCCATCACGTACCCAATAGTCTGCATTCGCATCCGTTGTTGTACGCAAATCATGCTCGCCCTGTGTCAGGACTACTCCTGTATCCAGACGGATAACCCGGATGTCAAAGTTGGCTGTGGGATCCGTATCCGCAGGCGGGAAAAGTCCATCGTAGAAGGTGTTGTCAGGATTTGTATCCCCGATTCGTTTCAGTTTTGCAAGGCTAAGTCGAACTGGAACTGCACCCGCAATGTCAGGGAGAGCGCTTGGAACATCCCGGTCATCACGAATAATGTGCCAATCGAGCACCGCATAGTCAACATATGCAACAAAGGCCCTGGGTCCAACGGCTACATCTTCGGTGAAGTTAGCCCCTGCAGGATTAAAGGCGAGCTGGCCAAGATTGGCATAGGAAGTAGCCCCAGGAGCTCCTGAGATATTAGCACTCGCAAGCTTGTACTCATATGGGTCATCGGCTGACCACGTCGTACCGGCTGGCAAGCGACGGAAGGTTCGGGTAACGATATCTGAACCCGGTGAAATGGATTCATCCGGTGCGACGTTTTGCAGCTTTACCCAGGCAAAGGTGTTCGCAGGAACAAGGAGCTGCTCCGTCTCAAGACGAACATTCAACCCGCTGTCATCCGAGCCATCATCAACAAGAACGAGATACTCAACCTTGAAGTAGCGGTCCAGAGCTGCTGGTAACACCAACATGTAGGCTCCGCCACCATCCGTGCCAGGATCGAGAACATAGGAACGTGCGCTACGGAGCGCTCCGCGATACGCAAGTGGACTGCGCTGACCATTGGTCGAGTCAGCCTGGCTGTTACGCGCATCAAGTGGACCCGAATAAACAGATAAGTAAGGATTCACACCAGCCGGAGCCACTGTAGGGTCACCGAACTGAGGGTCCATATAGATCGGGCCAAACTTCACGTTGTGAAGGTAACCACTCGCATAGTTGCCTGGTGTCGGAAGGCCGACCTTTATCGCCTCACCTTGAATGAACCGCGTTTTATTAACATCGGAGAAGTAAGGATTGCCATCCGCACGGTTATCAAGGTTATCAGGATCTTCAGAGACTACCGTCGAAGGCACACCATTGTCCCAGTAGGTGTACGTGATGGCATCTGGGAGGTTTTCGGCATCCGACTTGACCTGCTCCATCATCCCCTGGCCGAGACGTACGGCAATCGTTCGCCGCGAGGCTGTTCCAAGGTAGCCAAGTCCTAATGGGAACACACGGATGATTGCAAAGACGCCAATCAGAATGACGACGAGGACAACCATGACTTCAACGAGCGATGCCGCCCGTTTACTACTGTTAACCTTCTTCGTATTCATCATGGGTCTGTATCTGCCAGATTGCATCAGTTACTACCTATTCCGGTGCCTGTGTGACGAGCCAATACCGCTCTGGGTTCCACAGGATAGTGCCATTAGTTAGGTCCGAGTTCATACCCTTTGATGTCGCCCGCACTGTCGACCAGTGCGTTGAAACGCTTGGCATCGATTACTTTAGCTGTTCCACTAAGCCAAACGACAAGCACTTTCCCGTATGGAACGTGGTGTGTCGTATAGGTAAGTACGGTGTCATTCGGTGGCTGACGCCAAAGCAGCTGCTTGCGATATTTTGCGGATCGCTCTCCATCCGATGTCCCTGCAGGAGGAACGCCATCCCCTGGAGCGCCAGTTGTTGTGATTGGATACCAGACACGGCTATAGCGGGCGACGAAGTCGGTCTTTGAAATTTTGTTCTCGATCAGACTTGTAATCTTGGGGCTGATGTCAAAGGCATCGTAAGTGTAGAAAGGCATCGCAACCACTGTCCCCGGAACAACCCGCGACATAACCCCATTCGTAGGATCGTAGGTTGGATACCGGCCAACGGTTGCCACATCTTCAGCTCCACCAGGCGTCGAGACAGCATTATTTGGCGATGAATACGTGTCCAAGTCCCGTATGTACTGCGGATACAGACCTTTGGAGTAAATTCGGCGGATACGTGCGGCAACGGTGGATGTCGGTAACGGACCGATGGGCGTACCTCGATTAACAATCGATGCCGCATCCTTCATGCTGTAGTAAGGAGCGCCCCCGAATGGCGTTCCATCCGCTTGCGAAACAGCAGGCCCAAAGAGATATTCCGGATACTCACGGTTATCAAGCTCATACGCAGCAACAGCTTGCGCAATCTTGGACATATTTGTCATCGTCGAGCTTCGCCGCGCGGACTCCCGGACACCAGCAAATGCAGGGAACAGAATCGCTGCGAGAATCGCAATGATTGCAATGACAACAAGGAGCTCGACCAGGGTAAATCCTGAGCGATTCCTATTTCCAAACCTCAGCGATGAGTTCATAGAGCCAAGTACTCCTTCATGGCTTGCCTTTAGCGTGCAGCGTAAGTCACTCCGCACCTCCCGGCCTGTTCCACTGGACGGACATCACAAGAGCAAACATCAATGTGGCGTCCGCAGATTATACGGGTCGCTGGTTTGACGGTGCAAACGCACCACAATGTTCCTTGTGCATATTTGAATTAAACTATCGGTAATATAGACGTGTAAATCCATGTCAATTGCTCCGATCAGACGTCGAAGGCGTCGCTCAAACAAACTATTGCAGTGCGTTATCGCTGGTATCACGGCGATGGCAGTTGCAAATGCGCTTATTGAGCTTGCTGCACCGATGTCAAAGCTGCGTCTCAAGCGCAGCAAAATCCGCTACATTGGAACGCCGGAGGGTGACCTCTGTACGCAGGTGGTTGGGGATGAACCAACGGTGCTGATGCTACATGACTTGTTACCTGGTTGTAGTATGTCGGACTTTTTGTCGCTGGATGCTACTGAAACTGATGGACAGTACATCGCAGTTGATCTTCTGGGATACGGACGGAGTGACCGACCTGCAACGAAGTATGACATTGCAATGCACACGGATCATGTCCTTGAGGTGTTAGCGCAAAACCCGACGATTACAACCATCATTGCATTGGGTTATTCGGCATCTATCGCACTGAACATTGCTAACCAATCAGACCCCAATCGCACAGTAGTGCTGGTAAACCCTGCTTACTTGTACGAAGG
>JBJTQN010000096.1:0-2984 GCA_046075665.1 Armatimonadota bacterium | reverse complement strand
GCTCGGGTCCCTGTTTAACTTTACCGACGACGCCGCTGCCGCTCTCTAAGAAACTGTTTTTTGCGAGAATTGACAAAATAATAAATGGTGTTTTTAACTTGTTTGTCTAGTCAATAATCAAAAGGAGTTTATTTTAGGGGGGGATATTTATTGTCAAAAATTAATAAAACAAACAAACAAACAGGACGACAAATGAAACGTGTGTTAGACTCGAAAATAGTAGATGGCCGTGATGCTGAGAGAGTTGAGGGTGATCCAGGCGTAGGGGTCGTTGTTGGGAAGCTGAACCACTTGGGCAGAGTGTCGCATATCATCGTAGGCAAACCAGACTCCTCCGAATAGCATGAGTGACGTGTGGTGAGCTATTCCGACACTGTGGACACCTCCTGCAAGGGTTGTGAGCGAAATGAGCCCCAGCTGAAACTGGGCCATCTGTCCCACTCTGAAAGCCTCGTGCAAGTAGATGGTGGCAGGCAGATCGGTTCTCAGGTTGCGCCTAAGTATTCTGCCGGCATAAGAGTAGTCAACGTCAAAGCGGACGTACCAGGTGGTGTCGGGCACAAAAAAGTACGAGTCCATCCTATTGCGACCTCGAGGATCGCACTGGCGAGGACAGTGTTGCTTCCACAATTCGCCGTGCGAAACAGGCCCGGCTGCGGCGGCCTCCGGTTGATGGGAGAGCGTTGTCAGTATTTGCCTCATGGCGTCGTAGTCCCAGGTGTGTTCCGTGACGTCCGACACGAGATTGTCCGTGGAGACGGTCTCGCCGCCCTGCTGACACTCGCAGCGGGTGGCGGCAGTGAGTCGGGCCGAATCCAACAGCGCGTGATGAATAAAGGCCGATTCGCTTCCTTTGATGTCGTTAATTTGTCCTCGGGCAAGTTGATTGCCGAATCGAGGGTGGTTTGCCCTGAGAAACATGGTCTTGGCGTCGGTGCTCCTGCGAATGTTGGTGCTCACGCTGAGATCGCTGTTCATGATCCTGATGACTTCTCGCAGGGAGGCCTCGCCGACGGAACCGGCCGTCAAAAAGTACCTTTCCGCAAAGTTGGGCGCGACGCGCGAGCGAAACACGACGTACGAGAGAAACGAGTCCACGATACAGCTGTTTATAATCCGAGGAGTGTACCAGGAGAGACCGCGGGACATGTCGCCGTACCCCACGAACGGACGGACATTGTTCAGCGGTGTTCTGGCCTGATTGAGTCCCAGAACGGAGGCAGGATACACGACGCGCACCGCATCCGCCAACACTGTTCTCCTGTGACCGTCCAGTTGGCTGGCTCTCAGCGCTGGATTGGCGTCGAGCAGCGCCAACACGTCCTCCCGATTGGCGTGGGCGATTCTCGTATCGGCCTTGTTGCGCAGCTGGCGCTGTTTGTCCACCTTGTTGGGATCGCGAGACGCCAGGTAGAAGACGTGGAGGTTGGGGTTGAGTTCCAGGACAACTTCGTCGGCCGACGAAGAATCGCCAGAAGTGTTGACGTCCACCACAAGGTCCTCGATCGAGTCTCCCGAAATGCTAAGTTGCTCGACCACAGCATTGGAAGGTGTCGGAGTAGGAGTCGGGTTTGCGGCAGGCTTCTTCCTCTTGGGAATGGGAGACAGGTCGATGATGGCGTCGTCATCGTCGTCCAAATTGTGCACCTCAATTTCCCGATCTGACGTTTGAGACAGGAAGGCAGGTGCGGGACGTTTTCGCTTTGTCGGCTGCACGCTGACCTGCACCAGTACCTTGATTTCATCATCGTCTTCGTCCTCGTCCTCTTCTGCCAAATCGATGACATCAACCTTTGACGCAGGTGTGGGTCTCTTGGGCGGCTGACGTGTGGGAGGTGTGGGAGGCTGTTGGTCTCCTGCAGGACGCACACCCGTTTCCGACAGATCAAGTATGGCGGTATTTTTGGAATTGAATCTAGATCGACGGCTGGTGCTCTGCCGGGCCTGACTGGCGGCCTGCTGTTCCGCCTTGCGACGGCCGCTTGCGCTGATGGGGTCCGACAGGTAGTCGTTGATAAAGGCGTTTCGCGCCGTCTCCATGAGGACCTGTCCGATCTTCATGTAGGCCTCGTAGTGGTCGACGAATTGCCTGTACACCCGGGCGTCAAACGGATCGCTGTCCCACATGCCCTTTGCAAACATCTGTTCCTGCCTGCTGAACACCATGGAGAAATCGAAGAGCACGTGACAGGCGTTGAGCAGAGACAGGTCGCGCTTCTTCCTGAGCTCAGAGTGGACGTTGAGAAGCTGGTCGTTGACCTTGTCCAGGGGACCGTCCACCGCCTGTCCCTGGTAGAGGACTCTCAGGGCCCACTTGTTTTTGAATTCCGTCATGGCCTGGTGGGTGGGAAATTGACGACAAAAGAGAACGGTCTTGGAATTGTCGAAGGCCCACCGGAAGGCATCCTCGCTGCTGGCAAAAAACGCGTGCGGCTCAGTCCCGTACAAAACAGAGAGCAGGCAATTGTAGTGCTTAATGGCGCCCTCCTCGAACACGGAATAGTAAACGTTTATGTGGCTGTAAACGTAATTGCTGGGCAAAAAATCCTCCTTGTCCCGAACGGTCGTTACAGTCGTGGCCTTGATCTTGGCGATCCCGTCAGCGGTATAGTCGACAGTCAGGGCGGGCACATCAGGATTATAGGCGTTCTTCCGATTTTCCCACTCCTGATGATGGTCCAGGCCGGGCAACATGAGGGTCTCCTGCAGCCCCGTCGAGTCGTAGACCGTGTACCAGAAAGGGTGCTGTCGCACCCTAGCCGAAGAACGGAAGCTCGAGTGACACCCCTGACCAGGCTGCAAGGTCAGGGCTGCCGCCACCAGTACGAGTTGAGTAAACATCATGGTCAATCACTTTACCACAGGGGGGAAGGGTATGCGGTTAATGTCACTGGTAAAAGAGTATGTTTTATCACTGGATCGCAAAATGTATCTTTTGCTCTCTTTGTTTGCGCAAGCACAATTGAAACTGATTTGACTTTGAC
>JBJTQN010000095.1:0-3088 GCA_046075665.1 Armatimonadota bacterium | reverse complement strand
TGAAAGTGCATGTACAGACTTGGAACGAGGAGCGCTTTCCCAAGCATCCGTTGGATAGGATTTCCCCGATGCCCGAGCTCATGGCCGACATTAATGCCATTAGCACCAAACAGTATCCCGGTGGAGAGGATAAGACCGACTGTTTCGATGTTGGAGAGCGTTTGTGTTTGTACAAGCAATCCCGCTATCCAAACGGCACCGTACACAATCGGTACATTCAAATAAAGCAGAATGTCAAACCAGTGGTCGGGAAGCCGGTGCGTAGGATGCGCTGGTTTTGCATTGACCGTAACCGTTCCTAGTGCCAGCTCGATGATCGGAATGATGACGAAGGCAAATACGACACCGGCAAAGGTCCACGGACCACGTAGAAAGAACCCAGCAAAGGTACAAATGGGTATCAGGTAAGCCCCAAGGTAACGGATGTCGTGAAACATGGTTGTTGATGACGAGCATACCTGATACCGCCTAGTCTGTCTCTATCACCTTATCTGAGCCCCTGAGATGTCAAGGTCAGGCTTTGTATTCCAGCGCTTATTCCAGCCTGGTTTTTCTACTTTGGTGCGTAGCAGGATGGTATTGTCCGTGTCCAAATCCGTTGTCCAGATGAAGCTGGCGCCCATGCAATCAAAGTCGTAGTAAGGCTTCTTCGGGTCTACACGCTGCGTTGAACAAACCGTGGCCGATTCCCACTTGCTGTCATCAAAGGCTGGCAGCTCCCAGCCGCTTGGAAACCGGACATTCTTGACCGGAGGGCCGCTCGAAATCCCTTGCACTTTACAGTTTGCGTTGCTGACGGTTCCATCCGAAAACTTGATGACAATGCCTGCGTCACCAACTCGATTTCCATATTCGTTCCCAATTTCGGCAAACGCGGACGGTACCGCCGTGCATTCGCATCAGGTTGTCCGGCAGCATGAACGTAGAGCTGCTGGAGTGGCACTCCAACCTTTGCGGCCCACCAGCCGTTTTCGACCGTACGCCACCTGTCGATAACTTTTCCACCGGAGATTACGGACTTCTTCCCTGGCTCACCGCGCAACGTCAGGTTGCTGTCAGACCCGTTTAGCCGAGGCGGACTGGCTAGGGTATACATCCCGGACAGCAGAATAACCGTATCGTGACCAGGATGCATTCTTGCTGCATCTAAACCCTGTTGGATGCTACGAAACGGCTTAGCCTTCGAGCCGTCTCCCGTATCACCTACTTTGGGAGACACATACCAAATACGTTCTTTGGATGGTTCCCCGCCTGTCTGACTCGCAGACAATGACCCTGCAAACAGTGCAAATAGCACGACTGTCACCATCGGCATTTCTACTTCAGCAGCTTTGCGACCGTATCTTCGATGCGCGTGTCGTCTTTCTGATACCCGACCCAGTTGGCGGCGACATTTCCATTCGCATCAATGATGTAGGTGGTTGGGATGCCCGAGACTTGGTACAGCTTTTTGGCGATGGAGTTTGCGTTGTTCTGCGCCGCTGGATCGAAGACAAACGGCAGTGTGTACTTATCCTTATTCGCTGGGATCCACTTCTTGTAAGCATCTTCGGCATCCCATACACAAACCGCAAGCACAGTGACTTTGTCGCTGCTTTTGTTGGCCTTCCAAAATTCTTCAAGATGTGGCATTGCCATCATGCACGGACCACACCAGGTGGCCCAAAAGTCAAGGACGACGACTTTGCCCTTGAAGTCAGACAGCTTGCCGGTGGTGCCATCGATGCGGACGTATGTAAAGTCAGGTGCAGGGCTACCGACGGCGAGCAGTGGCGGTCGTGGAGCCGCCTTTGGTAATCCCACAGTCTGTGCGGGTTCTGTCGTTGGAGTCAATTTCAAGCTTCGGCCATCGGTTGTGAAAGTGGATGCATAGACAGCACCACCCAGTGGTACCGGTTTCAAAAAATCGACGCGGCTGCGGCCATCTGCCTTGAGGTAGCCCCAAATCGGTGTGTCCGGACCCGTTGGTGTTCTGGTGAAAATGTGTTCTCCGGTGGCGTCCTGAATAACGAGCTTTTCCGATGCACCATTGACTTTCACATCTGCGACATAGGCTCCTGGATCGTAAAACTGCACACCAGGGCTGCCTTCGTATTTGTAAAACGATAGCGCCACCGTTGTTGAGTGAGACTCAGACCTATGTGTCCCATAAGAGACTCTGACTTTGGTGACCGCTCCGGAGGCATATCCCTTTTTGGTTTGGTTGCGCAGGTCATCCACCTGCTTGCGCTCTGTAAATACATCCCCGCCGTCATCCGTGAGGTCGCCATTCGCATTGGCATCAAAATAGAGCTTCCAGTCACTTTCAGATGTGACATCCAGAGCGACCGCGTGCAAAGCCCGCGGGCCATTGCCGATGCGGATCGTTCCATACTGGACTTTCCCTGCATAATCAGGCTCCTTGCGAACACTAGATGGCTTGTCATCAGTAAGGAGATTCGCCATCGGGCGGTACCCGAGTTTATACGTCGCCGATGCGTTGGCATCGTATTTGAGCTGAACATCCAGCTTGGACACTGTCTGACGACGGTTTGGTGTGCCGCTTACCGAGGATCCACTCGATAGGACAATTCCTGATACGGTCAATGCCAATAGGCACCTGATGATATTCATCTCGTTAACTCCGGATACACGCTTGCTACTTGGCATCCTATCAGCATCCAGATGCGAGCTCGACTACGGCAAAGATGCCAGCGTGCATCACTTACGAGACACTGTTGCCGAAAATACGTAAATTCACTAAAGTGAAATTTCGTCGTAATATTTCGGACATTGTATTAACTTGGAACCATTCTTGCTTTGGGTGTCATTAGTGTGTTGAAACTACACTGAATAACTTTGCGGAGCGTCCCCTTTGAAGCGAATGCATGGTTTGGATCTGGCTCGTGCGGTCCTGATGTTGGTTGGTGTTGTCTATCATGGTGCCCTCCTGTTCAAAGCAGGTGGTGGCTGGCGAATCGAAGCGGATAGTACCCACCAGGTGTTTAACGCAATCACGGATGGTATCCATCTGTTTCGGGTGCATGCTTTCTACATGCTCTCGGGATTCTTTGTTGCCCTGGTTGCCGCTAAAGCTGGCGACATGACA
>JBJTQN010000094.1:0-2641 GCA_046075665.1 Armatimonadota bacterium | reverse complement strand
CTGCGTATGGCGATTCAGACAGCCCGCCAGAACTCGATGCCATCCGACAACATCAAGCGCGCCATCCAGCGTGGAACCGGTGAGCTAGGTGGTGCCAACTTAGTCGAAATGGTCTTTGAGGGTTACGGACAGGGCGGTGTTGCCATCCTGGTCGAATGCCTCTCCGATAACCATAATCGCACCTACCCGGATGTCCGAGCGATCTTCGGTAAGGGTGGCGGCCGCATGGGTGAAACCGGATCCGTCAGCTATATGTTTGCGCAAAAGGGCATGATTCTGATTGAGCCTGGCGTGACAACTGAGGATGCCCTCATGGAAGTCGCAATAGATGCTGGTGCGGAAGATGTGCAGCCAACCGAAGACGGCGGCTTTGAAGTCACGACCGCCTTTGGCGATTTCGCGGCAGTGCGGGATGCACTCGATACAGCTGGCATTAAGTATGACAGTGCAGAGATTACACGCATTCCCGCAACAACCGTGCAGCTGCCCCCAGACGAAGAGCAGCAGTTTCTCAAGCTCATTGACAAGCTTGAGGAATACGATGATGTCCAGAATGTCCACCACAATTGCGAGCTCTCCGAAGCCGCGATGGATGGCTAATTTCTGAGCATACACACATACAATCCGGCTCGTTTGAGCCGGATTTTTGTTTAATGCATCACGCGTGTATCATGATGCATGGTCCCAAACCGATTCGCGATGTTACTTGCCGCCATCGCCTTGTCCGCAAGCGCTGCGGTAGCAAAACCATCGATTGTTATCCTTCCACAGCGCGTTGTCTACTCATCGCTTGTGCAGTATGTGGATATCCGCGTCCATGTTCCTGAGAATGAGCCTGCATTCAACGGCTACCTATCGGTTTGTGATACCTACAATTTTTCAGATGGGCACCGATTTGGAACGGCGGTAAGCATCAAACCGGGCAAGGACCAGGTGGTTCATATTGGGATTCCAGGTCCGCGCTTTAACATGCCAAACTATCTCGTTGAGCTTTCGGCAAACAGAGATTTAAGCAATCCCGTCGCATCCGAGTGGTCAAAAGCTGATGCAACGGTTGAGATTAGCGATGTTGTGACAGTTGTCATTGGCGGAACGGCGGCTGAACGTGCCGCTGTACTGCCATCCCTTCGCAATCGTTCGGTTCCGATTAACGTCAACTCAGTAAGTGGAGTGGCAACATACGAGCCACAGACGGGACCGGAAAATCAATCATCCAATTCCACAATGATGGGCGCTCCGACAAAAAAATCGGCGCGGATTATCGCATCTCAATCGTATATCGATGAACGTAACTGGGCAGCGATTCGCTTTGGGAAAGCTTTTGCGGTGGTCGTTCTGCCGGGTATTTTCGCCCCAGATGTCATCGATGGGTTGCAGGCATACGCTGACTTTGGCGGAGTTGTCATTGATTGTGCTGGGCTGGGCCTCAAAAATAATCACAATACGGTGATTCAAGTCAGTGACATCAATGCACTGAAACGTGTCTATGCCAACATGGGTGTCCTAACCCGCAAGTATGTCTCTGCTCAAAATGCGAACGCCTTCGTAAACTCTGACATCTCTGACCGGGATATGAGGAATGCACCCGAGCTCAAGAGCCCATCCAAACCGCTCATTTTCCTCTTACTCTCACTCTACACATTCGCTGGTATTCCACTGCTTTACCTGATTCTAAAGCGTTCAGGGAAACGCGAGCTGGCATGGATCGCGCTTCCTGGTGTTGCGGCTGGGTTAACGGGTATTTTCGCGACGATGGGCGCGATGAACCGTCCAACAGCCCCGTTTGCGCAACATCGTGAGCTGATCGCCGGCACGCTAAACTCGCCGCACATGCGGTCTTATGAGACCTTTAGCGTCTACAGCGGTGCTGCAAAACAGGTGCTCTTGGATGTTCCATCCCGTGGAACGACGATGATTGGGAACGGCTCGATTGCGTCTGATGACCGGGTGAGTGGATTTGTGGATGTCCCTCAGTGGGCGATGGCAACGACGAGTGTTGAGTCGCCATCGTATGATCTTGGCGGCACCGTGAACCTTTCTCTCTTACCTAATGGCGACTTCACGGTGACCAATAACACAAACTTCACGCTGGCAGGGCCATCCCTTGGGCGACGGCTTACTTCCAATGTTGGGTTGGGTACAGTTTTGAGTCCAGGTCAATCGGTCACAGTCAAACGAAGTGTCCTGTTGGGTCCGGGGAGCCCGGGCCAGCCATCCTTTGATGTCGGCTGGGGATTTACCCTTAATGACCAGCTTGAGAGTGGCTTTTCCGATCACTCAGCGGTGATTGACGGGTCTGACTATTACTTCAAGGCCCGGATTATGGATGTCCCGAGCGGGATAAAGCTTGATGGTAAACCTCTCAAGATTGTACGTTCCCAGCGAATGTTATTTTTGCGGTGTGGGGAGTCTGGGCTCACGAAGTAGGTTTCCTAAGCCGCTCGACAATTCCGATGACTTGCATGGCCAAAATCAACAAACCGGTTCCCAATTCCGTGTAGGGACCGGCTGCCACGCTGGCTCGTGGTTACGATTACGGACACGCATTCAAAATCCGCCAGCCGCGGGCGGACACGGCGGTCCTCCCTACGCAGAGCATTTTTATCGAGTCCACACGCGTTTTCGCATGAAACATTCCAAA
>JBJTQN010000093.1:0-11820 GCA_046075665.1 Armatimonadota bacterium | reverse complement strand
TATCGGTGGCGGCTTTTGCACGCTTTGCATCACCCGTACGGCCAACAACCCGGGGAACGATAAGCGCAGCAAGAATCGCGAGGATAAGGATGACGACCAGAAGCTCGATAAGCGTAAAGGCGCGCCGGGAACGTAAGTTTCGCATGATTTTCATTTCACCAAGTTACCTGCCATAAAGATTGGTATCAAAACAGAAAGAACGACAAATCCAACAAAAACACCCATAGACAACATAATCGCAGGTTCCAGAAACGAAACTAGTCTGCGCATGCCAGTATCCACTTCAAAATCCATCGAGTCAGAAACCCGACCAAGCATTCGGGGTAGATCACCCGTTTCCTCGCCGATAGCCACCATGTGCGTCAGAACAGGCGGAAAACAGCGTGCATCACGTAGGGCATCCGCGATTGCTCTGCCCTCCCGGACTTCCTGCTCAACCTTCTTACACGCAAGCTGATACACACGGTTTCCACTTGAAAGTCCGGCGATTTGAAGGGCGTCCAAAATGGAAACTCCTCCGTACACCAATGTCCCGAGTACGCGGGCAAACCGGGAGACCGTTGCCTTTTGAATTACAGAACCCATGACCGGAACCTTCAGGATAATCGTGTCAAATGCCGTCCGGCCGGATTCAGTTGCATGGTAGGTCCGAATTAGGACAACCGCACCGACAATGACTCCGATGGCAATTGGCCACTTTGTCGACAGAAAATCCGATGATGTCAGTAGAAAGCGTGTTGTACCGGGAAGGTCATCCCCAAGATCCTTGAAGACACCGCTCATTTTGGGAACAACGAATCCAATAAGGAATGCAACGACAAAGACAGCCGTTGCGGCAAGAATGCTTGGATAGACCATCGCGCTTACGATCTGCGAGCGTCTAGCGACTTCCTTCTCCTGAAAGTCAGCAAGCCGTCCGGCGACTTCTGGGAACTGACCGGATGCTTCACCTGATCGAAGTGTCTGGGTAAAGACATCATTGAAGTGTTTTGGGTACTTCGCCAGGGCCTCGCTTACAGGCATACCGCCACGAACATTTTCCAGAGTCGCAGCACAAATGGATATGAGCTGTTGATTTTCTGTTTGTTCACCGACGACTTGTAAAACGCGGTCAAGAGGAAGTCCTGCGCCAGAGAGGTCTGCAAGCCGACGCGTAAATGTAGCCAGGTCCTCACGACTTGGTGCACGTCCACCTTGCGTAAACGCTGCTATTGGATTCGCCGCTGCTTTTTGCTCGGTAATCTCAGTGACATACCGACCTGCAGAGGCAAGTTGGGCGATCGCCGCATCCTCTGAGTCAGCATCGACAACTCCCGACCGCTTTGCTCCGGTGGAATCAATTGCTACATAGGAAAACTGAAGATTAGCCATTAAAGTCCATCACGCTGGCATACACGAAGTACTTCTTCTGGGGTGGTTTTGCCATCCATTACTGCAAGACGACCATCGCCAAGCAATGTACGCATACCGTATGCAGCAATCGCGTGGTCACGTAACTGAGTACTATTTGAGCGTTCAACGGTCATTCTGCGTATCGGTTCATCCACCTGGAAGAGCTCATAAAGTGCTTGTCGACCTTTATAACCAGTGTTTTGGCATTTGTCACAGCCTCTACCACGCCGGAATGTCGCAGCTTCTGCCATTTCCGGAGTTACGCCGATGGAACGTAAGGATTCAGGAGTCGGAGTATCCGGAGCGGAGCAAACAGGACATAGTCTACGGACAAGGCGCTGTGCAACAGCACCAATCAGAGACGAGGCCACAAGATAGGGTTCCACGCCCATATCCAACATTCTTGTGATGGAACCCGGAGCATCATTCGTATGCAATGTGCTAAACACAAGGTGCCCAGTCAATGCTGCATGAATAGAGATCTCTGCCGTTTCGTGGTCACGGATTTCACCAACCATGATGACATCGGGATCCTGTCGAACAATACTTCTCAGTCCACTGGCAAATGTCAATCCGATGTTGGGGCGTACTTGAATTTGTGAGATGCCTGTGACCTGATATTCAACTGGGTCTTCAATCGTGAGGATGTTTGTAGTGGGGGACCATATTTCCTGAAGCGAAGCGTACAGTGTTGTTGACTTACCTGAGCCAGTTGGGCCTGTAACCAGCACAACACCATACGGTGTATGAATGAGGTTCCGATACCGTGCAAGGAGGTCAGGGCGCATACCCAGCTCTTCAAGCCCAAGCATCGCTGTACCCTTATCCAAAATACGCATCACGGCTCGTTCGCCAAAAACAGTAGGGACAATACTGACACGCACATCGATTGCTCGGCCTGCAATAACCAACTTAATACGGCCATCCTGCGGAAGCCGTCGCTCGGCAATGTTCATCTCCCCCAAAATCTTGAGGCGTGAGATGAGCGCAGCGTGCATGCGTTTAGGCGGGTTCAGCGTGCTCCGTAGCATTCCATCCACACGGCTACGAACTTTGACTTCACGCTCATAGGGTTCAATATGGATGTCACTTGCGCCATCGCGGATTGCCTGTGCAAATATAAGGTTGACCATCTGGACGACGGCGGTTTCCCCTGCCATCTTCTGCAAATCCGCCAGGTCAGTTGTGTCATCAATCTCGGTTGCTGTGTTGCCATCCGAATTTCCAGGCAAATCGGAGAGAATCTTTTCAAGAAAAACTTCTTCAATAAGTTCACGGATGCGTTGTGGGTCTCCGAGAACTGCTCTCACCGGAATCCCGAGGACCAACCCGAGCTCATCCACGGCACCCAGATTTTCAACGGACCCAATGGCGACGTACAAGATTCCATTCTCACTCGCAAACGGAAGAACCTGTCTTTGGATCGCGAAATCAGGTTGAACAGCGTCCAATGCGACCGGGGATGGTTTAATTTCGTTCAAATCCACGGTAGGGAAAGCTTGGTCTGGGGGTGTGGTGATGGAAAAGTTCATGAGCCGGGGTTGATAGACGCTTGCATGGTGCCGCGGGTTCAATATCACACAGACTTCAAAAAGATGGCAATATACTGCGGTGGTTAATCTTTGGTTAACGACAGTAGTGGCATTTCGCTGTCACAATAATTTTAATGAACGAATCCAAAATTTTGGTCGTGGACGATGAGCCGACGCTGTCGGAGGTGATCTCCTATAACCTGCGTCAGGCGGGTTATGTTACGGTCACGGCTGCGGATGCCGATGAAGCGCTGCGGATTTTCAAAGAAGAAAAACCAGACTTGATATTACTTGATGTCATGCTGCCTCAGGGGTCAGGCTTCGATGTTTGCCGCCTCATTCGGCAGCAGGGTAATACCGTTCCAATCATTATGCTGACTGCGAGAATCGCTGAATCAGATCGTGTGCTTGGCTTTGAGCTTGGAGCTGATGACTATATTCTCAAACCATTCGCGACCCGCGAGCTCATCGCCCGCGTAAAGGCGCTGCTTAGACGCTCGCGGACAACTTCGGATGAAAACCCATCCACAGATCTACTTGTATCTGCAACGCTTGGGATGACAATCGATACCGACAAACGCTCTGTCAGCATCAACGGTAGCGAAGTTCGCCTGTCTCGCAAGGAATTTGAAGTACTTGCCTTAATGGTCACGCATCCCGGTCGGGTCTTTGAGCGATCGGTTCTCCTCGAAAGAATTTGGGGAGGAGAGGCGGTCGTGGATGAGCGAACCGTTGATGTTCATATCCGCTGGCTGCGAGAAAAGATTGAACCAGAGCCATCTAAACCAGTTCATCTATTGACTCTGCGGGGTATCGGGTATAAGTTTCAGCCATGAGGCCGGGATGGACATGGTTGTCGGATGCGCAGGATGTACCTTTTCTTGTCGTCGACAACAAACGCGACATAAAGCACATCAACCGGCATGCGCAGGCGTTATTTTCGGTTGACAAAAAGCGCGATAAGTCGCTTGTTGGAAAATCGCTTCTTGCGGTAACCCGAAACAAACAACTTGACGAGCTGGCTAAAAAGGCGGTACGTACCGGTCAGGCAGGCCCAATATCCATCATAGTGCGGTCGACAAAAGACCTGACATTTCAAGTACGTGCTGTCAGTAGCGGAAACGACTCGTCGTCCCTTGTCGCACTTTTTTTCTCAGACCTCACGGATATTGAGCACCTTCGAACAGTACGTACCGACTTTGTGGCAAATGTCAGTCATGAACTGAGGACTCCACTTGCCAGCATACGCGCACTTGCAGAAACGCTTAACTATGGCGCGGTAAACGATGCTGTCATGGCAGAGCGGTTTCTGGGAACAATTATCAGGGAGGTCGACCGACTGGTGAGACTCTCTGAAGATTTACTCCTGCTGACCCGTGCGGAATCAACAGTAAGGACTTTGGGGCACTTTGACCTCCGGGATGTGGTTCAGGATGTTTATGACCGCCTTGTCTCGGTGGCTGACCGTAGAGGGCTACAATACAAACTAACATTGCCGCGAGAGAAAGTGTTTATCTGCGCTGATTATTCGGAAATCGACCAGGTTGTTTTCAACTTGATCGACAACGGGATTAAGTACACATCCCATGGTGGAAACGTTAACGTTTCATGTTTGCAAAGTGCGCAGGATGCAGTTCTCGTTGTAGCTGACTCCGGTATCGGGATGTTGGTTGAAGATACTGAACGTATCTTTGAGCGATTTTGGCGCGCTGATCGTGCGCGCAAAATGGTGAATGATCAGGGAAGTTCAACCAGTGGAACTGGACTGGGGCTTTCGATTGTCAAGCATATCGTCGAAGCAAACATGGGGACGATTGCGGTCGAGAGTGAGCTGGGAATAGGGTCAAGTTTTACTGTCAGGTTGCCAATATCGGAACCTGAACCGTATGCTGTAGACCCGGATCTCAAAGATGAATGACCAAGCACCAACCCCGATCACTGACCAAATTGCAAACCTGCCCCTTCCCATCATTATTGCTGTGATTGCTGGAGCGACGTTCCTTAGGTTTGTTTTTCGGAAAGTAGATAATCCCGTTGTACGGGGCATTAGTGACCTATGTGACACATGCGCATTTGTACTTGCGCTGGCGTTCCTAATTATCCGACCGTTCGTAGCACAGGCCTTCTACATTCCGACAGAGTCGATGATTAACACTCTCCTTGTAAACGATCGTTTGGTCGTTGATAGGATTTCATACCGGTTAGGTAAACCCAAGCGGGGTGACATCATCGTTTTCGACGCACCTCCAACTGCTACCAGTGGAAAGAAACTGGACTTTATCAAGCGATGTGTTGCTATTGAAGGCGACACCGTTGAAGTTCAGCCGCCCAAAATGATGGCGGGTGATCGTGAAATCGATGCGATTGCAATGACCGGGATGGACTGGCATCGCTTACTTCGAGAAATCCTTACGTCTCAGGAAGGATCAGTCAAATTTCTCGAAACCGGAGTTAGCATTGATTCTGGTGCACCAATGAGTACAACGGACTTTCAAACTCACCTAAAGGGTAAGCTGCAGGAATATGCCAAGGCAAATGGTCCGTCCCTAACGGTTTCGATGGCACAACAACTGGTAGATGCAGGTAAGGACTTGACGATAATCCCGGGACGTACACTGATCAACGGTAAGGTGGTTCCCGAGACCTACACCCGTGAGGACCCTGATTACGTTCTACCAATGCTGACTATCGGCAAGGATGAGGTATTCATGCTGGGGGATAATCGTAATTTTTCGCATGATAGCCACATGTGGGGAGCTCTCGAAACAAAGCGGATTGTTGGCAAGGCTCAGGCTATCTGGTTTCCGCTGAACCGAATCCAGCTACTGAAAGCGCCTTAGTAAGGTCTTGACCTGAAAGGGCATGTGTGGCAATAGCAGAGTGACTCTTTTAGGCTGACTTTGACAATTCTGCTGGACCGCTATTCCGTTTGGTCCTGAACATCAGCGCAGCTAACCCTGCAACGTACGGCAGCAGCGCGAGCAAGTCCGCATCAATCTTGACACCTTGGGCTGCTGCGACTAGCTGAAGAGCATCCAGTCCGGCAAAGCCTATCGATGTAGCAATCACCAAGTGCGGCTCCCATCTTCCGAACACAATGGCTGCCAGTGCCAAATAACCACGCCCGTTGGTCATGTTCTCTACAAAGGTACCAATGCCCATTATGGGTAACAATGCACCTCCCAATCCCGCAAGACCACCAGCTACCAAATGTGACAACATCCGGACACGACTCACATTGACACCAAATATCTGTGCTTGAAGCGCTGACTCACCAGAAATTTCCAACTGAACACGGATATTGGTTGTTCTATAGCTGATGATAAAAGCTGCAACACAGCTTGCAGCAATCAAAGTGCCCGTTTGTGTTGAGAGAGTTGGTACGCTTTCAGCAGATGGGCTGATCCGTTCGCAAAGCGATGTCACTGACAGTGCGAACATGTTGAGTCCAACACCCGCAATGACATCCTTTACGTTAGCTCTATGGACCAGAAGGTAATGAATACCAGTTACCAGCATGCCTGTTGCCAATCCACACAGGAGTCCAGTGAAACCCCCTCCGGCTCTTATTGCGATGAAGGATGCAGTGAGCATTGTTCCTTCGAGAAACAATGCCGCTGTCCCTGATTTCTCACATACAAGTCCACCGAGTGCTGCCAGCAAAACTGGAAGCCCCAGGTTAGTTGTAGCAATTAGCCATGGATAGATGGTCATTGAGGATTTCTACCTTTCCATGACATTTTACGAACGGGGTACCTTTCTGTAGCGGACGATCGCCGTCACAATAAATAGAGATGCTCCAACAACCGACCCAACCTGTCTGGGAAGTGCCGTCGCGAGCGAAAGTGCATCAGAAATATGTGAAAACCCTGCAATCAATATCGTTGATGGAACAATCATCCAAGTGTTTGGACCGCACAGTAGACCAACGATGAGTCCATCAAATCCTACGCCACTGCCATAAAAGTCTGCTGGAAAGCGCCTGAAAGGGCCCGCGGATCCAATCATAATCGCACCAGCTAGTCCTATTAAACCTGTGGCAATTCCCATCACGATTAGTCTGGTTCGTACCGGCGGCAATCCGGAGGTAAACGCGACACCATCCGTTGTTGCGAGGGATCGAACAAAACGTCCTAACAGTGTTTTATTGAATAAGTAGGTATAAGCAATAAGTATTATTGCGCAGACAAAGATTCCGATGTTCACCTCGCTGGCAGAAGACAGTAAAGGCAATGTCCATGGTAACTCTTTGGTATGTGGCGCGTCAGATGTCGGGTCCCGGAATGGACCGCTTGCCAAGTATCGTGTAAGCAATTGAAGGATATAGTTCATCAGGAGTCCGCTGATGACCTCGTGTATTCCTTTAGTCTCGCGGAGCCAACTGATCAGTGCTCCGAGAGATGCTCCAATAAGAAAAGACAGCACCAGTCCAATCCAAAGTCCTAGTGGTGAATCCACAAATGTTGTTCCGACGATGGCGACAGTGATGCCTCCAGCTGCGTATATGCCTTCGCCGGCAATTAGAATTCTTCCTGTAGTCAAACATGCATGCACTGCAAGCCCAGTGATGAGAAGCGGAGTAGCAAGCGTAAGCAGGCGGAGAAAAGCAACTGGTGAACCAAATGCAATTGTAAAGACATCCGGATAACTCCGAAATAGGATCACTAATGCGCAGAGCACAAAACAAACTGGCAGAGCCGTCTTAATGAGATTCACTAAACAATCGCCTCGACCAACATTGATTCACTCCATTCACTTACCGGCCGCGTTTGCGTCAAGCAACCATTTGAAAATGTGCTAATCGTGTCGCAAGTACTGAGCAGAAACGATAGGTCATCGGAATACACCAAAATGGCTGCTTGATCACGATGCGATGCCAATCGTAGCTTTCTCGATACCTCAGCGCTTGCGTACCTATCCAAGCCCCTTGTAGGTTGGTTGAGCACTAGGATTTGACTTTTCCGTTCAAGCTCACGGCCAATGACGAATTTTTGCTGATTACCACCGCTGAGTGTGTCCATCCCTGCGCTGACAACAGGCGGCCTGACATCGTATCTGTCGACAATAGCAGTTGCCGCCACCTGTTGCATTTGGAGGCTGATTGGCCTAACCAGCTGTGCTAGCGAATTAGGCGATGATCCATAACTTGTATTTGACACAAGGGAATCCGTAACGATAACTGCATCTGCATGTCGATCCGATGGTATGTAAGCAATGCCAATTGCACGTCGTTGAGCAACCGTCGTTCGCTCAATATTGATGCCGTTGATAGTGACGTTTATGCCTTCCTGTTTGGTCAACGCAACTGATGTCAGCCATCGGTCGTACCCCGAGCCATCGAGACCGGCGATGCCGTGTATCTCATGTGGATGTAACATTAGCACACTATCAGTATCGGAAATATGGACAACTGGCCGGTGACCTAAACGTTTCTTTTCACCGCCGCTGCAGTTGGAGACTCCAACGGTTTCTGGTGCCATACCCACGATGATGTCTTGTACTGTAACTTCGTGAGCACGGCGTGTAAAGACATGCCGACCCGTTCGCATCACGGTTACATGTGAGCAGTGCGCGATAATGTCTTCAAGTTTGTGGGTCGCGATGATGACCGTTAGCCCACTGTTGACTTCGCTTTTTATGAGCTCCCAAAAGCGATCGGAATCTGGCTTTGACATCACTGCAGTTGGCTCATCCAAAAGGAGAACGGTTGGCTTAGATGATAGGGCACACGCGAGCTGAAGCAGCTGTCGTTGATGCATCGTCAACTGGGAAGTGCGAACGTGTGGTCGGAGCGATAAGCCCACACGGTCAAGATATTGCTCTACAGCGTCCGACTCAAGACGTTGCTGAGTCGCTGAAGCTGCGCATTGAACGCACGATGCAACCGTCATGTTTGACGGCAGAACATCATGCTGCAGGACAAATCCAATTCGATGAACGTCGGCTTTGGACGCACGCGAAACGGCAATTTCTCCTGATGTTTGGGTAATAAGGCCACGGATTGCCTTAAGGACGGTCGTCTTTCCTGCTCCGTTTTCACCAGCGAGTGCATGAATTTCACCTTGATAAACCGAAAGGCAAAAGTCAAACACAACGTTTGTCGACCCGTATCCCAGCGTAAGATTCCGTATATCCACGGCCGAATTAACTGTTTGTACTAGCACTATTCGATTGTAGCATCAGCAGATTATTGTCACTGTGTGATATAGTGCTAAGGTTTTGCTCCACACAGTATGGACGACAAGTCCTAACAAGTCCGCATCCGGGATAATCCTGGTCCGCAACAGCGGTCCGTTCCGGAGGGGGGGATTCGTCCCGCAAACCAGGAAAGGTTCGTTGTCATGGCGACAATTTTGATGAAAGACCTCCTAGAGGCTGGTGTTCACTTCGGTCACCAAACGCGTCGTTGGAACCCAAAGATGAAGCGCTACATTTACGGTAGCCGCAATGGTATCTACATCATTGACCTTCATCAATCCCTGAAACTCTTTGATGATGCCCAGAAGTTCATCCAGGACATCGTCACCGAAGGCGGCCACGTTCTCTTCGTTGGTACGAAGAAGCAGGCATCCGATGCGATGATGGAAGCCGCACAGGCATCCCGTCAGTACTTTGTCAATGAGCGCTGGCTCGGCGGTATGCTGACAAACTTCAAGACAATCCAGTCCCGTATTCAGCGTCTTCGTGACCTGACAGCGATGGAAGAAGATGGTACCTTCCTCAAATTGACGAAGAAAGAAGCAGCGATTCTTACCGAAGAGAAGGACAAGCTTGAGCGTTTCCTCGGCGGTATTAAGGATATGCCAGGTCTTCCTGCAGTAATGTTCATCGTAGATACGAAGAAGGAACACATTGCAGTCGCTGAAGCACGATCGCTTGGTATTCCAATCGTCGCAATTGTTGATACGAACTGTGATCCTGATGAAGTCGACTACATCATTCCTGGAAACGATGACGCAATCCGTGCGATCAAGCTGATCACTCAGAAGATTGCCGAAGCGGTTGTCGAAGTCAAGCAGCATGAGTGGGACGATGCGCCTGTTGCGCCAGTGGCTGGTATCGATGTCTTCGAAGACGACGCTGCTGGAGTGGATGCTGCAGAAGCCCGCCGCCGACAGATGGAAGAAGATGCCAAGGGCCTCGACTTCTCCTATGATGGCGAAGGACACATCGTTAGTGATGGAACGGAAGCACCTACTGAAGAGTAGGATTCCACTGCGTTTCGTAGATTGAATGACGATGGGCAGGCCTTGTACCTGCCCATCTCCTTGAATAAACAAAGTTATTGGAAGGATTAGATAAATGGCTGCAATTACTGCTGGTCTCGTAGCCCAACTTCGCGAGCGTACAGGGCTGGGAATGATGGAGTGCAAGAAGGCACTGACCGAAACCGACGGTGACCTTGAAGCGGCAATCGAGCTGTTGCGCAAGAAGGGTACCAAGGACCGTGGTGAGCGTGTTGCTGGTGAAGGCCTTGTTATGGCGCACGTTTCCGAGGATGGAAAAGTCGGCTCATTGATTGAACTCAACTCTGAGACAGACTTTGTTGCACGTAATGATGACTTCCGTAGCTTGGCACGTGAAATCGCTGCCGTTGTAGCTGGCAATGACCTTACGACGTCTGAGGCAGTCCTTGCTGCGGATCTTGGTGGTGTGACGGTCGCAGCAAAGATCGAAGATGCAGTCAAGCGAATCGGTGAGAAGATTGTTCTCGGCCGGACCATCCGCTACGTTGCTGGCGAAGGTGTCGTCACCGCATACGTTCACAACCCTGGGGGATCTGGCTCTGAAGGCGGACGTATCGGCGTACTGGTAGAAGCAACCACGGCAAATCTTGGCCTTGAAGTTGCGATGCACGTTAGTTTTGCAAAGCCACGCTTCCTCTCCGATGCGGATGTCCCAGCGGATGTCATCGCTAAGGAACGTGTATTCGTTGAAGATCAGACAAAGAACGATCCTAAGATGGTTGGAAAGCCAGATGCGGCAATCCAGTCAGCTGTCGATGGCCGTATGCGTAAGTTCCTTGGCGAAATTGTACTCCTTTCGCAGCCATACATCCGTGAGGATAAAAAGACCGTCGGCCAGCTTGCAAAGGACCAAAATGGCTCCATTGCGCGCTTCACACGCTTTGAGGTTGGCGAAGGCTCGCCAAAGCCAGCTGCCGAATGATTCCCGATGACTCGCGGCCAAGGTTTGGCCGTGTGCTTCTAAAGCTCTCCGGAGAGGCATTCTCCGGAGAGCAGGGATATGGAATCTCGCCGGAAACCATTAAGAAGATAGCCACCGAAATCGCCGAAGTCGCGGCTTCTGGGGTGCAGGTTGCCATCGTCGTTGGTGGGGGAAATATTCTACGCGGTGCTGCAGTCTCTGCCGGCGAGGGGATGGAGCGTACATCGGCAGACTACGCGGGGATGCTTGCAACGGTTATAAATGCCGTTGCTTTGCAAGACAGCCTAGAAAAGCTGGATGTTCAAACACGAGTACAGACAGCAATTCCCATTCCGCAGATTGCTGAACCGTTCATTCGCAGACGTGCAATCAGGCATATGGAAAAGGGGCGAGTCGTAATTCTGGCGGCAGGAACGGGGAACCCTTACTTCACCACAGATACCGCGTCTGCGCTGCGTGCTGTTGAGCTGAGCGCTGAGGTTGTCCTGATGGCTAAGAACGGTACCGATGCTGTCTACGACAAAGATCCACGCAAGCACTCAGATGCTACGCCATATAAGACGCTGTCCTTTGATGAAGCGATCGAGCGTAAGCTCAAAGTGATGGACTTGACTGCGTTTGCGGTGTGTATGGAAAATGATCTTCCGATTATCGTTTTTGACATCGGAATCTCCGGTAACATCAAACGTGCGGTCGAAGGTGAGCCGATCGGTACACTTGTTGGAAG
>JBJTQN010000092.1:0-2630 GCA_046075665.1 Armatimonadota bacterium | reverse complement strand
ATAAGACGATCGGCAAGCTCGATTGGAGAACCATGCACGAAATAACGCTCGTACTCAAGAGTATCTACGGTTTGAGTATGCGTTTTTCGATTCCGCGGATGACGCTGCTGAAATGCGTGCTCAAATGGACCGTGATGATGTCTGGTGCACCGATCTTGGCTCTCAAACCGTAGATACTCTTGAGTACGAGCGTTATTTCGTGCATGGTTCTCCAATCGAGCTTGCCGATCGTCTTATGGCACAGCGGCTCTCGACACTAGACCTCCCACCGGAAGCCGAGCTGCCTGCGTTTCGCAAGCGCTTCCACAACACCAGGGTCGAGGTACGCAATACAACGCTGACAGCGGCTGCCCGTCAGGCACGCCATGGAGTTTTTCGGGTTCTGACGGTGATGCCAACGGATGGCAACCATCCCGGCGGAAAGCTGCTTGACCATGGACGTGGAATTGAAGAATTTATGTGCCGCACGACGACAGTGCTGTCATCGCTGGCTGGATTGGCGATGTACCCATTTCACCGGGAATTCTCGCCAGTAGTAGCGACCGAGTGGGCTGCTCTGTGCCCGGGGGTCAGTGTGATTCGCTCGGATGGTGGAGACCTCCTCACAGAACCCTGGACGATGGACATTTTGGCGATCAGCCCGCCTCGCACTCAGGGATTGAGCGAGCTGGCAAAGCAAGTACTACTCACCCAGCGCTTTACAAGGATGCTTTGGATTGCAGGGGCATTCGGTTATGACCGCGTCGTCATTCCCCCTTTTGGGACGGGTGCATATGGAGCCCACCCCGAGCTCGTTGCGGACTGCCTTGCGCGTGTCATGGTTAGACCATTTCGCGGGACCTTTGACCGTATTGTGCTTGCAAACCCGGACTGGTCACCCGAAAGGCGCTATACTCGTCCGTTTCACCGCAGATTCCGCCAGCTGACTACCGTTTCGTAAGTAACCAGCCAGCGGAGATTTCTCGCTAATCTTAGCGGAGGAATGCCTCGTTCAAGCCCGCATCCACTGGAACAACATGTCCGGTCGTGAGGTATAGACGTGGCGATGCCATCAGATAAATGGCTTCGGTCACTTCCTTCGGACTCACGCGTCCTTTGAGCAGTGTGCGCTGTGCGTAGAACTCAGCGAGCCGCTCACGGAGCACTTCTTCGTCTTCATCGTGATCGAACGCGATGTTGTACTTCGCCAAGCTTGCGATGACGCGATCCTTAGGGAACATTTGCGAGCCGCTGACCACGGTCGCCGGAGCGACGGCGTTGACGCGGATGCTTGGTGCATATGTGACTGCAAGCTCGCGGACCAGATGATTGACCGCAGTCTTACTCGTGTCGTACGCAATAGATCCCTTCTTCGAAACAAGGGCATTCGCACTGGATACAAGGACGATATCTCCGCCCGTTCCCTGCCGCAAAAGCGCCTTTGCACCTTCATCCGCCGCGACAAACGAGCCGTAAACATTGACATCGTACGTTTTGCGGAACAGGGCATCTGGCAGGTTGCCCGCTTCATCTGGTGCAAAGAAGACGGCTGCTACGACGACAACTGTGTCGATACCGCCATACCTAAGCGCTGCAGCTGCGTACATTTTCTGGACGGATTCACGGTTTGTGATATCAACTGCGACACCAATGGCGGCATCCTTTCCAAACTCACCGCGAAGCACGGTAGCGGTCTCTTCTGCCAGAGATGCCTGAATATCGGCACAGACGACGACTGCGCCTTCGGTCAGAACGCGGCGAGCCACTGCCCGGCCGATACCCGGTCCGGCACCGACCACCACCACAACCCTGCGGGCCATTTCCTTTTCGGCGGGCATCCGCTGCAATTTAGCCTCTTCAAGCGCCCAATACTCAATATTGAATGCTTCCTTTGCCGGCAGGGAGACATAGTTATCGCAGACCATTCGTGCATCAATATCGGCTGCTGCAGGCGCGAGGTCTCCAAGGCTTGTTGCACCATCCATCACGTGGATAGCATTTGTATAGAACTCACCGGTCACCCGAGCCTCTGCGGCATTTTTACCAAAGCTAAGCAACCCGACACCAGGAATAAGGATGACGCTTGGGTCAGAGCCACGCATCGCTGGGCTGTCCGGTTCACGATTAGCTTCGTAATACGCACGGTAGTCATCTGCATAGGCTGGTAGCGCAGCCTGCGCTGCCGCAATCAGGTCGGCCTCCGTACCCGCTGCAACATCCCAGGACACTAACATCGGCTTGACTTTGGTACGCAGAAAGTGGTCCGGACAGCTTGTCCCGCGTGCAGCGAGCTTTTCGACATCAGCGGAGTTTACAAACTCAAGGACATCTGGGGTCGCGTGGTAATGCATCACGGAGCGCTTGCCACTGGCCTTCGTAAAGGCTCCACGGAGCACAGGGGCGACCGCCGCTACAAAAGCCTCACGGTCATCACGGGTCGCTGCAACCTGCCCACCGAAGCGCGTTGTGCCGCGGGCTTCGATACGCGGGACGACAAATTTACCGATGGCATCCAGCACACGGAGTGTGCTGACATACGACTCGCGGCTTGTTGGTCCCCAGGTGAAGAGGCCATGTGAGCCAAGGATTACACCATCACAGGCTGGATTCTCCGCGATTGCACGCTCAAGCCAAAGTCCAAGCTCAAAACC
>JBJTQN010000091.1:0-3442 GCA_046075665.1 Armatimonadota bacterium | reverse complement strand
GCGATTTTTTTATTCACATACACTTATACACATCCTTTTGATAATCGACACATACGATTCATTCACCAACATTCCATCTCACTGTCATCATATCCTACCGCGAACTGGAAAACCATACCGGTACGAAAACTACCGGTACGGTAATTACAGTTATCTCCTCCATTTCTACCAATTCCATCTGCTGACTTCTACACTCATTTCCTCAAACCCGCATTTCCTCAAACCCGCATTACACTTACCAACCATCACCAACCATCACCAACGAACTGTGAAGCTGGAAACGTCCAACTCTATACGGTACTACAACAAATCATCTCGTCGATTTCGACGAATTCCATGTGGATACTTCTATACTTCTATACTTCTACACTCACTTCCTGAAAGCCGCATCACAGTCACCAACCATCACCAACCGTCACCATGAAATGCACCATCCAACTTTCCCGACGCAGCGACGACATTCTTTGCCATGCACAATAGGCGCTTTTCCACTCGTCAAATGGCCGTCGCAACCCTCTTGTGGTCGCACCTTTTCCTCGCCGGGTTTCACCATCTGCCCAGTCACATCGATCGACCATCCCCCGCCCCTCGCTCCTGATTTTCCCATCGACACACCGACACGCCATCGACCTACGCGGTACAGAACAAATCCACTCTAACTGGCACACCTTGCGTATCGCCACTTGCTTTCCATTGGATCTTCTAAGTACAACCATCAGATCTCATGGGGATTCTTCAGGACCTTGGTCGTATTCTTCAACTTGTCTATGGAGGCCACGACAACGTCCCAAATGCTCTTCCACGATGAACTCGCAGCCAACATCTATTCACCTGAAGGGTGCGTTTGCTGCTCGTGGGCGTTCGGTCGACGCGAAGACGCTGTCGGTCCGAACAAAATTGGGACTGCTCGGACGACAAAGTCACACGACGAAGACATAGCGATTCATCGTAGCGATTCATCGCAGCAATTTCACTGTAGCTCTCACGAGCGTAACCTTCTCCAAACAACGCCATCGATGAGAATCACAAGGAAACCAGCGGGGAATCCTATCGAAATCCGAGACATCTACATAGTCCATGAAACCAGAACTGTAGTACGAGTTGAAGGATAGGCATTAATGACAATGTAAGACAAAGTCCATCATCTGCAAGAGCATTCATTCGACAGATTCGAGTACCGTCATTTCATCCAATTGTCGTCTTGATTTTCTTTTAACAAAATCGCTCGCTTCTCATCGGGCTTGATCGTCCCAAATACTGCTGCTGCTGCGAATCTGCACGTCAGCTATAGACCAAAGTAATCCATCACGGTTTTCAGCTATCGAACCAAGGGCAAGTCGTAAGGGTCGACAATCTGCGATGTTTCTGTCATCTCGTTGAAGCTTTCTTATTCGATTCCTGTTCACAAATGATTCAGAATTCGAAAGACTACATTGCCTAACACTTGTGCATGCTTGTGTTTCTTACATCGTTGTTCCGACAGCTATTTTGTTGTGGCAAGCAGGATACAAGCCACAACGCTGGAAAATGCATAGGCGCCGGATATGAGTTTATGATGCTAAAGCAGGAACCGTCTATCAACGATACTTCGCCGCTGCATCCTCGTTTCGATTCCCACTTCTGTGGAGAGGAGGGAGGACGACGAGGAGAAGACACGAAGGATATTGCACCGCGCGGTGGCACCTCAAATAACTTCGAATATCCTCGACTATGTCCGCACACAGTGATTGAGGTACAACAATACAAACCAAACCGAGGACGTCGTAAGTGGCACAGTTGTATATGGTGTGATGTACTCGCACGCGGCATCCGTAGACTTACCGACAACAAAGTCGACCGAGCATCCAATCAGCGTCCAGTACCATGACAGGATCAGCTTTCCGCGTTGTTCCAACGATCTATAGTCGTTGGCGACGCTCCTCAACTTGCAGACCATGTAGACGACTCTTGACCGTGAAATGGAGTATCCTCATCCCTTCGTGAATGGAGTATCCTCATCACATGGATGTTCCTGTCGACGTTCAACAGGTTTGTCCGTGAACAAAGGTGTGACATGAACTACGTCCCACGGCATCCGAACACAGAATCCCTCACCGGCGCCCAGGGAAAAAACATTGCAATCACCGGAAGAAACGATTGCGCCTGACCTATTTGAATCCTTCTTACTTCGCTACATGGGTTGATGATCTGTCCCGACCAGCAGTGCACAGGTGATGTTGATCGCCTCCCCGGGCATACGGGTCAAGCTGCGAATGAGTGTTTTCGTTGATAAAGGCGACCTTGAAAACCAAAATCAATACGTTCGTCAAGGACAAAGAAAAACCGACGAACACTATGCGTTTCGAAATTTGAATCAAGGACTGAGTGCGTGGGTTGCGTTACAGCTCCTGGTCAATCACATAGACGACGTCTGCAACATCCTTTCCAGAAATCTTTGCTGTTCAAATCATCAAAGATCCCTTCGCTGGGTGATGATAACGGTGGACGTCATTGAAATTCGACGGTAACAGTACTGTCCCAGCAAAAGAAATAAGCGGTGGCAGGGGATAAGTAGTACTCTACGAATTCTCTAGCATCGTGCAATGCACATCGATACCATTGACCCTCTCTTCACCTACGGGCTTGGAAAATCTTGTGATTCATCATCAATTGTCTGAGCGTGAAGGACCGTATCTCGTTATCTACGATCGTCTTGAAGAATCGCTTTCCGGTAGAGATTCCATCAAAAGTGTCCCCGTTAGCTCGATTGCGAAGCGAATCTCGTCTTGGGCCGGCTATCCACACATCTATCGTTTAGAAGCTGGACATACTGCGTCTTCCATCGATCATCATCTTGGATTGAGTAGGAGTGGCGAAAGTGGAATGTAGCCATAGTCGGGGGTATCGATCTTGGTGATGCCCGACGTTCAAGGTTTGAGTAGGAATCATGGAACCTTGAGCGGACTCATCCCGCCCCGCTTCGCCGCCGGATGACAGTGAACATTAGAACAACATAGCTCGGTACACCACACAAACGTTTGCTATCCATGATCGCGAATAACTACTCGACATGGACGGTGCAAGAACGGTGAAGGCCATATGTACCACGACATTCGGATTCCGTGCGAGGCCGTTGTGCGTTGCGCGTTGTCACTGTCCGACGACTGATGGCCCGCCCGCAGACACCGAAAATAAAGATACCGATATCGTCCGCCTCATCACCATCAATACGGTCCCGGCGGTACCTCTTTCCAACATGTTGCGTTGTCGTCTAACTTTTCGATTCCTCGAAAGCCCCAATATCGAGACTAAAGCTTTGCACGTCTCGACGCTCAGTACATCGCAGTGGTGTTTTGAACTACAGCAACCCGATGCAGCAAGTTGGGACCGGCGAGGATCCACTGAAGTCAGCACTGAAGTAGGAGTAGATTTTGCTAGACAAAACAAGACGCGATCGAATTCG
>JBJTQN010000090.1:0-11128 GCA_046075665.1 Armatimonadota bacterium | reverse complement strand
CGACCTCAATATGGTTTGGGATGGGACAGCTGGTGATTCGTTGACATCTGGAACGGCTCCGTCATTGCCACCAACGGCAGGATCCGCGGCCGCTCTGAACGACAACATTCGATTTAGAAATGCCGTCGCGGCTCTGTCTGGTGCACGTCCGGACTTTACGGAAGGTACTATTCGTCCACGGTGGACCTATCCGAACCGGTACCGTGATATATCCGGTACGGATAATAAACTTACGGATGCCATTGATGCATCCACTGTCTATCCTGGATTCAAGCTGGCAGAACCAAGCACGGTGGCTGGACCCATCTACTCGGCTCCTGTATTGCTTGACTTCCCATTTCTGGATCCAGATACAGCAACTCTTTCCGGCGTGCGGCATTACGTTGTCGTATCTACAAATGACCTGAATGCGGACGCGCCAGACAGCCCACGTCAGGGTCGTCTTCTACTGCTGGATCAGGAAGGTGACCGTCGGGATTTCCTGACAAACCCGATGCCTACGAAGGCAACCGCTGCAGTAGTGCCTCCGGCAAAGGCTGTCCCGGCAGCTGGTGCAACCATTTATGCACAGCCTATTGATCAATATGTGTCAAAACTGGGTGCCTTTGGTAAGGCTACGCCGGCTTGGACATACCGCCATCAGTACGATACGTATACTGCGGGCGTCCCAAGCATCGCTAAACGTAACGCGCCAGTTACCACAGGTGTAACGGGTAGCCCTGCATACCGTACACTCCCGACGGTCTTTGTTGGCGGAATCGGACGCATCTATGCGATTGATATGGATCCATCAACCGGACTCTTCCTGCGTTGGAGAGGCACGGCTGCTGATCAGCTTACATCGCTACCAGCAGGTGCAGCGATACCTGGAGAAGAGGGCACAACGGATCGACTGAATCCAAACGACCCGCTTAACCCGGCAAACCCACTGTTGAATGTGGGGGATCGCTTGACAAAGCGATTGGGCTTCAAACGTATTCTTGCGAGGACAGTTCCCCTTCTTGGTGACAGGTCAGCAATCGATGGCGACCTTGTGGTAACCGGCGGTCCACTCATCAACCGAAGCAATGCTGAAGCGCGAGCAGCCGCTGCAACATTGACCGGCAAAGGCGCGGGTACGACGACACCGGTTGATGTTTCTCTTTCGACATCTCCACTGCGACCAAGCGTTCCCCTGATTCCTACCGATGATGCTCCGTCAAGTGTCTATGTGATGCGGTCGACGGCTACCGGCGCTTACGCTCCATTTGGCTATGACATCACATCTGTTCTGTTCGCCGATAGAGTGTTCCCAGTCTTTGACTTTACAGGTATGTATGCAAATCAGGATGTTGATGATCCTCTGAGCACAACCCGTGGAACCCTTCCTTCGACGACTGCGGCACCATCACTGGCGTCGGGTACACCAGCGAATACGGCGTATCAATATCCAAGCTTGTTCGTTACGAGTCGTGATGGCTACCTCCACGAGCTGAGCACAAACCTAGAGGGTGAAGATCCATCACTGCCATCCGTTGTAACCAATCCTGGCGAGACGACGGCCGCGCTTGGCTGGGCTACGACAGAAGACCCAGACCGTTTCAATGATCTCCATGTCTATTTGGTGACCAGAATGGGACCGGGTGGTCAAGGAGCGGGTATCACAGCAGTGACGAACGCGTACTTCCCAGGCCGCGATTCTGACTACGCAAAGTCCCGAGGAATTCAGCAGAAGTTAAGAACGGATGGAACTGCTTACTTCCGATTTTATCCACCACTGGAACCAACGGTAGTTGCCCAAACGCCAGGTTACGGTGATGGACCTCGACCACATTTGAAGCCACGTGGACTGTATCGGCAGCTCGTATCGGCGGTCTTTTTCCCGAAGGATACACATACTGGAGCAACCGGCTTCCCGTTGGATCAACGTGGTCTGTTCTACGACAAGAGATTCCGTACGTCTGCAGGCACCAATGCGAACGAAGGTGGGCTTGTCAAACTGCCAGGCTACTCTGCTATGGGAGAAGTGACAGGAGCGGCGTCGTTCAATCCACAGGGTCCTGAAGCTGACAGCGAGCGTGCGGCTGCAAACGCATCCCTTGCACCAGGGGTCCTCGCGGCACCAAGTGCCAACGTAAATCCAAGTGGTCAGAATGCAACGTGGGTGTATGTCGCCGGCGATGACGGTCTTCTTTACGCATACACACCTGTTTATGCAAAGCGTCTAGGTGGAATCGCATCCGGATTTGTCGGCGGAACCATTGTTCGTCGCAATGATCCTGGTGAGGGGCAGGTCAAGGTTGACATCTTCGATGCCGCAGACTTCCAAACTTTGTTCGCCGCAGCACAGAGTGGGTCGCCTCTGCGACCTCGACGTGATGGTGAAGCAACGACGGCTCCGAGCACGAGCAATATCGTTTCGCGAACGGCAAAGGGTAAGCGGCCATTCTTTGAATGGGGCGAGTCCATCCCAATCATCATTTGGGATGTAACCGTTCGAAAGTCCTTTGACTCTTCTACTCCACCTCAATCGGTCCCTAACATTCCGGCCAGCTTCCAGGTCACCGTCAGGCTAACGCCGCGTGGTGGGAACTCAATTACACGCACGTTGAATATGGCAATGGCAGGACCGTCCGTCGCTGTCTATCCATACGATCGCGAGTACACCGTTCCGCCAATCGACACCCCTGCTGGTCACTCACCGGCTGCCCTTGGTATGGCATTTGCCGATTTTCGAATTGATGGAACAAGTGGTCTTCCGATTGCTCCAGGTACGCCAATCGATGTCCAAGTGACGGTTGGTCCTCCGCTTACGGTTCCTGGCTCTGACCCAAGAACAGGCCCTCAGGTAATCGTACAGATTGTTGGCGGCGCATTCGAAACACAAATCATAAACCGAACCAATCCGCTGTTCTGGGCAGCTAACCCGCTCGGTGTTCAAGGGTTCCTTATGGATACCGTGAGTACCGCAAATGGAGTTGCACCGGTTTCGGTTGGTAAGGCAGCAGGGGATCCTCCTGCCGGTGGTATTGGACCATTCCGAACAGGAGACAATGCCAAGGCCTTGTATCCATCTGCAGGTGCAACATTAGTTGACCCTGATAAGGCAGGCTCTGAATATAGCCAGGCTCTGGGTAACGGCAACGTTATCGAGCGAATCGATGCTGACCAGTTCCTCCCTGATGGTCTTGGAGGTAGACGTCGAAACACACGCTTTGGGCTTCGTCTGCGGGATGCATCCGGTGCGGATGACCTCTCCTACTATGTTCCAGTTGCAGCGAGCGCCGGGTATATCAACCATGGCCGCACCGGTTCATCGGATGTCTCTGCAAATCAACGGAACCTTCGAATTGTCAACCGCTCGTTGATGGGGTCGCTCACCAATGTTCGTGCTGAGGTTCTTGATGACCTTATCTGGAGATGGTGGCCGGGGAACCTTCCGAACGCGGATGCTGGAACAGACAATGTCCGACGCACGCCGATTGGTATGGGACCTGATGGTCGTATCAACCCGTTACCATGGGAGACCGTTGTGACAGAAGCACAGCCGTGGAAGCGAAAGGCGCTAACGGCTACAACCGGGTCCGTGATGGCATTGGGGAACCTTAGCCCTGACTACACAGATATCAGTGCTGCGTCCGCATCCAACCAGGGGCGACAAGCGGTATCGATTGTCATCAACGGTACTGATGCTGTTACCGGCGGGGCTTCCGTGATCGCCGGTGGACAAGATCTTCTAACGAATACGAACCCAGGCTATGTAGTCAATCCACTTGGTGGATTGGCAGGTTCATCGGCTGCCATCAATGTCAAGGTGCCGAAGTACCAACCAGCAAACCTGGTAGCAATGCACTCGCTGACATCAACCTATGAGCTGCCAAGTAGTCTTGATGGGGCAACCGTAACGACAGCTGATGGCCGCGTTCAGCTCCCACGTGGACTTGCGAATCGTGAATTGCGTAAGTGGACCGGCGGCAGCTTTAACGGCGAGAAGGCAATCACACCATTTGGATACACCAGTCGGGTCCGGATGTACGTTGATGCAAATGGCAACGGTATCTGGGATGCTCAGAATGGTGAAGAGCCATACCGTATCGTTGAAGTTTGGATGGGCGTTCCGGTCGACATGGGGCTGCGTGCAGCCGAAACTCCCGTTGATCTAGGTGCACTTCCAGGTGGCTTCGGCATTCAGAATGGAGTTCTTGGCTACGGTGGCACAATCCTCAGTGGCGAACAGGCAGGTTTTGCTCCGCCACCGCTTCGTGCTCCGTATGCACCATTCTTCCGTCCTGTAACGATTCAGAACACAGGAAATGTCAACCTGTGGAACCTCCGTGCTTCTCAACGCATTGAAACCCCAGGGACAGCAACGCCCGGCGCAGGGACCAACTCGTATCTGTTTGGGATGCGAAGTGAGCTCGTTGATCCGCGCTTTGGAATCCTTGCTTTTGGCGCCGATCCTAACGGAAACCTTCCTGTCGCCAACCTGATGCCGCAGGTAGTGACATCATTGGACAAGACCTTTGATGCTGCTTGGTTTCAATGGATGCAGACCAACCCAGACCCGGTCTTCCGTGCAACGATGGACTATGACCTTGGAGGACAGACCGTCTTCCAGCGGTATTACCAGCCACTTGCGGGTCGGCATACGCTGCATAAGGCACAGCCAAATGCTGCTAACCCATCCGTACTTGGTATTCCTGACCTTCCAGGTGCACAGAATCTTCTCCCATACGGATATGTTGCGCCGGAAGCTGCAAAGCCGATGGTGGGGATTGCTGTTCCACACGGTACACCAACAGGTGTGTATTCAAGCCGTTATGCAAACCGTAATGGCGCGCCACCTCAGCTGGGCATTTTTGAAGATCACGACACCGATCCGACACGAGGCTATGCAGCTGTTCCTGTTCTGCAGGCGGATGGCAGCATCTCGATTGCAGGACCTACGTATCGTGGAGTCAATGGAGTTGATAACAACCTCAACTTTGTGTACCCAGGTGCACAACCAATCTTCCCTGTTGCCGGTGAGACGGTTCTTCGTGGGCGAACCGGCATCACAAATGCAGCCGGCGCGGTAGTTGGAGTTGAATATCAACCACATACAAACCCAGCGATGGAGCTGAAGGTCACCGTTACTGAGAGCTCAATAACCGGTCAGGTACCTGACTTTGACTTGAGTGCTCAGGTTGCTAACGGTCAGTTGCCAGGCATTGACGTATTCCCGATTCTGGACGCCGCCCGGCGCCCGGCATCAGCGATTAGCCCGGCTACGTATCGCTCGGCAAATGGACGTATTAATGTCTACTTCTCCCGTAACGCTGATGCGAATGGACTGGCGCTGACGAATGTCGGTGACCCGGTGAAGTTGTTCCACTCACACATGAATTGGAACCCAACACTTGGCACATTTGTGGCCGCCGACTTTGGCACTCCTGTCGCCGATCTGTCGTTGAATACTGGACGCTGGTTTACAGCTCCGGCAATCATCAATGGAACAGCAGATATTCGTGAGAGTAACACGGCACCATTTGTCCTCCATACAGCCCCAACGCAAACGAATGCGCTTCTCGTTTGGGCGAACAGCCGCTCTGCTGCCGGCGGAGACATTCTCGATACGGTTATGTTCTCTCGTCTGGATGCAAACGGAGTTCCTGCCACGGTGAGCCCATGGTTTGTCAACGGTGATCCTGCAGTACGCCGCTTTAGTCCCAAAGTTGCTTTTGAATCAGGTACGGCAACTTCAATGTTAGTCTTTCACGGCGGTGTTCCTGGGAAGTGGCGGTTGATGTATTCTGGTCGGTCGGCGGATGGTGCCGGTGTTCCAACGGATACAGCTCCGGATGGCTCTGGTCGCCAGCTTGGCGAACAGGTCCTGACGCTACCTGATTCGATTGTCAGTGCCAGCGAGCCGTTTGCAACCTTCCGTCGAATGGTTCGACACAACAATGGTGCATCACCGGTTCTGGATGTTGTATTCACAGGAACGGTTCGTACTGATGCAAATCCTGACTTGTATATGGCCCGCTATCTGATGGTTGGTAATGGTCGACGCTCGCTCTTAACGCCTGCCGACCTTCCTCAGATTACGAATGAACTTCTGGTTCAGGAGGGCCGCGAGCTACTGTGGAAGGCACGGCATATCGCATGGACAAGTAATCTTGATGATCAGGCATCCCTGCCGGTGGTCCGAGTTGCAAAGTCCGACGGAACAACAATCACTACGAATGCAGCACGATGGCAATATGATTCGGCAACCAAGGTTCTGTATCAGGCCATCGCGCAGCCAACTGGTGTTCTCTACATCTATGTGGATGCAACCGCTGGTGTTCTAAGGTTCCGTGGCGTGGGAACGCCTACGAGTCGTGATCAGGTGTTTGCTTCCTATCAGCCAAGGCTTTATCGCCTCACTGCTGATGATGCTGCAGACACGGGTGTGACGGTAGTCAATGACAATCGGACGCTTGCTGCCGGTACTGGTACGTACAACGGTATTGTGAGACGGCCAAACACAACCACTATGGGTGCTGGACGATCATGGTTGGTATGGCAGAAGGGCGCTGAGCCTGGACGCCCTGCAACCCTGTACATGAGCACACGCCGGGTTGGCATTGACCTTCGAAGTCTGTCACTCCCAGTTGCACAGCGACTCGATAGAGAAGAAACCGTTGGTCTGGAAGCTCCTACGGCTCCAGGTGCATCTCAAATCCCATCGATCGCTGCTGTTGCAGTGGCAGGTGTTGGGACAGTTCCGTTTGATGTCGATGTTCTTCGTGGACGCATCTTTGTGGATGCCATCTATGAAGGTCAGTTGATAACGGTTACCTATGCAGCCACGAACGGCAATGCAATCGCGAATCGTGTTGCTGTGGCAGTCCTATCGCAGATTGAGGAGCTCGGTGGAACCGAGAGCTCAACGGGTACTGTCCCAAGCGGTCCGCAGTCAATCGGGCAAATGGTCCCAATGCAACGTGCTGTGAATGAAGGCCAAGTATCCGCATTCCTGGATCTCTTCAATGCAACGGCGGGCGTAAACCGTATAAACGGACCAGCTGCTGGTGGAGATCCTACGCTGGAATCTGGCAGGTTGTGGATGTTCTGGACGAGCTCACGTGGGCGTTTGGCTAAGCCTGGCGCGGATGGACTAGTCCTTCCAAGTGGCTTTGACATCCTGTATCAGACTCTCGCACCAAACTTTGAGTTTCCAAGTTACCGCTAGGTAGGAAAGCTCGAACGCCTACGACGGCCCCTGATTCAGGGGCCGTTTTTTTGCCGTACTCGCTAGTGAGGCTCTTGTTTCATCCGGTCCAGAATAATCCTCGAGCTTGTTAGCCGTCGCGTACCGTGCCTAATTTCCGTATGATGACCGCAAGGTGGCTAGAAAATGTGTGGACGGTACACAGCACGGACAACGCAGAAGGATCTGATTGATCACTTTTCAGTGCAAGGAGTGATGTTTGACCATTCCGAGCGCTATAACATCGCTCCGACACAGGATGTCTCCGCCATTACGGCATTGGAACGCCCGGAACACCGCATTCTTGAAAAGCTCCGGTGGGGATTAGTGCCATTCTGGGCAAGGGACACATCGATGGCATCCCGTATGATCAATGCCCGAAGTGAAACTGTCTTTGAGAAACCTGCATTCCGCGGGGCGATCCGCTCTCGCCGATGTCTCATTCCGACAACGGGGTTTTATGAATGGCACCAGAAAACGAAAGTTCCGCATCTGATTTCGTTGAACTCGGCTCCGCTGTTTGCCTTTGCTGGTCTCTATGAAGAGTGGACAGCCCCCGATGGCTCCCCATTACGGTCTTGCACCATTTTAACGACTGAGGCCAATGATGCGATTCGTGATCTTCATGAGCGGATGCCAGTAATTGTTCATCCTAGGAACTACTCGCTCTGGTTGGATGCCCGCATCAAGACAAACATCGAGCTTTCGCATCTGTTCCATCCATGGTCGGAAAGTGACACTGTTGTTTGGGAAGTCTCGAAGCGGGTTGGAAATGTTGTGAACGATGACCCACTCCTAATGGAGAAGGCAACACTCCTCTGATGCAAATCCGTGATCACTTCGCCTATTGCCCAAAATGTGGCATCAATGCCCAATCATCGGAAAACCACCGAATGTTTCGCTGCACCCACTGTGACTTCACGGTCTACTTTAATGTAGGCGCAAGTGTTTCAGGCATCTGCACGCGTGAAAACGGCGATGTTTTGCTTCTGAAGCGTATGCATCCTCCCCGTGAGGGGACCTGGACACTTCCGGGTGGATTTGCCGAGCCGGATGAATCGGGACTTGAAGCCTTGGTTCGGGAAGTGTACGAAGAGACCGGACTCATTGTTACAGAATCCGTAGCCCATTCTGCATTTCCAAACACGTACGTCTACAAAGGTGTGACGTATGCGACATTTGATATGGTCTACGTCTGCCAAGTTGATGGGGCACCCATTTTGGATGGAACAGAAGTGGATGCGCACCGTTGGTTTTCACAGACCGAACTTCTTGATGCCGATATCAGCTTCCCATCCCTCAAGAATGCGATTGACCTCTACGTTTCGCAGCACGGTCTAAAGAAAACTACTGGTTAAGCGTCCTTGGGTCGGTCTTCGAGATGATGTCGCTGATACCGGTCTTATTGAAACCCTTGAAGCCATCCCACCGCTGGAGGATTTCCAAATGCGAGCCCGGTGCACCATTCACAAAGAACTGTTGTGCAGTGCCTTCGTCCAAAAGGCCATCACGCACAAGTCGCTCGAGCCGTTCGCTATCGACTGTCCACTTCTCAGCCGATGTAAAGGCTTGCCAGAGGACCTCAATATCGGTGAACGGATTCATGACGGTACCACCATCCCTGATATAGGAATCTCGCACGATGGTATGGATAAACTCTGCCTCAAGGTGGTGCATTCCCGCTAAACCAATTGCTCCTCCATGGAGGGCGCACCAAAGTCCGATGGTGCCGAGTTTGTCGGATGGGGGAAGCGCGGTGATACCGAAGTCCGTATTCAGCTCATCGGCAGTAATATCAACATCGGCAAATATCACGACACGACTCACCGGATGCTCGGCTATCTGGGCTCCCCAACCAGCCTCTTCGCCCGCATAAAATCGTTCGCGGAGTGTGAACCCCATGCGTAGAAATAACTGGATCAGACCCTGAAAGGCCTCGCGGCTGGAGCGGTAGGTGTGGTGGTCATGGTTTGCCCAACCAATGCCGATCGTATCCTGCCTTGACTTTTGCCAGCGGCCGGCAGCATTACGCGACATCCAGTACTCGCGTTCAGCAGCAAAAAACTCATCAACAGCACGCCCAGTACCGACGAGGGCCTCGGCCGCGATAAACGCCTGTACTGCTCCGCGGGTGTCAGATAGGTCATCTCCAGTACGGGAGCGATCCCGAAACATGCATCTGGTCTGAGCCAATGCTTCAGCGTAGGATTCAGGATGTGAAGTCACAGAATAGCCTCGTGCACCAGAGCGCTGGACGAGGTAGCAATTCGAACCAGTGACTAGTTCATCTGTGAAGCGGAGATCTGCATCATTAGTCCCGTAAACGGCGACGTGGCGCAGGTTATTTGCTGACAGGAAGTCCTCAATGGACTCAACCCGAAGATAGAGCTTGCTCGTGGTAGCCACCGGACAAACCAGAACACTTGGAAGCTGAGCATCCGGGCATGCAAAACCGAGCTCAGCCACGCCATCATGTCGGACATACCCAGCATTTGTCCAATCCTGACGGAAGTGGTCACTTGGGATAACGATGAAGTCGACGATTGATGCAATGTCAACTCCGACATTTGCGAGCCTTTTTGTCAGGAGGTGTACAAATGGATGGTTGTCTACCACCGCGGTGATTATGTCGTTTACGAGGGCTGCCGCTGCTATCCGGCGGGGCCATGGGCTGATTTTGTCGAGGCCATCCATGATGGGCATCACTCCATTAGTGCGTACTAGGTTCCGATAATCATACTCTATTGCACCGTTTGACCAAAACCATACATCCTTAATCACCTCGGCGTATAACCAAGAGTGCTTTCGTTGTGTATAATGCACCATCCGCACCGTAGCGGTTTTGCTGGTGCGTGCTTGTTTTTAGGAACCGAAAGGAAGTCGGGCGGAATGAATCCGATGCGCACTCCTCGTTTGTTTGTACATCATATGGTTGCTGCGATTGCAGCGACTGCCTTGGCAGGCGTCCTGATGCCATTCGCTACTGCTCAAGACGGTTCGCAACCGGTTACCTTCACGCTTTACCGCGGGGAAGGTGACTCTGGCAATATTGCATTGAGCTCTTGGGGATCCGGCAAAGCCGAACCTACGACTGAGAATGTACTTCTCGGCGATGCAGCGATTAAGGTCACCACGCATGGCATGTATCAGGGTGGGCGGATTGACTTCAAATCCCCTGTGGACCTTGCTGCTGCGATCGCAAACGGCAGAACCTACCTCCGAATGATGGCCAGATTCAATTCTTCGTCTGGCTCCAATGTGGGAGGCTTCCCTGGCGGTGGTATCCCAGGTTCTGGTGGTGGCTTCCCCGGTGGCAACGGCGGTGATGGCGGTGGGTTTTCCTCGACCGGTTCGCTCGCGAATACCGCTCCATTCGAGCGGATGCGCTTTATTGCCATTATGGCAAACGGTGATCGCTACGAGCTTGTTCGCCCACTGGACATGAAGCCTACGGAAGATCCGGATGCGTACCTCCCGGTCAGCCTACCAATCGTAAGCATCTTTAAGTCTGCTAAGAAACGCATCTCCGGAGATGGAGCAAAGCTAAAGAGTTTTGTGATCTGTGGTGATAAGTACCAGCAGTTCCAGATTGGTGAAATCCAAGTCGTGACAGACGAAACGGAGATCTCAGTCAATCCTCTCGAAGATCAAATCGCGTTCATCAATAACGATGTTGTTTTTTCAGGTGATGCAGAAGCTGGTGATTCCAACCTGAAGTTCTCTTGGGACTGGGATGCCCGTGACGGTATTCAGGAAGACACCGTTGGGCGTAGTGTAACCAAAGTCTTTACACGCGCAGGCAAGTATGTGATTACGTTGACTGTCTCCGATGTTGATGGCTTGAAGAAGCCACAGTCGGTCAAACAGGAACTGGATGTCGCAAACTAAGCTACCTCAACACCAGCAGGAAGCCGC
>JBJTQN010000089.1:0-11050 GCA_046075665.1 Armatimonadota bacterium | reverse complement strand
TTTTTACGCACCCAATCACTGGTAACTGTAATACACTGAAGGACACGCTTTGATTCCTGTTGGATAGTTCCTCCGGGAAAGCAAATGCGCCTTACCTGAGCCAAATGGATTACGCCTGCATGCATACGGATTCAGAAATGGACATCTCCCAACCGCCCGCTCCCTATGAGCTCTCCCGAGTACTGGACATCGAACGACGCCGAATCGTTCACGTAGCACCCGCACCGCCAAATGCTGATTTTGACACGTGTGATGTCCTTGTCGTTGGCGGCGGACTTGGCGGCGTAGCGGCCGCCGAAGCCGCTGCATCCGATGGCGCAAGCGTGATTATTGTTGAACCAACATCCGTGCTTGGTGGGCAACTGACATCACAGCTGGTCCCGGTCCCGGATGAAAATCAATACGTCGGCCGAGTGAAAGGTGCATCCACGGATCGGTACCGGGCTCTCCGCGACGATGTCCGTGCGATTTACGCAGCAAAACCTGGCATTAGGAAACAGGCAGCTAACAATATCGGACAATGCTGGGTCTCCCCAGTTTCGGGTCTACCAAGCGTTTGGAGTCAGGCAATCGAGGCACGCCTGTCCCCACTTGTGCAAAACGGCCGCCTTAAGCACACCTACCTAAGGCACCAGCTCCGAAGGATTGTCCGCTACTCAGGCAATGGAGATATCAACTATGTCGAGATTGTCAACCTCGACGATGGTCAAGTCCGACGGATTGCCCCCAAAATGGTTGTGGATGCCACTGAAGATGGATCTGCGGCCTACCTGGCTGGCTGTCCTACACGAATTGGACAGGAAGCCGCAAGTGTGTTTGGTGAGCCACTGGCACCAGCTGTCGACCACTCGGATTGGGTTCAGTCATTCACTTACGGCTTTCTGCTTCGCTGGGAGATGGATTCGCAGAAGCAAAAGCCTGCTGTCGCGCCACCGGCCGAATATGAGACCTTCAAGAAACAAGGTGAGTACACCTTGGACTATGTCTACCGAGGC
Source organism: Armatimonadota bacterium (assembly GCA_046075665.1). Lineage (GTDB taxonomy): Bacteria > Armatimonadota > Armatimonadia > Armatimonadales > Armatimonadaceae > CAIRTT01. Next base: position 10,055 of record JBJTQN010000089.1, on the reverse strand, counting down.
AACGGTATTGAGGCATATTCTGTACCTTATGGCGTACTGGCTGCGATAACGCACACATCGGTAGCAGGCACTCGGACCTACCAACCATTTTGGACTTACCGACGCTTGGAAGCATCAGGCTCCTTTACAGCTGGAAAAAGCCCACAGGGCGATATAGCGCTCATCAACTGGAGGGGAAACGATTTTCACCTTGAGAGTTACATCGACAAACCTTTGGATGACCAAGTCCGTATCCTAAATCTCGGACGTGACTTTGCGATTGGCTTCTTGTATTGGCTTCAGACGGAATGCCCGCGAGATGATGGCAACGGTAAGGGTTATCCTGAAATGCAGCCTTACACAGCTGCAGACGAACCATTAGTTGACCAGCTGGGTATGGCATTACATCCGTATATCCGTGAGAGCCGCCGCATTATTGCATTCGAAATGCTGTCATCAACGCATATGAACGCGATATCCGATACCAAACACTGGGGGACCGAGTTCGTAGATAGCATCGGGTGTGCGCACTACGCAATTGACATCCACCCAAGCGCGAATGAACCTCACTTACTCCAAACCGTTGTGCCGTATCACATCCCCCTGGGAGCATTAATCCCTGCCAGTGGTCCACGTAACCTGGTGGCAGGAGCAAAGAACTTCGGAGCATCCCGTTTGGCGCTGGCGAGTGCGCGCATGCACCCAACCGAGTGGCTGGTTGGTGAGGTTGCCGGGATGCTGGCGGCAATGTCAATCCGGAAGGATTTACTTCCGGCAAAGCTTCGTGCCAGCGATGCTCATCGTAATGCGCTCCTTGAGCACATTGCCACCATGGGAATTACCCGCTATTGGTCCGAGATATTGGATGTCGAAAAATAACCTTTTATGGATTTTAGAGTACGAACAACAGATAGTTTTTAGACCTGTTGGTTTGCCCACTTTTTTTCATACCTCGTTCCTGGCGCGCCGTTACTGAAAATTGACATTTCATCAACCTTATTGGGAACCAGTTTCACTTTAGGTGCGTTTTGGTTAACAAGAGGTTCACATGTCTGCAGTAGTATTGGCCCAACCACAATCGACGCCCCTTCGCGAAACGGCACCCGAGCACGATGACTTTGATGCCATTGTGGAACAGGATGTAAGCCAGGAAGAACGTACCCGAGGACAAGCCCGTCGCGTAAACGCGCACGATGCCGACTCTGAAATTGCTCCATGGATTGGCAAATCTGGGAGATTGCTCACAGCCGCGGAAGAAGTGACGCTCGCTCGCCGTGTAGCGCGTGGAGACAAGGCTGCAAAAGACCGCCTTACCGAAGCGAATCTGCGCCTCGTTATTTCGATTGCCCGCAAGTACTGCGCGCCTGGCGTTCCGTTGAGTGACCTAATACAAGAAGGCAACCTCGGGTTGATTCGTGCCGTTGAAAAGTTCGACCCTGAGCGCGGATTCCGCTTCTCGACATACGCAACATGGTGGATTCGTCGCGCAATCAGCCGTGCGGTCATCAATCAAGGCAGAACAATCAGGATTCCTGTGTATGTTGCGGATGTAGTCCACCAGGTTACCAAGATGACGGCAACACTACGGCAGCAGCTTTTGCGAGAGCCTTCCATTGATGAACTTAGCGAGGCCCTCGAAATGCCGCGCAAGAAAATCGAAGAAATCCTTCGCTCATGTTCCGAGCCACTGTCGCTGGAGACACCTGTGGGTGACCGTGAATCAGCCCAGCTTGGCGACTTCCTCGAAGCCCAGGACATGGTAACTCCCAGCGATGTCGAAGAGACTATCATTCGGCGAGAAGAGGTCCAGCAGCTACTATCCACTTTGAATGACCGTGAGCGCGAGATAATTGCGCTGCGCTATGGCTTGACGGGGGATGCTCCGCAAACGCTGGAGGAGCTCGGAGCGCACTTTCAGATCACACGTGAACGAGTACGTCAGATTGAACTCCGCGCGCTGAAGAAGTTGCGGAAGTTGGGAACAGATGTGCTCAACTAGATAAAGAAGGCCCTTCGTTTACGAGGGGCTTTTTTCTAAGATAGACTCGCAGCCATTACGAATCGGTGCAAAAGCGAGCCAAACTCAGAAACGGACGCCTCCAGTAAAGTCAACCTGTAACTGCTTAGCTGTCGTCGAATAGTAGGCACCAATCGCACGGCCATCGACTAACTTGACAATGCCAAATTCCGTGTCCCTAAACTTAGTCAGTCCAAGCTGCGAATCAATCCGGTTTACGCGCAGCTCCCAGTCTTTGCGAAGGGGCATTGACACCGATGCGCTGGTACTGGACTGATTTACATCCAAGCCTTGGGTAGAGTTCACAAACACTGTTCCCCCACTTGGTGTTGTCCAGTCATATGAAAAACTGAGCCGATGCTTCGGCGTGGATACTGATGTCAGCGTTACCAGCTGTGGTTGCTGTAGGTAATCGTAAGTCCATTGAAAATTGCTTGATGGTGTTAGTGATGTACGGAATGTGGATGAGCTCTGTGTCGCGAGTCCTCCCCCCGTAAGTCCAACCACTTCTACATAGTTGAGAGATAACACCTGGCTGTAGAGCCAATTTGGGGCAATCTTCTGTGGTGCACGAAGCAATCGAGTACCGTATGAATCAGCCATTGAGCGCGTTGTCATTGAGGATGCGACGGTACGTTGTGTTGTATTGACGGCGGATAACGTGGCCCTCCAGCCAGCAAGACCGACCTGAATGGGATTACTTTCAATGGAAAGCTGCTGCCGATAATCCGTAAACCCCTGATCTATCTGAACGTTTGATGAACCAACAAACCGACTAGCAGTTTGAAACATCCCTAATCGAGCAAAAGGTAGCTGGTAGCCGGCCTGAAGTGACCCATATATATCCTTACCATTCGGTACATCCACGAAGACCGATGCATCTGCCCGTGTACCAAATCGGCTGGAATGCTGAAGCCGGCTTCCACGGCGGCCATCCTGAACGTTTAGAACCTGAAACGTCCCATTGCCCAAACGGGAGCGGTATTGTTGCTCAATATCTACGCCCCAACCTGCCCGGCGGGCCACAGCACTACTACCAAACTGTGCGCCTCGGCGAAGATGAACGACGCCGGTGCCTGACCGGGATGCCTGATAGGTATAAGGAACATCGACCGTCAATCCTGTGGATGCAAACCCGAGTAGCTGATCCCTAAAAAGTGTTCGCTGATACACGGTCATACGATGCAAAGGCAAAACAGCCAACGTCTGACCATCAACGAGTAAACGTGCGTGCTTGAATAAGAGATTGAAATCTCCACCAAGTTCAAGGGAGACTTCACTGGATATAACACTTACATCCGCGGTGCTCTGGTCGACAAGCGTAAATGCATCTGCGCCAACACTTTGACTTACCGGTTTAGCAAGAAGCGAAAGCGGATCCAACGTGACGATTGTCCCGGATTCCAGTTCAGCAAGGAGAAACCGTCGTGTTGGATTCCAACTTACACGTTTAGCCGATGTATCAGCACTACCCGTTGAAACACGGACACTCCCGATAGCAACAACATTCCCACTGACGACATCGACTTGTAGTGCAGTCCCACGAACGGTAATGGCACCATTTGTTGCCATTACAAGCGCATTATCCGAGTAGCCTCCGAGTAATCTCCTTCCACTGGAACCAGCATTAACCGCATACACTAACTCACTATCCGAACGGACCGTCAACCAAGTAGATGAAACCTGAAGCTTGAATGTGGCCTCATCAACAAAATCAACAGTAACCGATGCCGGAACGGTGTTACTGCCACCGACCACAGACGCTGTTACCCTAACTTGTCCCACAGTGTTTGGCGCTATAAGGGAAACTCTTGCGATGCCACCGCGAGTCGTTATCTCATCCTGATCAAAGCGACCACCTGACGATGCAAACCGAACGATGGTGCCATCCGCAGCGGGTTGACCGCCGACAAAGACGCGTGCCGACAAGACGACATTACTTCGACCATCAGCACGTGCTATCGTCCTATCAGCAGTAAGGTCGAGGACAGAACGTTGTGCATTTGATACGGCGGGAACACCGATCAACAGTACAGTTGGAAGGATAGATCTCCATGGATTCATTACCAGCATAATATGTCACTCATGGGACTTACACGTACAGACAAAGCCATATCGTAACGAGTACCACAGCCGTCGTTCACAACATAACTCGCCGGACCGATCTGCCTTGAACAACAACCATTAAAGACAAAACGCCCCGCAGGTAACAAGGGTACCTACGGGGCGTTTGACCATTGGCTATCGCGTGTTGCGATACAAACCCAGAAGGCCAAGAATGAAGGCAGGCTTAATCCAGCTGTTGCCCTTCTTCTTTCCAGCCTTGACTGGCTTTGCAGTCTCGACAATGGTGGATGCAGGATAAAGTCCACCAATGGACTGCTCTGCACCAACCGTCATTGCCCGCAAAACAGCTTCTTCTTCCTGAAGCTTAGTGGCAGTCCCTTGGGCAGCAATACCCTGCTGCTTAAAATTAACGGTTCCGACCGGAGCACCTGTCGACGAAAGATATCGATTGACATTTAGATTGAAGGTAGCAGTCCTGCTCCCAGCATCATACTTGTAACTATCGACAAAGACTTGTACGAACTCGGAGGCACCGATATTAACCGACATCTTCTTAGCCGCATCACGGTCATCTGCAGGCCCATTTTCAATGACATCCTTGGAGAACATTTGCTCTTCACGGGCACGCAACATTGACGGCAGCTTTCCGGAGTAAACAACTACGGACGCACCAATACCTTTCAGGCGTGCACGGAGCGCTTCGACAACGGATGCCGAAACAGTCTTAGCAGAATCTCCTGCGCCATCAACAACAGCAGGAAAAACAACGACCGGGCCTGTTGGTAATGGCTTATTTTGTGCTGTGGCTGGATGGCAAACAACTATGGATGCTGCGATGGCAACGCCGGCAACGATACCGCGTGTATTCAATAGCATTGGACTATCCTCCAAATAATAGAAAGACCGGCACCATAACAGTGCCGGTCAGTTAGATTAGCGAACAACAGAGATGGTACGTGTTTCCGTTACCGAAGTTCCATCAGCTCCGCGAACTGTAACAATCAACTTGTACGGCCCTACCGGAACCGATGAGCCATCAGCATTACGGCCGTTCCAGACCAGCTTAGCTGTATTCCCTGCTGTTGAGCGTCCAGCAGCAATCGTTTGAATCGACTTGCCGTTAAGCGTAACGATCTGGGCATCGACTTCAGCATCCTGTGTCAGACCCAGGCGGTAGGAGTACGAACCAGCCGCACGTCCACCTGGCTCAGACCGAAGGTAACTCACTGCAAGTTTGCGTGTCGCATCTGTTGTAAGCGAAACTCGGTAACGCGTAACAGTGCCAGCACGAAGAGCGACCTTAACACCGGCAGCCGAGCGAAGGTCCGAAGAGACCCCAGTCTGAAGATCGGTGATTGTCAAGCGAACACGCTTAGGAAGTGATGACATTCCGGGCCACTGCAGAACACCTTCGCCATCCTGATCCGATTCAACGACAAGATTCCATGATTGCGATTTACCGTTAGGTCGGACAACCTTTGCATACCGTCCCTTACCGGCTTCATCGGCAATACTCACAGAAACGTAGTCCTTGAACGCAGGTGGCTTAGGAACATCCGAAGATGCCTTGGCATTAGCTCCAATGCCAATCACTGCAGCTTCGTCCACACGACCATTAGGTCCTGCAAGACGGAAGTTGAGGTTCCATGAATCAGCCGTCTGAACCAGACGCGTAGCAGGTTCACTGCCTGCTGCAGTCTGTTGAACAAGGGATCCACGGAGCGTTGGCGTTGCAAACTGGAGCACCGCCTTCGAGTTACTGTAGATCCAATATCCTTGCCATGGCTTCATTACATCCTGAAGGGATCCAAAGAAGTCATAGCCACCCGTAGTCGGATTGAAGTAGAAGATGCTTCCCTTCATCAGACCACCGGATACAGCCTCACCAAACGAGATACTAACCAAATCCGGATTATTCTCGAGAGCAATAACACGGACATATTTCAACGGGATGTCATATACATAAGGATTGGAAATCATATTCCAACCACGTTCGACCGTTATCTGAACAGGCTGAGTCAGAGTTCCAGCGGTTGGTGCTTGAGCAGCAGTAGGCTGAGCACCCTTTAGGAACAACGCACGCTTACCATTACCTGTAATAATCGTCGGACGATAGAAGTAAGCCGTACCCGATTCAAGTTTTGTCGAAACTTGCCATCTACCGCCACCTGTTTCGAATCCGGTGGTATCAGGAATCCACCGATAGAACGTTGGGTTGAGCTCTTCCGGTCGATTAAGACTATTTACAATCGTGTCAGGATTACCATTGTTCGATAGCACCGGGTCAAACTGGAACGGGAAACCGACCATTTGATAGACATTCGGCTGTAGCTCTACAATCGGAACAGCAGGAATGTTAATCGTACGACTCACTGTACGGCTAATATTCAATGGTTGACTTACGGACAAAGACACCTGATAGGTAAGTGGTCCAAATCTGTCTCCGGTCGGCTCTACGTACCAGCTTGTCGAACCTTCCTGATCGCCAGATATCTTGCCAACACCCGCACCCGATACGGTATCAACCAGCTTTGTCGGAACATCACGCGTCCCCGCACCAGGTACGGTTCCCAGCTTAAGACCATTAGGAAGATTCAGCGACAGTGAGACGCCATTGAACGGAACATCAAACTCGGGATCGTTTGCTTTTTGGCTATAAGCAGATGCAAAAATCTGGAACGGATTTGGCGACAGGAACTTCGAGCCAATGGATGCAACGGTAGCGCTGGTGTTACCCGCTACCGCAGGATCTAGAGCGGCAGCTGAGTTGTACTGCAATGCTGTTGGTGCCTCAGTCCCCAACACTAAGTCATTCGCAAACTGTTCCGTGCTGGTACCAAGTCCGTAGTAGGTGACCACCGTACGGGATTCACCCGGACGGAGCACATAACCCGTGTCACCACCATAGAACGCGGCGACTGCTAAGCCAGCAGAAAACTTTGTATTCCTTGTTGTCTGCGGCAGATAGTTGTCTGTCGGTGCAGCAGCTTCTCCAGGATAAAGATCGAATGAATCCGCAACCCACACCTTACTAGGTTCTGTCGCACCATTTCCCCGAAGCATCCATCGTGAGTGGAACGGAGGAACAGTTGCATCATTGAGGTCCTTTTCGGCACGACGTCCGAAAACCTCAATCTGACTCGGAACACGTGAGCCATCATAAACCGTGGTCTGGTTTGTAGCACCGCGATCAGGATCTACGTAGTAGAGATTGTTCTCAACTGCACGTTGATTGATGGCGTAGCGTAGACCAACGTTATGGGCAACCGTGTCGTCGTTTGTGATTGTCCATTCAATACGTGCCGTGGACCGCAGAACCTTAACAGCCGTACGTATTCGGATGACATCGTTTGAACCAACGGTATATTCGCTGGACAACACAGGTCCCGTAGGGGTGCGATCAAAGAACGGAGGTGTGACCGCTTTTGCAGAATCGTAACCTACGTTAGTTGTTTCACCGTCAACGATTGCTTGCAAATACGCAGGATAATCCAGCGTTGACAGCAATCCCAGCGTTCCTATCCAGCTGTTTGCGTACGGCCATACGGATAGAATGCCTGATGCATCGTAATTGTGGCCCGATAACGGCTGGTTGTTATCCGCGGCTGTTCGACGGGATCCCCCAGTGGTGCCGAATGACATACGTCCGGCTACGGTAAGGGTAATGCTCGGGCTTGATAGCGAAAGAGTATTGATATAACCCATCGAGACCAAGATGTGCTCATTACCGATGTAACCCCACAGGGCTGGTGTTGTACCCTGAGTCGCCGGATACGGATTAGGTACAGAAGGAATGGACGAACCAACTCCACCTATCGTGTCAGCCATCACAGGCGTAACAGACCACACTCCTGCAAGGCCGAGACCTGCTACGATTGCTGCGAAGCGCTTTGCATTTCGAGCAGACCCGAAACTATGACCATTCCAATCAATCGACATGGATGAATCCTCTTACATCATGCAAACAAACGGTATAAGCCGCCAAATGGCAGCTAATACCTAGCGGACGACCTGAACCATTCTGTGGACAACCACCTGTTCATTGTCACCACCGACAACCTTTATCTCCAGGCGATACGGGCCAGCAGGAACCGCCGAGCCATCTGCACCTTTGCCATCCCAATGCAACGTAACGTCACCACCGGATGTCGAGCGGGTCACGCCCAAGGCGTTAGAGACAATCTTACCCGTCACAGTAGTGACAACGGCAGTCGTCGTTGCATCCTTAGTAGTACTAAACCTAACCGTTACGCCACCTGCAGCACGGCTAGGAACCGTACGAACACCTGTGACTGCGAGAGGTCCAGATGCACCAATCGGATCAGCAACGAATTGGAACTTACGCGTTGAACCAGCCGCACCTGCCATAAACTGCAGTTGACTCTTGTCGGAGGCGGAAATCTTCTGACCAGTCGCCAAATCGACGACAGACCATCGAACACTTCGTCCATTCGATCCAAGTTTGTTCCAAGACAACGTGACCATCTCATTGTCTTTCATCGCAGAGACAGCTACCGTCCAAGTCTTTCTTGTTGCATCAGCTGAACGAACATCGTACGCAAGAGATCGCGTGTAACCGGATTGTTCATCAAGAATTCGAACGTATACATCGCCACCCGCAGAAGGTGGCTTAGTCACATCATGCTTGTCGCCACCGGTCTTACCACCTTGGGCAACAGCAATCACGTTCTCGGCATCACGATCACCCTTTACAAATGCTCCTATTTTCAGACCGTACTGAACACTGTTGGAAACAGAACGACCAGCCCCTTGGGAAGCCGATGGAGGAACAACAAGAGTAACGTCACGGTAGGTTCTAATCCAGTAACCTTGGAATGGCTCTAAACGACCAGCTGGTGCAACCGAGTAACTATAGTCACCATTGACGTACGAGACCAATACCGGGGAAATGTAACCCATCTGTACGGCATCACCGAGAGAATAAGCTACTCCATCAGCAACTACACTGACGGCATTCCAGTCAACTGGGAACAGGAACGGAGCACCGATCATGTTCCATCCACCGTTACCCGCAAAGACTTTGATGCCCACCGAATCAAGCGCCAAAGGTGTCGAACCGGAGACGCCAGGAGTAGGCAGCTGCGTTGTATCCAGTACCGTTGCACGATCAAGATTCAACCAGTACCCATTACCAATAGGGCTGATCGAAGCAGATGGATTACCCTGCTCAAACGTCACAGGAGTACCCGCTGTTACTAAGCGGGCTGCGAACGGACCATTGACTCCGACTGCTGCAACATTGACCACTCCATCAGCGTAGGTCGAATACTCCTGTTCACCACTTGCACGTAATGGGTTGTACCGAGCCATGCTGAACGATGGTGCAAGGCCAAATAGACCTCGTTCAGGTGTAACCGACGTCACTGAATTGAGCTTGTAGGGGACTGCCACCATGGATCTACCCCGTGGAAGCACCTTATCTACAACCGTAATGAACTGGACATTCTTTTCGACACCAGCAACCTTAACAACTATTCGGTATTGCCCAGCACCCAACTGGACGCTCTCTGAAGCATCACGCGGTACCTGAACCGTAAAGGTCTTGCCCTTGATATCCCCCTGTCTCAGCGTCGGGACATCAAAGTGGCCTGCGCCGCTTCGACCCCCTACATACGTCTTAAGGGTGGATGGATTACGACCGACAGTCTGAACCTCAACTGTCACATCAGATTCGTTAATTGCAGGAGCCACCGCTCCACTACCGACAATCTTCGAGACACCAACCATCGTCACCGAAAGAGGAGCTTGATGGAAGTACGTTGTTCCGCGGTCGACACCATTGCCACCGACCAATTCAACCACCGGATCAGGATCTGCATACGGAAGTACTGCAGAATAAGCATCGAGGATACCAGGACCGTACTTTTTCAAGTCAGGACCATCCGCTGCAGGTTGAGCGGTCTTCGCCATTGCACCATATACATCGGCAGCTGGACATCCGGATGCAATCAGCAGAGCTGCAACACCGGCT
>JBJTQN010000088.1:0-19232 GCA_046075665.1 Armatimonadota bacterium | reverse complement strand
GGTTTCGGAACGGATGGTGGACTCCTCCTCAACCCGCAAGGCATCGCCGCCTGCCCCGCTCTAGACAGGATTTACGTTGTTGACACCGCAGGTGCGTGCATCAAAGTCTACCTATCGGATGGCAGCTTTCTCTTCTCGTTTGGCACCTTTGGCAATCAACTCGGTCAGTTTGACCAACCAGTTGGCATCGCTGTGACGCCATCCGCGATTTATGTCACCGACCGTGGAAATGCAGCGGTTTCTGTCTTCAATACAGCTGGCGAGCCGCAGATGTACTGGTCGAGTAAAGAAACTGGAAAAGGGACACTCAACCGTCGTGGAGCGATTTCCATCTCACAAGATGGCGCTCTGTTCATTGCTGAGCATCAAAGTAACCGTGTTACCAAGTTTCATCCGGATGGTAACTGGGCGCTCACATGGGGGCATGAAGGTCGGGATGAAGGAGAATTTCGCGAAGTAGGCGGAATCCGAGTCGTGGATGATGGCACTGTCTGGGTTGGAGATATTTACAACCGTAGGGCTCAGCAGTTCAACCAAGAGGGTGTCTACTTAAGTCAGGTCTATCTTCCAGCCGGTCATCCCGCTGACTTTATCCTCGATGCACAGGGGCGGCTTCTGGTCCTTGATGGCCTCCAACAAATCATCCGGCGCTTTGATAAAAACGGAAATCGCATCCCAGATCTTGGGAAACGCGGCGGTGGACTGGGAGAGTTTGCCGGCGGTCCTGGGTCGATAGAAAAGGATGAAGCGGGACGGTTGTGGGTTGTAAGCGGGATGCCCGCGGATGGCGACCAGGGGTACCAGGGACGCTGGAATGTTCAGGAAGAAGAAGCTGAACGTCTGACTGGCAAACGAAAGCCTTTGCTAATCCACGTTTTTGATAAGGATGACACGCCGTTGTTTTCCCTCGGCGAACCCGGGCATGCCATCGGTGAACTTTGGCATCCCGGTGGCATCCGCCTCCTCCCGAACGACCGCTTCCTGATCGCTGATCCCGGTAACTGGCGGTTCTCTATATACAAACGGGATGGCACGCATCTACATTCGTTTTGCTCGAAAGGTCTGCGGAACGGGCAAATCATGGGGTTTGGTGGGCTGGAAGTGGATTCGGCTGGTGCGATATACGTGGTGGATTGTGTAGAACACCGAGTCGTCGTTTTCGAACCGGTAGATGTTCCTGCTGCATAAGGCCTAGAATGCTGCATGAAGCTACATATGGTCCAATGGGACATCATCTGGGAAAACCCCGAGCGGAACCGCAACACGATTGACACTCTCCTTGCAAACGATGATATATGTCCAGGCGATTTGGTGGTACTTCCGGAAACATGTCTGACCGGGTTTACGCATAACCGCGACTTTGCCGCAGACAACAACCAAGCCGATCGTAATTACTTTGCCGGCGTTGCAGCCCGGTTAGGCGTCACACTGGTTTCCGGCACGATTGAAGATAGCCAGAACGTCGCACTTGTCCACGGGCCGACGGGTGATCTGCTCGCCCGCTATGTCAAACAGCAGCCATTCAGGCACGGCGGAGAGATCTGGCATGCTGGTGAAAAACCGGTTGTCTTCGACTGGAATGGTATCCGCGTGTCGCCATTTATTTGCTACGATTTGCGTTTTCCAGAGCTCTTCCGTGCCGCCGCAGCACAGTGGCAACCCGAGTTGATGCTGGTGATCGCGAGCTGGCCCATCGCACGTATCCATCACTGGACACGCCTTCTGACCGCCCGCGCCATCGAAAACCAGTGCTTTGTTGCCGGTATCAACCGCACTGGCTCTGACCCGGGCTATGCCTTTCCGGGTGCATCGATTTGTGTGGATTGGAATGGGGATGCCTTGGCAACGGCAGGTGCCGACGTCGGAATCACAACCGCTGATCTCGATGTTGATGCGCTTCGCGCATACCGCACAGCCCTGCCATTTCTGAAAAGCCTGACCTCTTAGGTTTTCCAAAGCCGCGCAAATGTTGTCGCAGCCGGTTCGAGCAGAACGCTCTCCACTGGGTAGCCCGGAACTGCTGTGACACCAAACTCCAATGCTGCAAAGGCACCCACCAGTACAGGACAGTAGTTTGATGGCCCGGCGAAGTGAATCGACCGACGGATGGCATCTGCAAAGCTGGTGCTTGTCTGTGTAAAGTACAGGGCGGCCTCAAGGGTCTTTGGTGCGTATCCTCCATTTGAGAGGTAGTTCGAATCGATGGTCTGCTGGCTGAGCAAGGCGCTGACCTGCCCCGATGTCGCAGCGCTTGCGACTCCAATCGCAGCTGAGAGCGTTGCACCCCGCAACATCGACCGGATGATCAATGCCGTTGCGGCGCTTGCCTCTCCGGCATCCGCATGCCAATGCGTCAGCTTGGCCTCGCGGCGGGCCTCCGCTGCGACAAGGGCATCCGGGATCACCGCTGCGCACCCAATCGCCGTCGCTCGGTGAGCCGTGTTCGCCCCGGCAGTCATCCCTCCGAGGAGGTGATCCACGCTCTTCGCCGCTTCTTCGGCAGGAACCCCAGCCGAAATCTGGTCGAATACCGCGCTCCAAACCGGACCAGTGTCGAAGGCATCCGTGCGATACCAAGCAAGGTAGCGCTTTGTCAGCTCGGCGGTGTCGAGACTCCCTTGATCCCCGATGCAGTTTCCGAGAAGGAGTGCCATGCGGATTGGACCGCCGATGCGGTCACCGGTTGCCTGCCCAAGAAATGGACTTTTGCTTAGTTGTGTCATGTTGTTTTGTTTCCTGCGTTTAATCAGATTACGTTGCGTAAATGTGACATCAAAATCGAACATCCCGATGGAAACAATTCTTACACGTATCCCTGGTGGCGGTGGATGCGCATTTTGTGTGAAAATCACACATGGACTACCTGCTTGCCGCACAAGATGCACTGAACCGTCGCACGTTTCTTCGTAATTCTGCAAGCGCAATCGGGGTCGCCGCACTTGGAGGCCTGATGGCCGAGTACGCACACGGTGCGCCTCCCCTACAGCGCATCGGTGGATTGCCGACCGTCCCGCACTTCAAACCCAAAGCCAAGCGCATCATTTACCTCTTTCAGAGCGGCGCTCCCAGCCAGTATGAGCTGTTTGATCCGAAGCCGATGCTCGTAGACAGGCGCGGTGAAAACCTCCCTGACTCGATTCGTAAGGGCCAGCGCCTGACGGGGATGACCGCGGGGCAGGGGATGTTTCCTGTAGCGCCCAGTAAGTTTGGCTTCAAAAAGTACGGAAAATCCGGGATGGAACTCAGTGAGCTCCTCCCAAACATCGGCAAGCTGGCCGACAAAATGTGTCTCATCCGCAGCATGCACACGGATGCAATCAACCACGACCCGGCGGTCACATTTCTCCAGACGGGCTCGCAGCTCGCGGGGCGCCCAAGCATCGGAGCCTGGCTTGCTTATGGTCTTGGTACCCTGAACGCAGACCTGCCGAGCTATGTTGTATTGACATCCCGTGGCTCAGGTCGCCCGGATGACCAGCCGCTGTACGACCGCCTCTGGGGCGCGGGCTTCCTCCCGACGCAGCATCAAGGCGTCAAATTCCGTAATGCCGCCGAGCGCGTGCTTTACCTAAGCGACCCGGATGGCGTTGCGCGCGGGACTCGCCGTGGGATGCTTGATGAGCTCGCGGAAATCAACCACAAGCGCCGCACGGTTGTGGGTGACCCCGAAATCGATACGCGCGTCGCGCAGTACGAAATGGCTTTCCGGATGCAGGCATCCGTTCCAGAGCTGACCGACCTTAGCGGTGAGTCGGCGAAGACACTGGAGCGCTACGGCCCGGATGTCCATCGTCCCGGAAGCTTTGCCCAAAACTGCTTATTGGCCCGACGTCTGTGTGAGCGCGGTACCCGGATGGTGCAGTGTTTCCACATGGGCTGGGACCACCACGGCGGCCTCCCGGGTGCGATTCAAGGGCAGGTGCGCGACACCGACCAGCCAACGTGGGCTCTCGTTCAGGACCTTGAGGAGCGCGGGCTTCTAGAAGATACGATTGTCGTATGGGGCGGCGAGTTTGGCCGGACGGTTTATTCGCAGGGTTCGCTTTCGGTGAATGAGTATGGCCGTGATCACCATCCAAGGTGTTTCTCGATGTTCATGCTTGGCGCAGGCATCAAGGGCGGCACCACATACGGCGCCACGGATGACTACGGCTACAACATCACCGAAAACCCCGTCAGTGTCCATGATCTCAACGCGACGCTTCTGCACCTTCTCGGCATTGGGCATACCAAGCTGACCTACCGCTACCAGGGACGCGACTTCCGCCTCACGGATGTCTTTGGAGATGTGATCAAGCCTTTGTTGGTGTAGGTCGCTCCCGAACATCAAGAATCATTGCTCTCCGGCCCCCGTTCAATCCTGACCGGGTGCTTTCCCGTAATTGTCAACTTCCACCGATGACTCCCACGCACCGCTCGAATCCAGAATTCGTCCGGTGGTAACATACCCCTTGTAAAGCGCCCGCCGATGCGGGACATCCCCTTGTTTGACCTCGAAAGGAAACGCGCACGTGCACGCCGATGGAAAGGGACGACTCCTGCTCGTCCGACACACGCAATCCGTTTGGAACTCCCTCGACCTCTTCACCGGTTGGGTAGACATCGACCTCTCTGAAAAGGGCAAGCTCGATGCTAAGTCTGTCGGCGTAAAGATCGCCGGTGTCTATAACGTCGACATCGCATTCACCAGCGGCCTTGTCCGTGCACAGCAAACCCTCCTGCTCGTCATGGATGGCGCCGGTATTCAAGGCACCCCTGTAACCGAAGACTGGCACCTCAATGAGCGCTTCTACGGAAACTGGCAAGGTAAGAACAAGACCGAAATGAAGGCCAAGTACGGAGAAGATGCCATCCAGGCTGTCCGTCGTGGCTACGCCCAACGCCCACCGGGTGGTGAATCCCTTGAAGACACCGCTGAGCGCGTTCTGCCTTACTTCGCAGAGTCCATCGAGCCAGCCCTTGCTGAAGGCAAGACTGTTTTGATTGCCGCACACGGTAACTCTCTCCGCGCACTCGTCAAGCACCTCGAAAATATGTCCGATGAAGCCGCACCAGGTATTGAAATCGGCAATGGAGAGCTGCGAGAGTACGTTCGCGAAGCGGATGGCAACTACACCCGCGGAGCCACCTTCCATCCATAAATTTCTGTGACGAATGAAACGATTCCGCTCATGATGCACACCGACTTAATGCGCTTTGAAGACATCGTCTTGGCAGCGAAATACTTCGCACCCGGGGATGTCACTCTCGCTCGCGCACCTGGACGGCTGGATGTGATGGGTGGAATCGCCGACTATAGCGGCTCACTCGTGGCCGAAATGCCGATCGCCGCAGTTTGCTGCGTGGCTGCACAACGCACGAGCGAACCAACCATCGTTGTTCGAACGGCAGATGCCGCCGAAAACGGCCTTGACTCTGAAGTGACATTCCCGCTGGATGTCTGCGTAAGTGTTTCAAGCCTGCAAACCTACCTCCGCTCTCTTCCAAAACCACAAAAGTGGGCTGGCTATCTGGCGGGCGCTGTCCTCTTTGCCACTGAGGCTGGCTATACCCCCCAGGGGCAGGGTTGGAAGCTCTTTGTATCCTCGCACGTCCCCGTTGGTGCCGGCGTTTCCAGTAGCGCAGCTGTCGAAGTCGCAACCATGCGGGCGATTTGCGGAGCTTCGGGGGCGGACATGGAACCGATGACCATGGCCCGTCTCTGCCAACGGGTTGAGAATGACCTCCTCGATGCACCATGCGGCATCATGGACCAGGTTACGTGTGTTGCAGGCATAAAGGATGCACTCCTGCGCCTCGAATGTCAGCCACATACAATCGAAGGGACCAGCCGCCTCCCCGATGATTGGGCGGTCTTCGGCATCGACTCCGGTGTAAAGCACAGTGTTAGCGGTCACGGTTACACAGAAGCACGTGTCGGTGCCTTTATGGGTCTCCGGATGATAAGTGAGCGCGCTGGCGAGTCTTTCAATAACTATCTCTGTCGATGCAATATCGATTGGTACCGCGCATTGACGGCAGCCGACTCACTGCCGGAACGGATGTTGGGCGCTGACTTTCTCGCGCGCTTCGGCGGCATCGCGGATACGGTTACGAAAGTCAACCCCGATGTCACATTCCGTGTATGCGCGGCATCCGAGCACCCGATTTATGAGGATCGCCGCGTGCGTTCCTTTATCGACTGCGTCGAGGATGGCACAGAGGAAGCCTTTAAGGCTGCCGGCGCGTATATGATTGATGCCCACGTTTCGTACTCGGCATGTGGACTCGGGACGCCTGAGACTGATTTGTTGGTTGATCTGGCGATGGAACACGCAATCACTGGGCATGTTGCTGGCGCGAAAATCACGGGTGGGGGTAGTGGAGGCACGGTCTGTGTCCTTGTGCAGCGCAAGTTTGCACGCTCGCTTCCGGCCGAAATCGCAAGGCTTTACACAGAACAAACCGGTAAGACACCGCGTATCATCACGGGCTCATCGGATGGTGCAATCCATACACCAACCGCAACGATTTCGATAACCGCTTAGTTATCGTCACCGCGTATAGGGCCCGGTTCGCCTCCAGACTTGAATGGAGTCCGGCCGTTGCGGATTTTGTCACTGGGATCCGGCTTCATGTCTAACCACGGTGGACGACCGGGTGGCCTCTCGGGCATCGGGTCGGCGGGCGGCGGCGCACCGGCCCTCGCAACACCGACCAAATCCGTCTGTACCATCATCGCTAGCGCTGCATCTTTTTCGACCGGCGCAGCCTTTGGGTTCTCGCGAATCTTCTCCAGCGTCGCACGGGCTTCATCAATCAAGCCCATTTCCATGCTTGCCTGCGCCTCTGCGAGCTGAAAGGTGAAGTCATCCGGAGAACGGCGCACCCAATCCCGGGCCAGCTCACGCGCTTTGCCCGGCTGATGGAGCCGAAGATAACAGGCAATCGCAAGCTTGGGAGGTTCCGGGTTATCTGGCATCGACCCAATCAGACGGGTTGCAGTTGTAAGCGCAGCATCAAAGCGACCCTCGGCAAAATCGAGGCGCATTTCTTCAAGGCGCTCAATGTCGGTGACTTCCCGCTTTTTCGGGAAGGGGTTATAGTCGGATGGATTGAGGCCACCCGTAAAGACCAGCACGCCCAGAGTAGTTGCGGCTACCAGCGAAAGCACTCCGAGTGCAAGCTTCCCTTCTTTCAATGGATCGCCCATATCAGTCGGTCAGAGCCTCCAGCACAACGCGGCCTTCCCATGTCCTGTCCTGTGGAAGCCCTAGGATGTGGGCGAGCGTACAGCAGGTGTCGAACACCCGGATGTCATCGCCGAGTTGTACCCCTCGTCGCACAGCGGCACCGCTCAAAATGAATGGAATCAGGATGTCATCATCATGGTCGGTACCATGGGTTCGCTCATGGCCACCGTGGTCACTGACAACACAAATCGTGGTGTGTTCGAGCCAGCCAGCCTCCTGCCAGGCATCGAGAATACGCGAAATACAGCGGTCCGCACCCGCGATAGCATCCATGTAAGGCTTTGACATCCACCCATGACGGTGCCCGACTTCGTCTGTATGACCGAGGTAGACAAACGTGAAGTCAGCATCCGCAAATGCATGTTGCTCAATCGCACGATCGGCAATCCATTCATCCGTACCGGGTTCGATAGCTTCAGCCAGGTGGCAACCGACATCTACAAATCCAGGTCCGGCGAGGTCACGCAGCTGTTCCCAGTTAAGGAAGAAAGCCGTGCGCAGACCGTGCGCTTTGCAGTGTTCGAACAGGCTTGGAACGGGCCGAACTAAGGGGTGGAAATCATTGCTCGTGATCCCGTGGCGTGGCGTATCGACCCCGCGGAGCATCGATGTATGACATGGCAAGGTACAGCTTGGCATCACGGTACGGGCATTCCAAGCGACAGCACCCGCTGCGGCAAGCGCGTGAATCGTGGGGGCATCGGCTTGTTGAAGCGCATCCGGTCGGCAGCCATCGATGGAAAATAGCAGAACTCGGCGGCGGGTTGGGTCACGTTGCGTACGTTGCATACTCGATTGTACCGATGGCGGCCACGAAAGAATGTGCTACGCCTTGGTGTCTGGCCTAGAATCTGCTCATGCAGACCATCCAACCCCGCAATATCCGCTGGCCGCGCGCATTACCGAAAGGCGGCACGATTGGCATTTGTTCACCTGCCGGACCAAGTAAGCCCGGAAGCATAGGTGTCGCTGCGGATGCCTTGCGTGAGCGGGGCTATGAAGTCGTAGTCGCGCCCAATGCGGAAGCCATCCATGGAGATTTTTCGTATCTTGCCGGTGAGATCGATGCGCGCGTAAGCGACCTGAATGGCTTGCTTCAGGATTCCAACGTCGATGCAATCGTTGCGGCGCGAGGCGGTTATGGAAGTGCGCAGTTATTGCCGTTTCTGGATTACACAAGCATTCTCCGTGATCCAAAGCCGTTGGTGGGGTACTCGGACATCACGAGTCTCAATCTGGGCATCCTCGCTCAAACCGGGATTGTGAGCTTCAGCGGGATTATGTGTACCGCCGTGGATGGCTTTGGGCAGGCATCGTTGGATCCGTTTTCAGAGCAAAGCTTTTTCGATGCCATTACTGTGCTTACTGGCAGCGGTGGGGTTGGTACGTTGCCAACGCCAGATAGCACGCAGCTGGGTGTTGTGGGTGCGCGGCCAAACCCGGCGACCATCACCGGCCGGCTGATCCCGGTGTGCATGTCGCTGCTTGTGGAAGGCATCGGGACTCCGTACATTCCAGACCTGTCAGGTGCGATTCTTGTGCTGGAGGATATTGGCGAGGATGTTTATAGCATCGACCGGATGTTTAATCACCTCAAACTTTCGGGTGCATTGGACAGGGTTTCTGCATTGATTTTGGGCAGTTTTAACACGGATGATGATGCCAAAAATGTTGAACTTAGCGAGAAGGTGCCGCTGGTTGCTGACATGCTTGTTCCAAAGCACATTCCCATTTATACCCGGTACCCGTATGGTCATATCCCGCGCAGGTTGACGCTACCAGTTGGCCCATTTGCGACCATGAACACTGCTACGGGCGTAGTTACGTTTACTCAATAAGGCGATCAGCCAAGAGTGCGAGGTGGAAGGGATGAATCGAAGCCGTCATCACACCCTGTGCCACGGCCGGGTCACTCGTTGCGAGTTCGGTGGCATCGCTTAGGGTAGCTGCACGGTAGAGGACGATACCAATGGTTTCCATCCCCATGCCATCCGTGTGTCCGGCGAGCCTGCAAATGCCAGCTGCCGTGAGCTGTTGAAGATACGCAAAATGTGCCCGCACCGCTGCGACTTCGTCATCGGTTGGAGCATCCACAAATCCTTCCCGTGCCGGCCTGAGGATGCAGAGATAATCGTTCATAGCCCGGCATATCGGTTGTGGGCATGCAAGTAGAATGCAGGTAATGCTTATGCACAGATTTTCAAGAGCAGTAAATTCATGTCCCTTTCGATAACCGTTTCAAGTCACAATGGCATTGAAGTTCTTGGACTCAGCGGGCGCCTCGATACCGTCGGCGCAGCAGCCATAGATGCATGGGCTGTAGAGCAATCGCATATCCCATTGGTGTTTGATATCAGTGGCGTTACCTACCTTTCCAGTATTGGAATTCGTTCGCTGCTCCAGCTTGACAAAGCTCTACGAGCCACTGGGCTAAAGCCTGTTCTGATGGGGATGACGCCAAGTGTACGTGATGTCATGAATGTCACCGGCCTCCTCGGGCACTGGGATGCCTATCCGACCCTTGATGATGCAGCGGAAGCCTTGGCAGGCATCACCACAGCACGTCCTGCCAGCGGTTTTATGACGCCCAGCGGTGCTGTTTATCAACACTCATAAGGGGCATACCCTCTCGGAATCTCAATCTTTGATGCCAATGGAAACATCCTCCCGATCAGCCTAAGCGAGCTTGGATTTGCCTTTGGGGTCGGCGGATTGGCGCCGGACGAGACAACGGATGAGAGCACTTTTGTCGCAACAGGGGAGCTAATCGCAGTGGGCATTCCCGGCGCTGGTACGGATGTTCTTGCAAGCATCGCGCCTGAACGGACATTTGCATTCGCAAAATGGGCAGCACGTATTACCGGAAACGGCTCGCACATTTATGACCTCTCCCGCACAATCCGAGTCAGTAACCTGCAGCGGGACCTACATCACTTTGCGGCATCCCGAGGCGCTGATAGTTACATCGCAATCATTCACTGCACTATTGGTGGTCAACCAGCCGTGGCAATCGGTACAAACGGCATTCGGGATGACCGCTGGTTGGCTCTCATCGGTACTGGAAGCCAGCTTGATGCACTTCCATCTACCGCGGAGGCATCGCTGACCGCGCTTGGGGAAGCAACGGATCTCACTGTGCGCCCGCTGGATGCGAACACAGAGCTAACCGGCTTCCGGACTTGGTTTGAGAGCAATCCTGCGGTTCGGGATGGTGCAGAGGATCGCCTGCAGATTGAAATCGATGAGCCTCTTCATCCAAGCTGGGAGCTTATCGTGCGGTCAATCTTTACGGATGAAGCACGCGTTCGCCTGAAGCGCCTCACCGGTGGCTTTACCGCATCCACATTTGCAGCCGTTACCTACGACCGTGAGGGCCGGCGGACATTACCGACGGTCTTAAAAATTAGTCCCTATGCCATCTCGATGCGTGAAGAGCAAGCGTATCGTCTCGCGGTTCGGCCCTTCATTCTGAACAACTCAACCGTGCTGTTTGGCAAGGCGGAACATGGCGATTACGCTGGGCTTCGCTACAACTTTTTAGGCATCACCGGGGTCGAGTCCAAGCTTAGGCCACTGGAAGACATTTATCTATACGGTGATATCGATGAAGCAATCCGAATCATCGAGCAAACCACCGGCAATGTCCTTGAACCATGGTACGGCCAGGCCCGTATTCAGCCTGTTCAGCCATTCCGTGATCACGATGTCCGCGGGCTCTTTCCATCCCTTCCCGAGCTTGGCCGTGATGTGCTTGGGATAGATCCTGATACCCCCAGGGTGTATTCAGAGATGCTTGGCCGGGATGTCCTCAATCCCTTTTGGTTTCTCAAACATCGCTACAATGACCTTCTCGATTTCACGGTGGACTGGCCTGCGGGTATCACGCATGGCGATCTAAACCTCAATAACATCCTAGTGGATGAGCGCATAAACCTTTATGTCATCGACTTTTCAGAAACCAAGACGCGTAACGTCGCCAGCGATTTTGCCCGCCTCGAGCCCATTGGCTTGCTCCAGTGGTCGCGCGTCAGTGAGCCGGGTGATGAAGAGCGACTCCTGCAGACGATCGCTGCCTTGCTGGAAAGACCAATCTACGGACCCATCGATACTGCGCTGGCAGATGGCGCAGAAGACCGCTTAGTAAGGGCACTCAAGCTCACATCCGCGGTCCGCAAACTCGCCGCTGCCCGTGTCGGGGACAAGCCAAGTGACGCAGCTTACCTGTTGCCATTGTTTCAGTGGATTGTTCCCATTGTGGCCTTTTACGGTACAGACATCGCCCGTATGCGCGTTTCGGCGATTACGAGTGGTTTGGTGATGGAGCGGATTCTCGGTGCGCTTGGGCTGGACACATATTGATTGCGGGTGCGAGGCAGGCAATGCTGGTCGTATGATAAAGCTGATGAGCACTAACGGGACAAAGACTGCGGATACCCTGGGGCGGGTCTTTGCGACCATCCTGCTCATCGGCGGTGTAGCAATTGATGCGTGGGTGGTTCGTCAGGCCATTCGATTATTCAACACGCCATTACCCGACCTTGGACCATCAGCGGGGACGGCTGGCTCCACGGCGGGGTCCGGGGGCGATGTCCTTGGCAACGGGCTTTTGGGTCTGAGCGCGGATCTCACGTCCTTCTTTACGAAGAGCGCGTCGCTCTTTTTGATACTCACCGTAGGTAGCATACTTGCCGGTCTGGGTGTGCGCCTTTTTGGGCTGTCCCGACGCATCTAAGTTACGCTTGCGGGGCTTGCCTTCTTCGAATCGACGCTCTTTTCCAACGACCTGTTGATCCACAGCGGATTCCGGTGCAACCTCAAGAGGAACATTTGGAACGCCGTCTGCAGCATCCCGTGCCGCCGCCTCATCCTCCGTCACAAGCTCAAAGGTCTCTCCACCGGGAAACGCCAATGTCATGCCAGGGCGCAGCTTTGCTCCCCGCCGATCTTCAACGGTCCCATTGACGCGGATTTCACCGGTTGCAAGCATATCCTTGGTGTCACCACCGGTACGCGCAAGCCCGGTTGCTTTTAGGAATTGACCCAGAGTGATGTATTCGCCGCGGACGCCAAAGTAGTTAGACATGCATCCATGGTATCGGAAATGTTACAAACGGAGACTCCACCACTTCGTTCCAAAATCCGGTACTAAGGTAACCATGGAGTTCGACACACTGGTACGCCGCCACAAAGATGCTGTTTATCGCCAAATGGTAAGGATGTGTGGAAACCCGGACGATGCGGAAGATGTACTGGCAGAGTCACTGCTCAATGCGTACAAAGCGATGCACCAGCTGAGCGACCCGGATGCGTTTCAAGGGTGGCTTGCTATCATCGCCCGGCGGACATGCGGGCGGTTGCGAAAGCGTGAACAGCTCCACCCGGTGATGCATCTGAGCACGCTACAGGATGTTGGATTTGATCCGGCGGGAAACACGGGGATGCCTGAGCAGGAGCTTATCGAGGCCGAGACAAAGTCCTGTGTGCTACGCGTGATGTCTACAATGCCTAGGATTTACCGGGATGTCTACGAGCGCCGTGATGTACAGGGGTTGTCAGCACGCGAGACCGCTTACGCACTTGGCATCAGTGAAGCAGCCGTGAAGTCACGTCTCCACCGTGCACGTACATTCGTCCGCGGTCAGCTGGATGAGTCCCTACAGAGCTAGTTAATCGTAATGGTGATCGCCGTGGTGATAACCAACGGGGCCAGACACTCACGCTCTGTACACGGTTGTGTCCGAACACTTGCCGTCAGTGTGAAATGCCCTGAACGTGCATCCCTATTTATGTGTACGGGTATCGTCAGTGCAATCGTACCCGTGTAGCCAAGGGTTAGGTCCGCTGCCAATGTGGTCTCAGTGCTTACCGGCACCGGGAGTGGGTACTCTATCGGACCAAGGTCTGCCGGCAAAATTGTTTCTAGGGAACAGATGGTCGCCATTTGGCCGGCGCTTTCCGGACGCCGCGGCGGAATATGCCAACCACTGGGAATTGAAAGTATCAGCCTGACTTCTGTGTGAGTCCCCGGTTCAACGTTCAAGTGTACAGGCTCGGATGTCATAGTCAACTCTGAGGCTTTTCCATACGCTGCAAGTGCATCCACCCACGTTGCCGTCCCACTTGGTGCACGCTCGAGCACACCTGCATACGTTGCAAAATGCTTGTCAGCAATCGCTTTGTAATTGCCCCCTAGCCGGAGAAGGACACGCATCGCGACATTGTTCGCGCTTGGCAATGCACCATCAAAGATGTCTTTTGTCCGCACGATAAGCCGTTCATGCAGTGTTTCACTTGTGAAGAAAAAGCCATCTTCTGCGGTATCCGTGAACTGTGTAATCATCTGGTCAGCGAGACTTTTAGCGACACATAGCCAGTTGTCATCGCCCGTTACTTGATGCAAATCGAGAAGTCCATCCGCAAAGAAAGCGTAGTCATCCAGGAATGCAGCCGTGGGAGATGGCGTCGCTTCGGTAATGCTATGGCGAAGGTGTCCATCAATGACAGCATGATTGAGGATGGCGTTTGCGGCGTTTATGGCGGCATCAATGAAGTCTGCGCGTCCGCTGACTTTTCCGACAGCTGCCAACGCACCAATCATCAGGCCGTTCCAGCTGACAAGCACTTTGTGGTCGCACAGTGGCGGTATGCGATGGTTGCGCTCTTCGAGGAGTGCATTGAGCGACGAGAGCATCAAGGCGTCTGTAGCCGGGTAGCGGACATCTCCAATCCCGGACCCGATATGCAATATGTTTGTCGATTCCGGATGACCGGTGGCTTCATCCCGCCAGTTTCCCGCTAGCTTTGCGTTGTAACGCTTGGCAAAATCATCCCCGGCAATCCGGGTGACATCCGCATAGTCCCAAACCGTATAGCTACCTTCTTTACCATTTGCATCGGCATCGTAGGCGGAGCGAAATGCTCCTATCGGATCGGTCAGGTCCCTTATGACATAGTCACAGGTTCGTGTGGCGACAGTGAGAAAGCTCTCACGCCCAAGCGGTTCGGCGGCAAGGGCATAAATGCGCGCGAGCATCGCGTTGTCGTAGAGCATTTTTTCGAAGTGAGGCGTAAACCAGTGCCGGTCAGTGGCATACCGGTGAAATCCACCACCAACATGATCATGGATACCTCCACAAGCGATCTGGTCGAGGGTGTCCTCCAGCATCGGGGCAATGGTTTCCGGTTGCGTTGACAGCAACGTGCTCAGCAATCGCAGCGCGTGATGCGGGGGGAACTTTGGCGCGCCTCCAAAACCGCCGAAATCCGGGTCAAAGCGGTCAGCGAGGTCCTGAATGGCAGCTTTGGCAAGGCTCTGCGAATCCGGCCGGTCACCCTTTAATTCGAGCGGCCGCTGGCGGGCTGATAATGCCAGCTCATCCGTGGCAGCCGTCGCGACAGCTTCGACTTCCTGTCGGCGCTCATTCCAGGCAGCGGCAAGCTGTGTGAGGAGGCTGATAAATCCGATGCGACCACCACGGGATTGAAGCGGGAAGTAGGTTCCACCATAGAAAGGGCGGCCATCCGGTGTCAGGAATACCGACATCGGCCATCCGCCGTGCCCGGTCATCCGCTGGACGGCAGTCATATAGACTTCATCGATATCAGGACGTTCTTCGCGGTCGACCTTGATGGCAACATAGTGTCCGTTGAGTAGTTCAGCAACCTGCTCGTTTTCGAACGACTCGTGCTCCATCACGTGGCACCAGTGACAGGCCGCGTAACCGACAGAAAGGAAGATGGGAACATCCAGTTTACGGGCAAGGGTCAGAGCCTCCTCACACCACGGCCACCAGTCAACCGGGTTGTGCGCATGTTGCCGCAAGTAGGGAGACTTCTCGTGGATGAGGCGATTTTCGAACCGCGGACTCTGACTATTGGATGAATTCACGCCCTGTTGTACCTGTCCTTACACTTTCTATGGTGTTACATTCCACGATTCCGGCAAACCATCAGAAATAGTTGATCGAATGGGTATCACATTGTCCCTAAATCATGTAAAAATGCGATTGGCTGCACGCCGATGATGGAGTGCTGTAGTGTGCCTTCCGTTCCTGCTACCACGGGTGTCTGTGCGGAATACGGGATGACACGGATTGTCAGGGATCTTCGCCGCGGTTATGTGGCAAATTGGGAGATGTTGAAAAATGGATGAGCGCGAATCAGGCCGCACTTGGCGTCCGAATCGTAAGGAATTTATTGCAGGCACGACGCTTGCGAGCTTGGGCTTTGTCTTCGCAGATGGCACACCAGCGCGTGCTGCGTGGGATGACAAACCCACCGTAAAGAAGCCTGTCATGGCGAATGACAAAATCCGCTTTGCATGTATCGGTGTCGGAGGTAAGGGCTGGGGCGAAGTCATGGACTCTGCCGAAAACGGTGACATCGTTGCCCTTTGCGACCCGGATGATGTTCAAATGGCACGTGCAAAGCGCGCTTTCCCAAATGCCAAGGTTTACCGTGACTACCGCAAAATGTTCTCTGAGATGGCCGATCAAATCGATGCGGTAACCGTAACGACCCCAGACCATCATCACTATCCGGCAAGCTCTGTTGCGATGACTCTTGGCAAGCATGTTTATTGCCAGAAGCCGCTTGTCCGCACGATTTGGGAAGCGCGCCAGATGCAGGAGATTGCAAAGAAGGCACGCGTCGCGACGCAGATGGGTAATCAGGGAACGGCGCAGGATGGCCTCCGAATGCAAGCCGCACAGGTCCGCGCCGGCATCATCGGAAATGTCACCGATATCCACGTCTGGTCCAACCGCCCGGTTTGGCCACAAGGCCACAAGCGTGGCGCATCCAAGCCCGTCCGCGACAGCATCGATTGGGATGTCTGGATTGGCCCACGCCCGATGCGGGACTATGCAGAAGGTTACGCCCCATTCGTATGGCGTGGTTTCTGGGACTTTGGTGCAGGTGCTCTCGGAGACATGGCGTGCCACCAAATGAACATGACGTTTATGGCACTCGACCTCAAGGATCCAGTCACGGTTCAGGCAGAGACGAGTGGACATGACAAGGATGTCTTCCCAAGCTGGAGCATCATCAAGTACCGCTACCCTAAGAACAGCTGGCGCGGTGAGATCAACCTGACTTGGTACGACGGTGGCAAGCTGCCTCCGGCCGACCTCGTTGGCGAGAAGATGGAATCCTCCGGAACTCTTATCATTGGTGACAAGGGTAAGATTCATATCCCTGGCGACTATGGTAGTGGTGGCAAGGTTGTCAGCGGTGGCGTTGACATCCCTGAAGTCAAGTTTGACCGCTCCCCAGGCCACTTCGAAGAGTGGGTTCGCGCTATCCGTGGCGGACAGGAAGCACGCTCTAACTTCCCGAACTACGGTGCTGACCTGACTGGGATGGCACTCGTTGGCAACCTCGCTGTCTGGTGCAATGGACCGGAAGTCCAGTGGGATGCCAAGAAGATGCGTGTCAAGAACATCCGTGACTTCGAGAACGAGAAGGCAAGCATCGAAGAGTTGATCAAGCCAACCTACCGAGAAGGCTGGAAGCTGGTCTAACAACGACGTGGGATGCCCCCTCTGGAAAAATCCGGAGGGGGTTTTCCTGATTTATGGGGGATGTTGTATATGTCGAAGCTGGGTTATATGGCTGGGCTGGCAGCGTTGTTGTTGATGGCGCCAGCTGTACGTGCGCAGGATACGCCGCTTACCGTGACGCCACAGAAAGCATCCGGGATTTATCGCAGCGGGGAAACCGTTCGTTGGAAGATAACCACTGAACGCTGGGCGACGCCGACCGTTGTGCGCTATTCGCTGAAGGCGAACAATAGTGAAATGCTTCAATCGGGCGATATTGTGATCGGCCCCGGTACCCCGGCAGAGATTGTGTATACGGCTCCAAAGCCAACAATGCTGATGCTTGATCTCCAGCAGCCTGGTGGAAAGGTTCGGCAGTTTGGGGCAGCCGTTTCACCTGAAAAGCTTCAACCAGTGCACCAGCGACCGGCGGATTTTGATGCCTTTTGGGATGGCATGAAATCACGGTTACGGGCGCTTCCGATGAATGCGAAAGTCACCCCTAAAGACAGCGGACGCAACGGGGTCGACTATGCGCTCGTCCAGCTCGATCACATCAATGGCACTAATGTACATGGCCAGATCGCAAGGCCATCCAAGCCAGGTAAGTACCCGGCTGTCCTTGTTTTGCTTTGGGCATCCCCGCCGTATCGCCTCTGGAGCGACTGGGTCACAGATCGGGCGTCGCAAGGCTTTGTTGTCCTCAATATCGAGCCACATAACGTCTTGCCAACCGAACCGCAAAGCTACTACGACAACCTTCCCGCGACTTTAAAGAACTACGCAGACATCAATCAAGAAGATCGCAACACAAATTACTTTGTTGAAATGTACCTCCGGGGGGTACGCGCGGTTGACCACCTGATGCAGCAGCCAGACTGGGATGGCAAGACAATTGTCGTTACGGGAACCAGTATGGGCGGACAGCAGAGCATCGCGGTGGCAGGTCTACATGATGCCGTTACCCACATGATTGTTCACGTACCCGCAGGGACCGACCTTAACGGTATTCAGCATGGACATCAGCAAGGATATCCATCCTTCCGGGCGAGCAGCCCAAAGGCGATGTCAGTTGCCCCGTACGTTGATGGCATTAACTTCGCGCCGCGAATTAAGGCTAAGGCATTGGTGTCGATGGGATTTATCGATACGGTGACTCCACCAAATGGCATCTGGACGATGTTTAATCAGCTGCGCGGACCAAAGGAAGTCGCCCCAATGATGGACAGCCCCCACAATAACCTTGCAACAGTGGAAATGCAGCTTCCGTTTACTGAGCGATCCGCAGAGTGGTTTTCTGCTATCGCGGCCGGGAGAAAACTCACTCCAAAGGCTTTTAAAAACTAAACATCAGGATGCAATTCGAGGACATTCATATTTTTCAGCTTATCAAGCAGAATGGTAACCGCTCGGTCGTCGCGCACCGCGGCGCAAGTGGCTATCTCCCGGAACATACCCTGGAGGCGTATACGCTGGCACATTCGCAAGGGGCGGACTACATCGAACCGGATGTCATCCTGACCCGCGATAACGTGCTTGTTTGTCTGCATGACCTTGCGCTTGAGACGACAACGGATGTCGCAGCGCGATTCCCGGACCGGAAGCGGGCCGATGGTCACTGGTACACCATCGATTTTACGCTGGCAGAGCTCAAGCAGCTGAGTGTTTTCGGGCGCGTCAAGGCGGCTGAACGGGAGACGATGCAGGGGTATCAGATCGCGACCCTTGATGAGCTAATTCATTTGGTTCAGCGCCTGAACAAAGCAGTTTCACGTAGAACGGCATTGCTGATTGAGACCAAAGATCCTGATTGGCATGCAAAGCAAGGCAAGCCGCTAGAGCCCGTTTTGAAGCAGACGCTTGCACGCCATAAGGTAGATACATCGACTGAGGGCTACATCATCCAGTCATTTGATGATGCACACCTCAAGTGCCTTCGGGATAGCCATAACCTGCAGCTACCCCTTATGTGGCTTACGGGTGAGCTGCCCAGTGTGGATAAAATCGATGACATGCGAGCTTGGGCGAATGGGATCAATCCGCATCGAAGCGCGATTGAAGAGGATGGCAAACCCAATACGGCGGGTCTTGTGGTGCTCGAGCGGATGCATTCACGGGGAATGAAGATGTTTGTTTGGACATTTAATGATGAGCCTGACGTCTTTCGCCGCTTTCTCGAGCGCTATGGCGTTGATGGTGTGATCACGAATAACCCGGATGCTGGCGTACGTGCTGTGGCAGCCGGAAGGAAGGCAAAATGAACCGTCGTTTATTTCTTGCAACGATTGCAGGGCTCCCATTGCTTTCGGAAGCAGGTGGTCGTGCCATTGCCAATCCGAAGTTTGCTGACAATCCGTTCACGCTTGGAGTTGCGAGCGGTGATCCGGATGCGACAAGTGTTGTGCTTGGGACAAAGCTTGCTGTGCGGCCGCTCGACCCGGATGGCGGAATGCCTCCGGCC
>JBJTQN010000087.1:0-12289 GCA_046075665.1 Armatimonadota bacterium | reverse complement strand
TCATGGTTTTAGTATAAATGCAAGTCGGTTGCTATTCAATCCTGACGATGCTCTTTGATGATGTTGACCTGGTTGGTGGTGATCTCCGAAAAGGTCTCTTTTTTCCCGGATGGCCATATGACATCAAGTGTGTCCACCTTTGATGCGTTGCCCAGACCAAAGTGCAGACGTTTGCTGCTATCTCCGGCGTAGCTTCCGCCGCCAATCACCTGAAGCGTTAGCGTCCGCTTACCAATGTGGGCGACAACTTTTGCGCCAATCGGAGTCGCCGAGCCGTTCGCAGGTTTCAGATCAATTGCGATCCAGTTTCCAGCTTTACTTTTGTTGAGGAGAAGCGTCGGTTTGTCATTCGTTGCCGTTATCAGGATGTCCTCAAGGCCATCATTGTCAAAATCAGCCACAACCGTCCCACGATGGACCTTTACATTGGCATCTGGGAGTGCCTTACTCGCATCCGAGAAGCGCTTTCCTCCATCGTTCAGTAGCAGCTGGTTGTGTTGCTTCGAATTGGGTTTCCCATCGAATGTCTTTGACATCGGGGAAACATGGCCGTCCGCGAAGAAAATATCCAGCCAGCCAGAGTTGTTTGCATCCAGAAAACTGGTCCCAAAAGCGAGATAGGGCAGGGTTGCCGCAGCCATCCCCGTTTCGCCGGAGACATCCGTGAAGAAGCCACCATCGTTACGGTAAAGCGTATTCGGTTCGTTCTGGAACGTCGTGATGGTGACATCCATATCGCCATCCTCATCGTAGTCGCCGATGGCAACACCCATATTTGCCTGTGTCGCCCCGGTGATGCCATAGGCAACGCCCTGCATCATCCCAAGGTCTTCGAACTTGAGGTTTCCAAGCGTTCGAAACAGTGAATTTGGTCCCAGATCGTTTGCAACAAAGAGATCTGTTTTACCGTCACCGTCGGCATCAAAGGCTGCGACGCCCAGGCTTCGACGTTGTTCCGTTGCCAGCTTGGTTTGTTTTGTGAAGTCAGAGAACGTACCGTTTCCATTGTTTCGGTAGAAGATGTTTCGGGCTGCACTGTAGGTTGTGGGTCCGCAGGCGCCTCCGGGGCACTTGATGTCATTCTTGACGGACCAGTTGCAGTACCGGAGGACGTAGAGGTCAAGGTCGCCATCTTGGTCGGCATCAAACCAAACCGACCCTGTTGACATCCCGCCAGCTGCCACTCCTGCAGCCTTAGTTACATCGGTAAATGTGCCATTCCCATTGTTTTTATAGAGAGTGTTCTTGCCATAGGAAGCGACATAAATGTCGGCAAAGCCATCGTTGTTGTAGTCACCCGTTGATGCCGCAATGCCATAGTCCGTTTTGGAGTTTCCGAATGCGTTTTGACTTAAAGTGAAGTGTGCATTACCGTCATTGATGTAAAGTCGCTGTTTTGCATCCGTTGGAATCTGGCAGGGTCCGAGGGCATTGGGTGCCGGGAAATAGATGTCCATATTGCCATCGTTGTTGGCATCGATGACTGTGGCACCGCTTGCGACCTGTTCGACAAAATAGAACTTACCGCAGCCCCCAAAGTGCTGGACAAAGTCAAGGCCCGCAGCTTGCGTGGCGTCTTCAAATCTAACATCTGCAACAGAGCGCGTAACTGTTGCGACTGCATCTTCATGCCGGATTGGACGCGTTTCATTGCAACCAGAGGCGGTAAGCAGGAGTGAACTTATGATGATTGGGATACTAGGGCGTCTGTGGTTCATCGATAGGTCCGAGTGCTTCAAGTCCTTTTGTGGCTTCCGGATGACCGGGTTTCAGTTCAAGGATGCGTTCGTATTGGAGCTTTGCAGGAGCTTTCAGGCCAAGATCACGGTAGCGATCACCGAGAACCAAGAGCAGTTTGATGTTCTTCGGCTGAACCATGCTCAGATTTTGTGCCTGTTTCAGAAGGTTCTCATCGTGAGCGATGTCTTGTGCAATTTTGGATGCATCCCTTGCATCCTGTGTTCGTCCCTGCCGATTGAACACAACCGCCAGCTGTTGATACGGAAATGCCTTGTGAGGATTCAGTTTGCTCGCCGTTACGAACGCTGTCGTAGCTGTTGCAAGATCGTTAGCCCGGAGGCAGGCAGTGCCGTAGCGCTCCTGATAGGAACCAACATTTGGGTTGAGTGACACAGCCATCTGGAACGCTGTCTTTGCGGCATCCATGGCATCCGGTTTTCCGGTGCGTTGTAAAAGCTGTCCGTGTAGGTCATGGAGAGCGGCTTCTTTGGGAAATTTAACGAGAGACGTTTCGATAACGCGCATTCCTTCATCTCTGCGGCCCTGGCCGATGTAGGCAGTTGCGAGTGAAAATGGCACTGCTGCTTTATCGGGGAGAGCTTCCTGAGCCCGGGTCAGGTAGTCAACTGCGGCTTTGTTATCACGTTGGATGATGGCAATACGGCCCAGACGGTAGAGGACTTCACCGCGTTGTTTGGCATCGGGTAAGTGCTTTTCGAGGAGATAGCGTGCTTCCGCAAGTTCTCGCTTGTAGGAGCCTCTGTCTGGAAACTGCATCACTTGTTCCATGAGTGCAGATCCAAGGACTCCTTGGAGTTCCGTATCATTGGGCGCAAACTTGATGGCCTTGCGAATAGCAGTTACCGCCTGGCGGTAATTCTTCTGGGCGTAGAGTGTCGCTCCGAGGCCATTCCAAGCCATCTGGTCATTTGGAAACTTCGTTGTCGCTTGAGAGAATGCATCGTGCGCTTCATCGTAGCGTCCCGCCTTCAGCAGGAGCTCTCCCATACCGATGATGGCTTCCGGTTTTTGCGGCTCGAGGCGGATGAGAGTGATGTATTCAGTGGCAAGAGCAGCATCATTTTCAACATCTTGCAGGAGTGCAACCAATTTCCAATGCGCTGATGGGTCATTGGGATTGGCCTTAACGGCAGCGGTTGCAGCTTCGATGGCTGATATCTGGGATGGTGAGAGGACGAGTCCGGTGGATGGTTTATTGAGGTTTTGCCGGATGAACAGTGCGGAGCTGACAGCAAGGATTGCACCACCGATGATGAGAGGGCGCATGCGTTGCCGCACCGCCCCCGCGTTCATGTTTGACGTCTTGTTTGACACTGAGACTAGTTGCCAGTCGGCGCGCCAGGAGTCGTTTGGCCCGGAGCACCGGCGCCACCGCCCGCGCCTCCGCCGCGTGACATGCCTCTCTGGGCAGCCATTTCCTGATACTTAGACATTTGGGATGTCTTTTCGGCTTCCTGTTTTTGTTCAGATTTGCCGCATCCGGAGAGAATGCCTGCAGTTACCACGAGTGTGGCCAGCAATAAAGTTAGATTCTTCATCATGTGCGTTCCAGAATAAGGGAACCACCCAGATTGATGCAGCAATCTTGGGTGGTTTGTTGGAGGTTACTTCAGTGGGGTGTTACAGTCATCCTGAACAGTCCAGTTACAAGGCTTGGTAGAACCGGAGCGGTTCCACTTTGCGTGGAAGTCAGCATAGACTGCATTGAAGCCAAGGTTATGGCGCTCATACTGAGCCTTCACCCATGGATCCGGGTTGAAGTCAAAGAACCAGTCAGCCCAGAGCTCACCCATGTCGTTATCACAAATCCAGATAGATCCGGCTGGGTCACCGATGACGGATTCGGAGATTCCAAGACCCACCTGCGGGCTACCGCTTCGATTTGGATTTCGGAAACCGTGGTGATCGAGTGGGTTCCACGCTGGTGCGAACCCGCCCCAGTCTTCAACGGTGTTCACACCGTAAGACATCCGCTTGGTTTTCGTGGTACCAGTGCCGTACCACTTGTTGCGCTTGGATGCCCAACCCTGCTCCCAAGATTTAGATGGACAAAGTGCAATCTGACGATTCTTGACGTACGGCTGAAGGAGGTCATCCCACCAGTCGATATCGGGATCTTCGGTAGCTGGAATTCCGTAATGGAATGGCGGAACGAAGTTCTGGTCATAGTCCTGTGTGTACATACCAGCGGCGATGCCCCATTGCTTGAGGTTGCTCAAACAGGATGCGGAGCGAGCCTTGTCACGGGCCTGTGCAAAGACTGGGAAGAGGCTTGCTGCGAGAATCGCAATGATTGCGATCACGACGAGCAACTCAATCAGTGTGAATGCTTTCTTCATGATTTTCCTTTGTTTGTATTTGAACGAGAGTACTGCCATCAAACATCTCCATTGCAGGGTGAGACACTTCCATTAGGTTGTGTCTCCGGCTCGCAGGGCTACGGGTAGCCTAATCTGCGTCTGATCCGGTGGAGAGCCGGAAGTCAAAATGGTGCGAAGCGCGTGAATACCTTGTCTAGCTACGTCCCCCCAGGGGACAGCAATGGTGGACAAGTCACAAATGCCTTCGAGCTGAGTCGGGATGCCATCAAAGCCGGTGATGGCGAGGTCACTTGGGACGCGGATGCCTAGCTTTAGGGCAGAGCGCCAGATACGAATCGCTGTTTCATCGTCCCAGGCAACGATTGCCGTGGGCCGGGTGTCTGGTGGGACATTAAGCCAGCGTGTGAGAAATGCCTGTTCGGACCCGGATGTTACTTTGCCCCAGTTGGAGATGTGCAATCCAAGCTCGTCCGCACGGGCAATGACGGCAGCCTCGCGGTTCAATACCGAGCTGGAGTCCATCAACTGAGGAGCATACAGCAGCCGAGTGTGTCCACGCTCGAAGAGATGTTCTGCGATAAGCCTTCCACCGGATGTGTCATCGGCTGCGACACAAGGCAGCCCCGGTACCTCATCCACAATGGCCACGACTGGGAGACG
This sequence comes from Armatimonadota bacterium, assembly GCA_046075665.1. Classification (GTDB taxonomy): domain Bacteria; phylum Armatimonadota; class Armatimonadia; order Armatimonadales; family Armatimonadaceae; genus CAIRTT01. The sequence continues at coordinate 7,547 of JBJTQN010000087.1, read as the reverse complement.
CTGCTCGCGAATCCGCTCGGTCATCGGGTGCCCGGGAGGCCCATAGTAAATAATGCCATCCACACGGCCATCCAGAACAGCATCATATGCATTTTCAACCGTTGTGTCATCGGCATGACAGTGAAGGAGGAGGTCGTGTCCAACCTCGCGGCAACCATCCTGCAATCCACTCAGGATTTGTGCCACCCAAGGGTCGGATGTCGTTAGCCCTTTGTGCCCTGTGGCGAATCCCAGAATTTTCGTCGACTTACGCCGCAGAGCCCGAGCGACTTCATTAGGACGGTAGCCAAGCCGGTTTGCAGCGTTTCTAACCCGTTCCTGAGTTGACGTCGAGATACGGAGGCGGCTGGCTTTTCCGGAAAGAACGGCAGACACGGTCATTTTGCTGACGGAGAGTTCATCAGCGATGTCCTGAATAGTTACCAGTCTGGAAGTTGTGGGCAAGCGGAAAAGCATCCTTGCTTTATCGGTATAGCACAGAATACACAGAAAGTTTAGTTCTGTCAAATTAACCTTGTCGTGAAAGTTATCGGAAGGGATGCATCCACGATTCAACAGCCGTAGGTGTGTTCGGCCGGAGAGAATCACCAAGGTGTATTGGCGGAATGCACTGCATGTATCCCGTCAGAGGTTTTACCGATACGCGATGCCTATTCTACTTTGAAGTCCGAAATCGTATAGCCAATCTCATCATCAGCCAATTCTTGGTATGGGTCAACGTAGCACTCTGTTATGTGGCCATCTGTTACATCAAATTTCACCGTTGCCACACCACCATTCTGGCGAACATCCCGTAAACGAGCATAAAGACTATTCATCGACCTAAACACTGGCTGCGGACCGGGAGGCAGTGAATCGCCAAGCGGCGTGACCGTTGATGTGCCATCCGCAGTGACAACTACCGTGTATTTTTGCGGCAACATAAATCCGTACGGCTGTACCGTGAAGGAGTATGACGAAATCCTTGTGCTGGTCCACAGTGCGTTTCCTGTGGCAATGTCATCCGTAAAAACTGCACCTCCGCAACCGGCCATCAACAGTGACAAGCTGGCCATTATGGTCGCTGCATTAGCGTACTTTAACGTCACGTTCAGTCTCCTCCGACTTTGATTAGCGACAGGAATGCCCCCGCGCCAAAGCCTTCGTGCGGCCACAGGCGATAGCAAAACTCCGAGCTGAGAGGCGATCGATGGGCATGAATCAGCGGAATCTCGACTGTCGAACATTCCGGATGCTTACTCAGACCCCATTCGATGACACCCTCATTCTCACTCTGGGCGTACGTACAGGTACTGTACGCGATGTAGCCTCCCTGTTTACATAAACGGATACACTCGGCCAAAATCCGACGCTGTCGGCCAGTGTTCTTACTGACATTGACATCGTGAAAGCAACCGGGATTGTCTATCCCGCGTGCAAGCAGGCTTTGGCCTGAGCACGGAACATCGGCGATGACAATGTCAAACACAGGACCATGGAAATCTGCGAGGACTTTCGGGTCCGTCGATGTCACATTTGCCGTAATGCCACAGCGTTTTAGGTTTTCCTTGAGCGCACCAACACGCTTACCAATCGTCTCATTTGCGTGTAGGGTGCTTTTGGCCAGAGCGCGCATCGCAAGCAGGGACTTCCCACCAGGGCTTGCACAGACATCGATGATCGAGTAACCGTGGTCTGACCTTAAGACCGATGCCCAGGCGCCGGCAAACACACTCGATAGATCAAGGCAGTAGAAGGCTCCGTCGGCATGAAGTGGGTGCGATCCTACCTTTGTTGTGACATCCACACGGTCGACATATGGTGGCTGCCACGGCGCTGGGGCATGCATTTCGAAGGGAGATTGTTCAGTTTCTGCAAACCAAAGCAGGGCGGGCTCAGCGCTGGATCCGGCACCAATGCAGGAAAGGAAGCGTTCCTGAGATGCTTGATCGGGGAGGCAACGGGCGGCAAGGCGGACAGCGGCGCGAGGAATTTCCGGCATGGTGCATTCTAGCGATTCGGTAACGGGTGTGACAAGCAAATTTCTCCGCCGAAGGATGACGCATGCCGGACGCGTGGGCTAGAGTGGCATATGGTACATCGTCCATCTCTACGGAAAATCGCCGGGCTCTCATTGGCCGTTGCTTTGCTTGCCACCGCATCGAAAACATCCGATGCCACAACCGCTGGAATCGCCAATTCCTACAAGGACATCGCGCCAACGCTTGGACTAAAGCTTGCAAATGACCAGGCCTGTTTTGTTGACATCGACAATGACCACTTCACCGACATCATTTGTGGAGGTGTGATCTGGCGAAACGAGCGTGGGAAGACGTTCACCAATGTTGGATCAGCAAGCAATGTGGTGGCTGCAGACTTCGATAACGATGGCAATGTTGACCTTTTTTCATGGTCGCAGCGTCGGCTGATGCGCAATGCGGGCAATGGAAAGTTTGTTGATGTGCCATTACCGGCACTCCCTGACTCTGTGTCGCGCGGTGCATGTTGGACCGATTTCAACAACGATAGCTTTGTAGACCTCGTAATTGGTGGGTACGAGGACTGGGACCGTGGCATCACCTATCCGACATTCTTTCTGCGAAACGATGCCGGCAAAGGATTTACAAAGGTTGCTGATGTCGCAGCTTTTCGGACACGCGGTGTGACGGCAGCGGATTACGACCGTGATGGCGTTACAGACATCTATATGTCCAACTACCGCCTTCAGGCAAACAATCTTTATGTGGTTGGCAAGGATGGCAAGACGCTTCGAGATGTTGCTCCGGAACGTGGTGGAACAGCTACATCTGTTGGCTTCGACGGCGGCCATTCGATTGGAGCAGCTTGGGGGGACATCGACAATGATGGCTGGCTGGACTTGTTTGCAGGCAACTTCGCACATGTAGACAGTCGCGGAGACCAGCCGAAGTCACGTTTTTTGCGTAATCGTGGACCTGCTGGAAAGTTTATGTTTGATGATTTGGGGACCTGTGGGGTGTTCTATCAGGAGTCGTATGCCAGTCCTGCCTTGGCGGATGTCGATAATGATGGGCGGCTAGATTTATTTTTCACAACCGTTTACGGAACGGCATCGTTTGGGCGGCCAAATAATCCCGTTCTGCTGCGTAACAGTGGGGCGTGCTGGTTTCGTGATGTTACTGCCGCCTCGGGAGTGAGTGGTATCGAGCCAACCTATCAGGCTGCGTTCGGGGATATCGACAATGATGGCCTGCTGGAGCTCGCCAGTGGAGGAAAGCTGTTTAAGGCGACGGTGCCGGTGGGAAATCATTGGGTCGGAATCCAGCTGGTGGGCAACGGCAAAACGGTTAATCGGTCAGCCGTTGGTGCTCAGGTCGTGTTAAAGGTTGGATCTCAGAGATTGGTCCGGCAGGTAGAGGCGGGTACAGGCGAAGGGAACCAGAGCGATCTCAGGTTGCACTTTGGTTTGGGGAAGATTAATGATTCTGTAGACGCGGTCATTTACTGGCCCGACGGCACGCATCAGTTGGTCAGGCACATTCAGGTGGACAGAATGCATGTTGTCACGCAGGGAGCTGGGAGAACGTCATACCGCTAGTCAACCCACCCGAACCCGCAACATCGCGACTCCGGGTGTTGCAGCAATGTTCATCGAAAGAACTGTGAAGTCCTGCACACGTTTCCACATCCGATGTCACACGACATTGCGGTTGCGTTCCAGCATCGCTGAATCCGCACTTTATTTTGGCCTCAGTTCCGGAATTGGAGGGTCAGCGTGTACAGTAAAAACATGACACGTAATCGGGCATCGTTGTTGATTCTAGGCCTTGCCGCCTTTCTTGTATCCGCTGATGCCCGGGTTATCGACCCAGTCCTGAAGGTCATCGCGCTGGATTTTGGCGTAGGAGAAGAAACGGCTGCGTGGACCATTAGTGCGTATGCATTTCCCTACGGACTTTGTCAGTGGTTTTACGGACCACTTGGAGATCGTATTGGCAAGCTAAGGGTGATGAGCGCGGCATTGATGGCCTTTGCTGTGGGAACGGCTGCCTGTGCATTTGTGCCCAATCTTGCCGTATTCATCGCACTGCGGTTCATCACGGGCGTTTGTGCCGCGGCGATTATTCCGCTGTCTCTTAGCTATATCGGGGACAAAATCGCCTATGAAGTGAGGCAGGTGGCACTGGCGCGCTTCATGATGGCGTTGATGCTTGGGCAGATTTTTAGCAGCTCGCTTGGTGGAGTATTGCAAGACCTGTTCGGATGGCGAACGACATTTCTGGTGTTTGGTGGAAGCGCGGTGCTTGCGGCGGGGGCTCTTGTGTATGAGTCGATTCAGTTTCCGGAAGAAGCAAAGGACAAACCGTTCTCATTCAAGCCATTTGCTGACCTCTTTGCGATGCCAGCGGGACAGGCGATATTCGCGGCGGTATTCATTGAGGGTTGTGTTGTCTTTGGGACGATGGCTTATCTAGGCGCGGCGATCAAAACCGGTTTTCCATGGATGAAGTCGACGCAGATTGGCCTGATTATGGCGATGTACGGCGTTGGTGGACTTGTGTATTCATCGGCTGTCCGCAAGCTGGTTACACGTCTTGGAGAGGGTGGAATCGCACAATTCGGCTCGTTGTTGATTGCGGCGGGTTGTATAGTCATGAGCCAACTTGGCCAGTGGTGGATGGCTATTGGTGGGATTTTCTTCTTCGGCCTTGGCTACTTTGCGATGCACGGTTCGCTTCAAACACGTGCAACTGAGCTTAAGCCCGAGCTACGAGCGACAGCAGTCAGCCTCTTTGCCTTTATGTTCTTTGTTGGGCAAGCGGTCGGCCCAATCATCTTCGGACAGATAAAAGCTGCCAGCGGCTACACGGCGGCCTTTTTGGTCAACTGCGTGGTGATTGCAGCTCTGGGAACCGTCCTAAATATCTACTTCAAAAAGACGCGTAAGTTACCCGCTAAGGCGTAGGTAATCCAAGGGTTGCCATGCACTGACCACGATTGTCGGTAGGCGGCTGGATGTTTCCTGACGGAAAAAGCTTCAAAGTCGCGCTTCGTCTTCATACGCATCCACTGTCTGATTTACGTCAGACTTATCTGGAAGTCATTATCTTTTGACATTCATTAGGCATCAATTACTTTGATGCCTATTGCCTTTCTGATTGCCCTCTCAGGGAGTCGTTTCGCTTGTCACGCAAGTGGTTTGTTTGCAGGCATGAATATTGCACAACTGTTAACTATCTGCAGCTTGGGACTCCCAAACCATGATGCAGGCGACGACAGGTGTGGTGACACACCACGTATTCCCGGTACGAAAGAGAAATTGATAAATGGTTACCAAGCGTCAGAACTGGTTCCTTAAGTTCGGTGTATTGGCTATTGTGAACCCTTCGCTCATCATTTTGAGCCTTGCCTATGGCGGGCCAGGACATGAAGCGAAGGATTCTACGGTTAAGCCTGTAGCAAGGAAGTCGGCCAAAATCGTAAAGCCTGTCAGCAAAGCAGGGGCCAAAGCCGGAGCCGCAAAGGCATCGCCTAAAATGGCTACAATCGAGTCCGCTGCGAGCCGATTGGCAAAGCGCCTGGATGGAACACATCAGGTGCGAGCGACTACGGGTCAGGAGACCAAGGTCCTCGGTCGTGTCACTGCTGAGCAACGCAAAGCTGCCGCCGCCAGCCGCCGTGCAGCGCGTGCAAACGGTGGTGGACCAAATGTTGGACCAGATATTGTCGCAGGGATGACCCCGGACTACTTCGGTTCGCCAAACTACGCAAACAGCCCGCTGCCGCAGTTTGATGCTCAGGGAAACCACATTGCTGGAACCGGTATCCGCAAGTTTGTTGATAGCCTGCCAGGTCTTGGACCAGCTAACGCTAACAACTTGGGCAACTTCATCCCGGTGGCGCAAAAGGTCGTCAATGCATCCTTCCCGAACGATGACTACTACGAGATTGCGGTAAATGACTTTCTCCACAAGTGGACCACGGACCTGCCAGCGGGCAGAGTGCGTGGCTATAAGGACTTAAGCCCGTCGGCACAGGGCGGTAATGTTAGCCATTACTTTGGACCATTTATCTTTGCAGAAGCTGATCGTCCAGTCCGTTTGAAATTCGTTAACCAGATTGGAATCGGCGCTGCTGGTAATCTCTTCCTTCCTGTGGACAAGACATTGATGGGCGCTGGCGATGGCCCTCATCAAACGGGCGTGGATGGAAATGGAAACCCTGTTTACGAGCAGTACACCGAAAACCGCGCTTTGATCCACCTCCATGGCGGAAAGACTCCATGGATCTCCGATGGTACTGCGCATCAGTGGGTAGCTCCAAAGGGTGAAACCACAACATACAAAAAAGGCGTCAGTGCACGCAACGTTCCTGATATGCCAGATCCAGGCGATGGAGCACTGACGTACTACTTCACAAATCAGCAGTCGAGTCGCCAAATGTTCTACCACGACCATACCAGTGGTATGACCCGCCTCAACTTTTACGCTGGTGAGGCATCCGGTTACTTCATCACGGACAAGTATGAAAAGGACCTTATTGATGGCACCAACTATTCCGGCATCAACCCACAGCTGAAAAAAGTTCTCCCATCCGAAGGTGGCGATCATCGCTTCGGTATCCCACTCGTTATTCAGGACAAAACGTTCGTACCTGATGATGCGCAGCTCAAAGCAACGGACCCAACGTGGGACAAGACCAAGTGGGGCGGTTTGGGATCGCTGTGGTACCCACACGTCTACACTCCAAACCAAAACCCATTTGACATTTCCGGTGCAAACGGAATGGGGCGCTACGACTACGGCGAGTGGTTCTGGCCAGTATGGACCCTTGAAAACGGCTCCGTGCCAAACCCATATGCAAACTTCCCTGGTCAGCCTCCTGTCATCCCAGGCGTTCCACATCCAAGTGCTGTTCCTGAAGCGTTTATGGACGTGATGACGGTAAACGGAACCGCATTCCCAACCATGCAAGTTGACCGCAAGTCCTATCGCTTCCGGATCCTGAATGCGTGTACCGAGCGCTACGTCAACCTGCAGCTGTACTACGTAGATCCTGCGCATCCAACTGAAATTCGGATGTTGCCGGCAACCGCGCACAAAACCACGGACAGCATTGCATCGACGGGTAAGGCTCCATTGGTAAATGTTGGCATGACCGGTCTGGGCGTAGGATTTCAATCTATTGATGAAAGAGATCAAAGATTAATAGAATTAAATAAGGCAAGAGATGCTAATATAGCAAGAATTAAACAACAATTAATTGATCAATCAGCAACAAAAACCTTAACATCACAAGATTTATTAGCATTGGCAGGAGATGTTGCTGATGTTAGATCAAAATTAACAGAATTAACTACTAATCAAGAAGAAATTTTCAAACAACATCAAAATCAAAATGAAGCATTACAACAAGCAATTAAGCAACAATTAGATTTATTATTTGGTCAACAGCAACAACAAGATGAAGAATTACAACAAGCAATAACTAATCAACAAGCAATTAATCAACAATTACAATCATCAATAACTACTGATCAAATAAATCCTAAATTTACTTTATCTAAAGATGATTTAACAGAAATTAAA
>JBJTQN010000086.1:0-3101 GCA_046075665.1 Armatimonadota bacterium | reverse complement strand
TGTTCCTGTCACTTACTTTTTGGTTGTCTTGTTATCCCTCCTCCTCTCAATCGCCATCACGCCGCTCATGAACCGCATCGACCGTTTCTTAATGTCAAGGCTTTTCAATAGGATTCTGGCGCAAGCGTAAAATCGTGTTAGGGCGCCCCCCGGCCCCGCCGGGCTAGCATGCACCATGCACGCTCATCAACCTCCGATGCCCGCTGAAAAGCCGCTGTTCCGTGACCCTATCTTGGATGGCGCAGCAGACCCAACCATCATCTGGAACCACGCCCGAGGCACCTGGTGGATGATTTACACAAACCGACGTGCAAATGTCGCCGGGCTCAAAGGCGTCTCATGGGTCCACGGCACCCACCTCGGTTGCGCGGAATCCACCGACAATGGACGCACCTGGAAGTACCGCGGCATCATCCACCTGCCGATCGGTACACCAAGCAATGCACACTGGGCCCCGGAAATCATCTTTACCGATGGCAGTTACCACATGTTACTCATCTTCGTCCCTAGTATCCATGATGACTGGTCAGGCACGCGGGAAATGCATCAGCTGATCTCGGATGACCTTCTCCATTGGAGGCACATCCAGCAGATCCCGCTCGCAAGTGACCGTGTCATCGATGCCTGCGTGCACCGCCTCCCGGATGGCAGCTGGCGTCTTTGGTACAACAATGAGGCCGACCGTAAGAGCATTTACACGGCGGATAGCCCGGATCTCTTTCGCTGGACGGATAAAGGCAAGGCCGTCGGCGACCTCCCGGGCTAAGGCCCGTATGTCTGGCAGTGGCGCGGTGCGTATTATATGGTCGTCGATATTTGGAAGGGCTGTGCGATTTACCGCTCCGTGGATGCAAACCGGTGGACACGCCAACAGGATGCTATTTTGACGGAGCCAGGGCATGGTCCTGATGATGCCGTGATGGGCGGGCACCCGATGGTGGTTTGCTCGGATGACAGAGCCTATTTGTTTTACTTTACGCATCCGGGCCGGACGCCGCAAAACGCTGGCATCGACAACACCGAAACGCGCCGCTCAAGTATTCAGGTCGTCGAGCTCATCGAGAAGAATGGGATTGTTTCCTGCGACAGGGATGCCCCGTGCTTGATTAATATACGCACGACCCACATTTGACACACGGACTGAAGGCATTTAGGTTGCCAATGAGTCTTACCTGAACAACACCGCGTAACTACCACTAACGCCTTTACGAAAACCGAGGTCCCGGCCATGATGATTTCTTACATTCCCCTTGTTGTATTTGCATCGATTCTCCAAGGAACTCAGACTACGAAACAGGTATCTGCTACCAATCCGCTCCCCGTGAAGGCTGTCACAGTGTTTACGAGCGGCGTGAGTTTTACGCTGCGCGAGGGGATGGTGGATGGCGATGCGACCGTTCCGTTGTCCTTTAGAACCACGCAGATCAATGACATTTTGAAGTCGATGGTTCTGCTCGACACGAACGGATATGTGCAGCCCGCGACGCTAGCGACCAAGGATCCGGTGGGGAGAACACTGCAGAGCTTTGCAGTAGATGTCACCCAACCGATGGGTCGTGTAGAGCTGCTGAACCGCCTTCGCGGAACACGGGTCAAGGTTGGCTATACGCCTCCAAAGGGTGAAAACCGCGTTTCAGAGGGCCAGATTGTGTCCGTAGAGGCGAAAGCATCGCCGGGTTCTGGAAATACGCCAGGCGAAATCACCGAAACATTGCTACTACTTTGTGATGCCGGTCTGGTCAGCATCAACTTGCAATATTTGGACACGCTTTCGTTTACCGATGAGCGTATCCAAAAGGAGTTCCAACAAGCGCTTGGCCTCCTTGCAGGGTCTGCGGATGACAGAAAGCGGCAGATAGTCCTGCGATTTGATGGCAAGTCAAAGCGAACGGTTCGCGTTGGATACGTTACCGAGAGCCCGGTATGGAAAGTCAGTTACCGTGTGCTCCTTGGGGATGCTGACCTTGGAAGCAAGTCAGACACTGATCCGTTCCTGCAGGGTTGGGCGTTAGTCGAAAACACAACCGATGAAGACTGGACGAATGTCAAACTGAGTCTGGTTTCTGGGCGTCCGGTGTCCTTCATTCAGGACTTGTACCAGCCGCTGTATGTGCCCCGCCCAACGGTTGCTCCGGACTTTATCGGTTCCCCGATGCCGCAGTTTTCAGAAGTCGCTGTCGATCGGTTAAGCGAATCTCTCAGTTTGAACAGGCCCGCATCACCCAATGGCCGCTCTGCCGGACGAGGAGGCTCTTTTGGCGGTGGTAGTGGCGGAAAGGGCGGGGGTGGATTTGGTGGAATGAGCGGTGTCGAAGCAAAAATGGATGCCGCCGCACCAGCGACATTGAACTTTGCTGAAATGCGCGACTCTGTTGCATCCCAGGCAACTGGGGATGCGGCAGGTGAGCTCTTCCGCTATGACATCGCAGCCTTCGTCAACCTCCCGCGACAACAGGCGGCAATGATCCCCATCGTTACCGAGCCAATTAAAGCTAAGAAGATCAGCATTTATAACGCGAACACGAATGCCATCTACCCGATGAATGGTGTGTCGCTCATCAATTCGACATCGTTGTTTTTGAAAGCCGGTCCTGCAACCTTTTTTGATAGCGGAACATATGCTGGGGATGGCCGTATCCCAGACATGCCGGCGAAGTCTAATCGGGTCATCACCTATGCCATCGATCAGGCGATTCGCGTGGATCGTGGGAATGCGCAGGGTAGTTCCAGTGAAGTGGATGTCAACATCGCCCGTGGAGTGATGATTATTCAGCGCCGGGAGCAGCTCGAGCAGCCATATGCCATTAAGAATGAGGGGAGTACGGTCAAAACAGTTTGGATTGAACATCCACGGGATGACAACTACACCCTCGTTGCCCCAAAAGATCCTCAGGAGAAGACGCCAGGTTTTCTGCGCTTCGAGGTGGATGCTCCTGCCGGGAAGACTACTCCGCTCACGGTCAAGACGCAGCGCCTGGTGAGTGAAGAGGTGGGCTTACTCGATGGCGGCCTTGACCGTTTGAGCGCTTATTCCAACAAGCCAACCGGTGTAAGTCCAGCGGTCAAGGCAATTTTGGCGAAGGTACTGTCCCTACGTCAGC
>JBJTQN010000085.1:0-4395 GCA_046075665.1 Armatimonadota bacterium | reverse complement strand
CATTGAGGTACGTACCACGGGTCAAACTCGCAGGACAACGCTGGTCACTGCGAACCGCAACACCGGGCTGGGCCATGATTGTTACATCATTGCAATTCAACGAATTTACGTTACCGGAAACTACGATGTTTTCAGTTGCTCCGGCTCCATCCTGCAATGCATAATTTACGTTGATCAGCACATCATAAATACCTCCATAACGCAAGCCCAACACAGGGTTCGACAACGTAACCAAGTTAGTACCACTCACACTGGATGTACCTGTAGCTCCACCGCCGACGCCGGTAAAGCCGAAGTTGTAGGTTACACCTTGCGATGTGCTACCACGATACACTGCTTTGAACGTGTTACACAAATTGAAACCGGCAGCTGGAATATCATTAGCACAATCGCTTTGCACCAGGTTCTGAATACACAATGTGTAAGCACCACCTGTTGTGCCCGAAGCAGCACCTACCGAGATGTAATATTGTGTACCCGGAGTTAAGCCACCCTGATTCAAGCGCTCGAAGTCTCCATTGCCCGTAGCAGCATTCTCTGAAGCAACCAGGATGTAGTTTGAACCCGATTTTGAATAAAGAGCAATCGCATCGTTCTGACCACTACCTGAAAGTGTTACCGATACAGCAGTAGAAATAGCGGTGAACTTATACCACTCGTCAGGACCTGTAAATGCAGCTGATTGTGGTGAGTCACTTGAACCGGTCAAGTCTCCGTTAACTGAATAACAATTCGGGAAATTCATATTCGAGCTATACACCACGTTTGTAGCGTACGTCGGCGAGTCATTCCCAATTAAGCTGTTACAGAACTCATCCACCACGCCATCACAGTCGTTATCTACCAAGTCATCACATGCTTCATTGGCGCCTGGACTTATCGCGCTGTTCGCGTCGTTGCAATCCGCACCAAGTGTTGTGGTTGAGCCTGCTGGTACCGTGTTGCCGTAGCAAATAGTAGCCGCACTTCCATGGTATCCGTCACCATCGGTGTCGGTATAGAACGTATTGCTTTGCCATACAGAAGCATCCGTGTCATTACAATCCGATCCAAGCGTTGTTTGCGAATAACCCGATGGAATTGAACCTCCGATACAAACAATAGATGAACCGCCTACTGTTCTTCCATCGCCATCGCTATCTACATAGAGAATGGCATTGGCAAATACAGCTGCATTGCTGTCATCACAGTCAGTACCCAACGCACTGGAAGTTGCGACATATCCTGACGGAACAGTTGCTCCGATACACGCCGACTGAGAAATGCCGACAGAATAACCATCACCATCAGTATCAACTTTAATCAATATGGTCTGGTAAACCGATGCATCGCTATCGTCACAATCTTCCCCGATTGATGATGCAGCAGCGACATAACCCGAGGGAATAGAGTTGCCTATGCAAATTGTTTGAGATGTTCCAACAGAATATCCATCACCATCCGCATCAACCTTTACCAACACAGATTCGAAAATGGCCGGATCCGTATCGTCGCAATCCGCTGATCCCAATTGCTGGCCAGCTAAGATTAGGCCCGAAGGCAATGCGGCTCCGTAACAAATAGAGAATCCTGTACCTACAGAATATCCGTCACCATCACTATCTGTGCGCACAGTGGCCGTATTCCATGCCAATGGATCATTATCACAGTAGTCATAGCCCAGCGTTGTAACACTATACCCTGCAGGAGTAGTAGCACCTACACACACAAAATCTTGTTCTGGGCTATAACCATCACCATCAGCGTCAACATATAGAATTACTTCGTCATATAATAATGCGTCAGCATCATTACAATCGATACCCAATGCGTTGGAAGCAAGGATATATCCGGTAGGAGCGCTATTGCCATAGCAGACTGCAAATGGTGTATTCAATCGATATGAATCTCCATCAGCATCTACATAGAATGTTCCTATCCTCCATGCTGTTGCATCTGCATCGTCACAATCCACACCCAAACTGGTAGCCACATAGTTCAACCCCGGGTTGTTACAATTGAACACGGTCGATCCATCCACGGTATATCCATCGCCGTCGGCATCTACGTACCACATGGCAGCAGGAATCGCGGCAGTGAGAACAGAAACAGAATCGAGGCCGGCATATGAAATAGTGCTGCCCGAAATGTTCGAGGCCGGTATGCTGTCGTTGCCATTGTACAACTCGAGCGACGACTGGTTGAGGCCATTCAATTCAACGCTTGGGTTGAATGTAAACGATACGTTGGCGTTCAATCCGGAAGTAACCGTTGGTGTTACCGTGAATGAACGAAGTACACTTGCATTTCCGCAACCCAGGGCGATAGCCGTTCCTGTGTTACGCAATACTACGGTTGAGCCGGGCTGTGCACCGTTGGCCTTGAATGTAAGACCCATGTTACCGAATGTATTGGTGGCAAGAGTAAGCGTACGTGTCGATTCTACGTTACCAAGCACATAGCTTGAAGAAGTCTCGCTCATGCTCGCAGTTGCATTCAGTATCACTTTGTTTGCTCCGGTGGTTAGAATACCATCCTGGCAAGTAAGTGTTGCAGGGTTACCGATGCGCATGTTACCGCTGGTCATGGTAAGACCGGCTGCATTGTTCAACACAACATTGTAGAACGACTCGCCAGAAGCGTAGCCTGTAGCGAATGTCTGCGCCGCGCCGCCGTTGAACAGGAAGGTAGAGGTTCCTGCAGAAATCATATCAATAGTGCGCGTATCGTTGAAGTTTCCTTTCAACTCAATGGTATTCGCATTGGGCTGAAGTTTCGATCCGGTCGCTGTACCTGCCAGTGTAAGGTTACCTTTCACGGTAAGCGTGTTGTTGCCGGTAAGCGGTTGTACAATAATGTTAGCAGCTGCAGCTGTTGGTGCAATGGAGTTGGATTCGTCACGGTAATCAATCGTCACCTCACCACACACGAGGTCATGCATGGTGACGGGTTTTCGATCGAAGCGGAAACGCCACGCGCCATCACTTTCATAGACCCGGTCAGCGTTGCGCAGTTGATCAAAATAGCGGTCGTAGATCTGCTGGCGCTCGCTTTGCGCATAAGGTCCGCAGGGACCGCCTTGATCCGGGCCTTCATCCCAGTCCAGTCCCAGCCACTTCATTCCATCAAAAATCGCTTGTTTGGCCGCGTCGGTATTACGAGCCTCATCGGTATCCTCGATCCGTAAAATAAACTGTCCGCCATGCTTACGTGCATAAAGCCAACAGAACAGCGCCGTGCGCGCTCCTCCCACATGCAAATACCCCGTTGGTGATGGGGCGAATCTCGTTCTAACCGTGTCAGCCATGCCCCAACCCTGCGCAAAACCCTCTCATCGCACAAGCTCATTTCCTCGCAACAACAGGGGCGTTATCATGGCGTAATCCTATCGTCCATAAAAATCCTCTTTCCAAAAAACCTTGATATCCCCATGACAAAGAGACGAGTTCTGCCTGTCTTGTAAGGCCTGCAAATTCTCGTTTGCCGCGCGTGGAAATGAACCCGCTCAGGCATCCAGCAAGGCGAGGATGTGGAGAAAATCCCGATCCTGCCACATGCCGAATTCATCACGACCTGTGAGTTTTGCCTGATAGGCGGCGGGACTGGAAATACCACAGAGAAATTTTGCGAGTTGTCGTGACGTGCCAAGAGCCGCATGGTTTTCACGTCGTAGCGCCAGCATTTTCTGCCACTCATCATCTGAAATTTTCGGAGCCGGGATGTCACGCCAGCGGATTGGTCTCGCACCAAGGCAGAGATCACAGGTTCCACATTTCTCAAATCCACGAATGCCAAAATGTTTCGCGAGGGCACGTGCACGGCAGTATCGTGATTCGACGTATTCCTGCATCAAGCGGATCCGATCATAGTCAAACAAGGCACGTGACTCAAAACGTTCGACCATGCGTTCGATGACCTGCGGAATCGACACGTCCGCTTTTTTGTTGCGCTGATACACCTCCCGCACGCCACGCTGTTCCAGACGGATATCACCGGCGTCTGCGAGAGCCGTGATGATTTCGGTGGCATCCTCGCGAGAAATACCAGTTATTTCCGCGATTTCATACAATCGGAAATGCAGGCTGCCGTAGGCCTCCTCTGCGGCGGCAAAGAGCCCACGAATACGATTTTTCACGCGCACTGGGTATCCGGCCAAGGCCCGGTCGAGCGGACGCAGCAGGCGCACGCGCAGGTAAGCATGAAACTGTCCGCTGCGTTCGATCAAGCCATCGGTCTCCAAATAAGCCAGCACCGTGCGTAGCGATTCCTCACGCAGATCGAGACTCACAGAGAGCTCGAAGGGTGAAATCGCAAAGCATTTGCCCGGTGAAGCGAGCCTGAGCAAACGATCGAGAAGATTGCGCAACGCCTGCGGAGATGGAGTCGCGGCATGAATGAAATTCTCCAAAGTTTTTG
>JBJTQN010000084.1:0-3577 GCA_046075665.1 Armatimonadota bacterium | reverse complement strand
GCCAGGGCCCGCTCTGCCACTGGGCATTGAGCTCGAGGGAGCTAGCCCTCGCCGCTTTGGTCCACCGGCACATGACCAGCGTGGACGGCACCTAATCGTGTCACGTCTACGCGCGGAGCGTGGCCTTGGGGCGGTGGAGGAGTTCACTCGTCTGAAGCGGATTGCCCCGGGCGGTCCAGTACTCAAAGCAAGCGTCCCTGGACCTTACACAATGAGCGGTCGACTGGTCCCAGGGGATGTGTACAAAGACCGGTGGGGTGTTACTGAAGCGCTGCTTCCACTGATTCAGGCTGAGCTAGTTGCGCTCGTTGATGCCGGCTGCACCGAGATTACGGTTGATGAGCCAAGCATGAGCTGCTACGCCCACAAAGAAGATCCTGAGCGCTTTGTAGACATCTTCAATCGCACCGTAGCGCCAATCGTGGGTAAGTGTCACCTCTCAACGCATCTGTGCTTCGGAAACTACAAAGCAAGAGCGGTTGGCCCACGTCAGTATGCACCGATGTTTCCTGCTTTCCTTGGGATGTCTCTGGATGAGATTCATGTTGAAATGGCAAGTCGGGAATTTGCTGAGCTGGATGTCATCCGGGCGATTGCCGATGCCGGCAAAGTTGCAGCAGTAGGAATTATCGATGTCAAGTCCTATTACATCGAGACCGTGGATGAGGTAGCCCGCCGTGTTCGGATGTGCCTTGCCCATGCGCCAGCTGAACAGCTTGCATTTGCTCCAGACTGCGGACTCTCACAGACGGCGCGCTGGGCGGCAAGCAAAAAACTGACGAATATGTGTGCTGGCGTTCAGTCGGTACGTAGTGAGCTTGGTCATTAGCGGTGATTGAGCCCCTTTATGCTGATGATGCCTTTCTCGAAAATCTTGCCAGATTAGAAGCATCTTCTATTGACAGTGTAATCATCGCGTGGCTTGGACAGAGTGGCTACTTGGTGTGCCACAACGGATTTCGCTTTATCATCGACCCCTATCTGTCAGACTCACTCACACGAAAGTACGCTGGAACCGCCAAACCGCACGACCGTATTTCACAAATGGTTATATCCCCGGAGCGCCTTACGGGAATCTCATTTGTAACGAGCTCGCATAACCACACGGACCACCTGGATGGGGAGACATTGGCCAGGCTGATTTCTGTGAATCCTGATGTACAGATCATCGTCCCACGGGCAAACCTGACGTTTGCCAAAGACCGACTATTGGGCGCTGGTGTCGTCGATGCTTCATCAAGGCTGATTGGCTTACCAGTCCACGAAACGTACGTCGTTGCAGAGGATAACTATTGCACGGTGACAGCTTTGCCTGCAGCTCACGAGAGTCTTGACATCGATGAAAATGGGGACTTCCTGTATTACGGTTACTGTATTACACTTGGCGGGCTGACAATCTATCACAGCGGTGATTGTGTACCCTACGATGGGCTATCCAGTGCAGTTGAGCAATACAAACCGGATATAGCACTATTGCCGATCAACGGCCGCGACCCTTCCCGCGGCGTTTCGGGAAACTTTTCCGGAGCTGAAGCCGCAAATTTGGCTCATTCGCTCAATGTCAAATGCGTGATTCCTAATCATTACGACCTGTTTGCATTTAACACAGCGGATCCTCAAGAGTTTGTGGATGCATGTGAAGGGGTTTTCCAGCCATATCGGGTTCTAAAGCTTGGCGAGGCCGTTGTCGTCTAAGGCAACACTGACAGTTCCAATGAGCCAAAAACCACCGCGAGTCCAGTGACCCACGGTGGTCAATACGATCCAACTACCGAAAGATTACTGTCGATCGGTACGGAATGGCTCTGTTGGTAGCCCACCGATACTGAACAGGTTTGCCATCGGGAGGTGCAATCCAAAGTTGGTGACCGTGACTATAGCCAACATAAAAAACAACCACCGCACGTCCAGTGACATGCGGTGGTCAATACGATCCGACTACCGAAAAGCTACGGGCGATCGGTACGGAATGGCTCTACTGGTAGCCCACCGATACTGAACAGGTTTGCCATCGGGAAGTTGATAAACGCAAAGCGGACATTCTTTGGCTTTGCCACCTTTGGGCTGGAAACTTCAACGCGGTCACGATCGATGATCGTTGCGTCAGCATCATGCCATATGCCATCTTCGCCAGAAATCTGAAAGCCCAGCAGTTTGTCACTTGGTACTGCGTTCTCATTGATGGTTCCACCCTTGATGACCAGTCCCGCTCCCGTGTTACGGAAGGAAACTATGGCAAAACCATCGTAATAGCGGACATTGCGCTTACTTGGGGATGCGCCATCATTCTTCTTGCCATATGCAATCCGAGCAGCCTGAAGTGCTAATCTCTCGCCTACCGGCCCCTTCTTCTTTGGGTGAATGTCCTTTTCTTCTCCGACATCGGTGATGACTGCTACGCCAACTCGCTTGTCCTTTTCAGCTGCCATCGATTGAGCTTCTCGAATTTCGGCATAGCTAGTCGCGTTGTTTCCATTTGCGGTGAATGGAGCGAGCTGTACTGGAAGGAAGACAAGGTCAGGAGTTTGGAAAACATTACGCCAGTCAGCAATCATTTGTGGAAGTTGCGTCCGGTACTTCATCGGGTTGCCAGCGTTGGACTCACCTTGGTACCAGATTGCACCCGTTACGGTGTACTTGGCAACCGGAACGAGCATAGCGTTATAAAGCACGGATGCCTTATTGGCATTACGGTTGTCACCAGGCTTGAACTCATCCTTGCTCATCCCAGCAGCGATGTTCGTCGCCTGGCTTGTCCACGCTTCGATACGGGTTCCACCCCAGCTGGTATGAATCATTCCAATTGGGCACCCAAGCGTTTTTCGCAGCGTCTTAGCAAAGTGATAACCCACTGCTGAGAAGTTCGGAGTGGTCTTTGGTGCAGCTGCTTGCCATGAACCGGCTACATCTTTAAGCTCACTGTCAGAGATAGCTTTTGTGACCGTGAACATACGAAGGCCGTCATCCGTGCTTTCGTTGGCCGTTTTTTCTGGTTCAAATGTTATGCGGACTGGCCACTCCATGTTCGACTGACCGGAACAGACCCAGACCTCACCGACAAGGACATCCGAAACTTGAAGTTTGTTCTTACCTGTGACATTGAGAACATAAGGTCCCCCCGTCGGCAGGGCTGGCAAGAAAACTTCCCAAGAGCCATCCACACCTGCTGTCGTTGTCGCCTTACGCTTTGCAACGTCAACGGTCACCGACTCTCCGGCATCCGCCCAGCCCCAAATACGAACCGGCTTGTTGCGCTGCAAAACCATGTGGTCACTAATCGTTCGCGGAAGGGAAACTTCGGCCATGGCGGCCCCACTGAGTACCATCGAGGCGGCGATGCCTCCGATGGTAACAAGTCTACGCACTAAGTACATTTTGATATACCTCCACTGTCGATCTGGAAATCGGGTTCCAGGAGAACTTTGTCTGAACAACTTCTTTTGCTCGGGCTGCAAGCGAGGTAGCACGTGCCTCATCCCGCAAAACACGGTCAATCCCCCAAGCCAGCGAATTGACATTCCCTGCATAAGTCGTCGTACCCGTCACATCATGTTCAACAACCTCGCGAAGACCACCG
>JBJTQN010000083.1:0-7046 GCA_046075665.1 Armatimonadota bacterium | reverse complement strand
AGGCTGTCAAGTCGCTGCTCGCGGATTAAAGGGTTCTCAGCTGTAAGTCGGAGTAGCAGTTACGAAGAAGCCCTCCCGGTGCCTAGTGCGCCAGGAGGGCTTCCGAACATTGGGACTCCCGTACGTTACTGCGGGTTTTCTGTGCTTGGAGCAACCGCTGCACGGGCTTCACTCTCATCATCGTAAACCGGCAGAAATGGTGCGAGCTCGCCGAAGTTGACCATCCCGGCAATGTTGGGATCGACCGAGTGAAGACTCAGCGCAACACCTAGCGCCTTACAGTCTTTGGCCATCATAATCATGTCGCGGATACCCGCCGAGCTAACGTAAATGAGCTCCTTGAGGTCAACGACAAGGCCCTTGATTTTTCCAGAAACAAGCGACTTATATTGCTGCTTGAAAGCATCCGTAGTGTCGTTGTTCCACGTTCCAGCAACCTTTAGAGAAAGAACTTCCTCTTCATCCACAGCGCCATCAAGAGAAAGATTCTTCGGCTGATCTGACATTTCGCAATTACTCCTGCAGGGGTGTAATCACCTGCATCTAAGATTGTCAATCGTACCGTATTCACACACGAATGTCGGATGGAAGGTTATCTGTGTTCTGATACGGCGTTCCAGCTGCACTCTCCGTTTTGGGGAGGGCCGCTGTGCCCACCCGGGATAAATGACTGTCTAGTAAAAGCCTTACGCTGCTTCGAATATCATTCCATCAACACGTTATCCCGCGGAAAGAAATCAAAAACCCGGATGGGATACAGTTTCAACCGCTCCATTTGGTGTATGTTATTCCCCGGGTACAACACACCCCGGGAGATTTGATTTATGTCTGCTGGACGGATGCAAAGGACTGCCGCAGTCCTCATTCCCCTTATCGCAATCGGTGGAGCCACTGCATGGCGCCTCAATGTTGTTACAAAGGAAAAGGCCGCCGCTGCAAAAGAAGGCCCCGGGAAGTCAAAGCGCACACCCAATGTAACCACCGCGCCCGTCGAAGTCCGGGACATCGTGACGACCATCAGTGTTGTCGGTGACATCTCTGCCGTCTCAGAACAACGCATCGCCCCCCGGGTTACCGGACGATTGCTCGAACTCTTTGTAGATGAAGGCGACACCGTAAAAGCCGGACAACTCCTCGCCCGTATCGATGGCAATGACATCGCACAGCAAATCGCACGCGCGGAGGCACAGCTCTTCGAAGCCGAACGTCGCATCGAGCAGGCAACCCTAGCAGCAAAACCCGCTGCGACCAACACAAAAGAAGTGCTTGCGCAGCAAAAGAATGCGCAAAAGGTTGCCGATGCCACTCTGCGCCAATCCGAGCGAAACGCTGACCTGATGGTTGGGACCGCGCGCTCCGCCGTCGCCGATGCGCAAGCTCGGGTAGATGCAGCCGATGCTGCCGTCGCCACCGCGAAAGCCGCTAAAACAAGCGCGGATGCTAACCTCACAAACGCCATCGCACGGCAAAAACGTGTCGCCAGCCTCAACAGCCGCGGGTTTGTCTCAAGCCAAGAACTTGATAACGCATCCACCGATGTCAAAGTTCGTGAAGCAAACCTCGCCGCAGCAACCAGCAATGTCGAAGCGGCACTGTCAAACCTCAAGTCATCCCTAGCACTCCTCACGCAGGCACAGAAACAACTTGAACTGGCGGATGCCAAATCGAAAACAGACATAGAAGTCGCAAAATTCACCTATGACTCCAGCATTTCTCAGGTCCGTGCAGCCGATGCCAATATGATCCAGGCTAAGGTTGCACAAAAGAACATCAAAGCGCTTGAAGGCACACGGGATGCGGCACGCGCAGCTCTTGATGCCCTTCGCCAGCAACAAACGCAGCTCAGTTTGGTCGCCGCCACCGATGGCATCGTGTCCCAGCGCATCGCAGACCCGGGGACGATGCTGACCGCTGGCACGCCTGTACTGGTTGTCCAGTCGAGCGGCGCAATCCAGCTGGACTGCTTGGTCGATCCCGACACTGCGACCAAACTACGTATCGGCGCGATGGTGGAAGTCAGCACATCGGATGACGATAAACAAACCATCCCGGGCCGAATCGATGTCATCCTTCCATCCGCGGATTCCGGTAGCCGTCAGCTCCGCGTTCGCGTCGTTATGATAAACCCACCACCAACCCTTCGCGCCGGTGGATTTGCACGTGTTACCTTTGAGACTGGCCGCGTCAATGGCGCAATCGTCGCTCCGCGTGAAGCCATTAAACGGACAAAGGCAGGCACCGTTGCTGCCGTCGTTGATGGGGAAGGAAATGTCAGTGTCCGGGATGTCACCCTTGGCACCGAAGATGGTAAAGGAATCCAGATTCTCAGTGGTCTCGCTGCAGGGGATATGGTCGTTACCATGAGCTTTGCGCCGCCGAAGGATGGCACGAAAGTCAATGTCATCGCCCCGGATGCTGGCGGTAAAGACGATAAAGGCAGCAAGGGCGACAAGTCCGAGAATGGTGAAAAAATCGGTAAGGATAAGTCCGGGCAAGGTCCTGCTGCAGGATCATCCAAGTGAATATCGGCAAGCTAGCTGTAACGCGACCGGTTGCGGTGACGATGCGCATCGCGGCACTCGTCCTCCTCGGAATCGTAAGCCTCACGCGTCTCCCGCTTGACCTCCTCCCAAAAGTCGCGCTCCCAACCGTCGTCGTAAACACGACATGGCCAAATGTCGCACCGGAGGAAATGGAGACGCAGGTCACACGCCCGATTGAACAAGCCGTTTCCAGCGCATCCAATGTCTACCTCGTCTCCAGCCAGTCCAGCCTCGGAAACTCAAGCGTCCGTATTCAGTTCAACTATGGGACGGACATTTCATTGGCGGCAGTGGATGTCCTTCAGCTGGTTGAGCGTGCGCGTGGCCGGCTTCCAGTCGACCCGACGCTACAGCCTCCCGCTGTTTTTCGCCTCAACCCAAGCCAGCTCCCCATCCTGATTTTCGGCGTCTCAGGCATCGAAAATCCGGCAAAGCTCAAAGCGCTCCTCGTCGATAGCGTCGCTCCGATCCTGCAAAGTGCCGAAGGCGTGGCATCGGCAAATGTCAATGGCGGGGCGGACCGCGCCATTATCATCGATGTCGACCCGGCAAAGCTTCGCGCAATGGGCATCAGCATGTCGACTGTCTCCAGGCGCATCGTAGAGGAAAACCTAAACCTCCCTGCGGGTATCGCAAAGCAAGGCGCGACGGAATACACGATCCGTAGCATGGGCACCATCACAAGCCTCGAAACGCTTCGGCTTCTTCCAATTCCTACCGCAGGTGGGCAACAGGTACGTCTCTCTGACATCGCAACCATACGGGATGCCAGCCGTGAGCGGCGTGCTTACACCCGCTTGATGGGCGAGAACAGCGTTGCGTTGACGATTGTCAAGCAATCGGATGCGAATACTGTCGAGACAGCGGCAAATGTTCGAAAGAAGATCGAACAGGTCAAGAGGATGTATCCCGAGCTGACATTTGGGGTTGCCTACGATCAGAGCACGTTTATCGAGCATGCGGTCGAGGATGTCAAAGTTAGCGCAATGATTGGTTCGGCGCTCGCGGTTGCGATTTTGATGATGTTCCTCCGCAACTTCCGCTCAACCATGGTCGTTGCGCTGTCGATTCCGATTTCCATCATTTCGACCTTCACGCTCTTTTGGCTCTGCGGCTTTACGCTCAACACCCTGACGCTGTCTGGTCTTTCACTTGCGACGGGTCTCATCGTGGATGATGCCGTTGTGGTCCTGGAGAACATCTTCAGACACATTGAGCGCGACAAGAAGTCCGTCCACGATGCTGCCATCGAAGGCACAAATGAGATCACCAGCGCGGTTGTGGCATCCACGATCACGATTATGGTCGTCTTCCTGCCACTGTTTCTGATTCGTGGACAGGCTGGGCAGCTGTTTACGCAGTTTGCACTGGTGGTTATCTTCTCGATTGCTGTTTCGCTCCTAGATGCACTAACGGTCGTCCCGATGCTCGCGAGTCGGATGATCAAGATCGATCACAATGCTGCTCCAAAGGAAAAGGGTGCTGTCACGCGGTTTGCTGACTGGCTTGGCGACCGATTTGATGCACTTGACCATGCGTATCGTGATTCGCTCCGCATCGCGCTCACCCGGCGCTGGCTGGTGATTCTGTTCGCTTTGAGCATCACCGGTGCGAGTCTCTTACTCATTCCATATATCGGGCAGGAGACACTGCCACAGACAGACTCTGGTAACCTCCAGGTCAATCTCCGGATGCCGGTTGGGACGGCATTATCGGTCACCAATCAGGCGATGCTGACTGCTGAGGGGATTGCCCGCAAGCACCCTGATGTCGAGACTGTTTTTGCAGCTGCCGGGAGCAGCCTCTCGCCGCGCGGTGGCACTCAGGGGCTGGCAAGTCACATCGGCGGCATGACCCTTCGGCTCCGTGACAATCGTAAGATGTCCACCGTGGATGTTGGTCAAGAGCTGACCCGCCAAATGAACAAGGAGATTGCGGGGGCACGTGTCAATGTGTCGCCTTATGACCTCGTCGCAAATATCATCGCTGGCGGTAATCAAAATGTCGAGCTAAACATTTATGGTCCTGACCTTAAATCGCTGGGTGGGGTGGCAAAGGATGTCCTTGAGGAAATCCGTCAGATTCCGGGTCTTGAGAGCGCGGATGTCAGTATTCAGGATGCGACCCCTGAGCTACAGATTCATGTCGACCGTGAAAAGGCGGCACGGCTTGGCGTGAGCTTTCGGGATATCGCGGCGGTCCTTGGTGCATCCACGAGTGGCGAGCAGGCAGGCTTCTATCAGGAAGGTGGTTTCCAGTACCCAATCGTCGTCCAGGTTCCTGAAGCGCTTCGAAAAGAGCCGGAGCAGCTGCTTGGGTTACCGGTGGTATCCCGGTCCGGCTCACAGCTTCCGGTACGCGCTGTAGCTCATGCGGAGATTGGCAATGGTCCGAACGAGGTCAGTCGTATTGATAGTCAGCGCTATATCTCGATTGGCGGCAGTGTCCAGACCCGCCCGCAAAGTGAGGTCGCCAAAGACATCGAGAAGGTGATGATGGGCATCACGCTCCCGGATGGTATGTTTTGGGATCTTGGACGGCAGCAGCGTCAGCGACAGGAAGAGTTCAACGGTCTCTGGGTGGCGGTAGTGCTGGCAGTTGCGTTGATTTACATGCTGCTTGCAAGCCAGTTTGAGTCGTTCATCTATCCACTTACGATTCTGACAACCGTTCCGCTTTCGATTGTCGGTGTGCTTCTGGGCTTGTTTCTGACAGGCCGAAGCTTTGGCCTAACGGCATTCATTGGCTTATTGCTCCTCGTTGGCATCGTGGTTAAGAACGGCATTCTGCTGATTGAGTACACCAACCAGCTACGCGAGCGCGGGCTTAGCCGAAACGATGCCGTGCTTGAAGCCAGTCCGACGCGTTTGCGCCCAATCTTGATGACAAGTGGTGCGGCAGTGCTCGGGATGTTGCCGCTTGCGATGGGCTATGGCAAGGGCACGGAGATTCAGGTGCCTCTTGCGACGGCGGTGATTGGCGGTCTCTTAACCAGTACGGCGCTTACGTTGTTTATCGTGCCCGTGGTTTACACCTTGTTGGATGATGCAGCACAGAGATTGCGGGCGGGTCGCGGGTAGTTGACGTCTGGATTCACACCCGACGCCCACCCGGTACGGGGCCACGGTGCAAGGTTGCTTTTACCACCAGCGGCTGTCCACGCTTTGGCCTGACAGTGACCATCAACGGGTCATGAAAAGATGACAGCTGCTGTGGGTTAATCGTGATCCGATGGACATCCGGAGCTTGCGTTGTCTTTATGACTTTGCCGGCGAGACTCCACTCTACAATCGGGCGCTGGTCCCGCGTTTGAACATCGAGTCTGAGCGTCGTCGGTCCCTGCATCCGGATATCGCCACCTCGCGCGCTCATAGGGATAACTGATGGGCGAGCTCCTTGTTGACAGCGATCCAAATACCAAGGGTTATCTGTTACTGCCCGGTACGCCTCGGCTATTTCAGGGCTCCCAAGGAGGGCGTAGTTGTTCAGTCGTCGACCTGGCTTAGCGTGAAGCAAGGCATTCATACTCAGCCAGTGCACTGCCTTAATGCGTGGGTAACGGGTTGGAAGCGCGCTGTAGAGCTGAATGATTTTGTCGATGCAAAAGTCATCACGCCGGCGGCCATCCACCTGGCTCTCCTGGCTCGCCGCCCACTCACCAATCATCATCGGGTGTTGGGGAGAGTAACGGTCATAAACATAGTCGAGGCAGCTAGCCGGATGCCGCTCCGGGTCGGGACGTTTGATATCGTTGTCGCGGAAGTAGACCGAGTAGAAGTTCACGCCAACCCAATCAACGGCATCAGGCCCGGGGTAATACCGATCGATTCTGTCCTGTGGGATCCAGTTGGGACACCAGACCATCGCGACATTCGGAGCGATGGGATGTATTGTGTCCGCCACGCGGCGGAAGGCATCTTTATACGCTGCGGGGTCACGGTGATACGGAACCCAGTCGCCATTCATTTCGCCAGCGAAACGAAGAAATACCGGAGTGCGGGTGCGGGCGATGTCCGCTGCGAATGCACGAAGGTAGCTTGTGTCACGCGTTTGGGTGATGTTTTTGATGTCCATCACGATTTGCCCGCCCATTCCGCGACGTGCCAGCTGTCCAAGCCAGTTGACCGGTGCTGGACGTCCGTACGAGAGATACATCAAGGCCGTTGCGTGTCGGCGACCGATGCGCTTGTCGAACTCCGACCAGTCGCCGTGGAACTGCCCGTTGTCGCCGGCGACCTTGCGGATGGCATCATCCCGGTCGATACACGCTCCCAGAAAGCATCCACTGGATGGTTCATTTCGGGCGAGGAAACTCCGCCCGATGGTGTCATCGAGTTGATCAACCGTCAGGCGAACATCCTGATGGCAGAGCTTGGCCAGTGATGCGTAGTAATCCCGTGTATTTGTGTCACCCCGCGAACCGAACACTTTGCTAGCGGCCAGGTATTCGCGCTCGGCTGTGGCAAAGTCGCCACGTTTTTCTGCGGAGATGGCGGCATCGTA
>JBJTQN010000082.1:0-2651 GCA_046075665.1 Armatimonadota bacterium | reverse complement strand
CAAAGCGGAAGTTGCAAAGCACAAGGGTAAGGTCGTAATTCTGAACTTCTGGGCGACATGGTGTGGCCCATGTAAGGCAGAATTTCCAGATATGGTCGCGACAGCGAAGAAAAAAGGCGCGGACTTGATCACCGTGGCCATTGATGACCGCTCTGATTCCGCAAAGGCCGCGAAGTTTTTGGAATCAAACGGTGTGGCAAAATTTGCCTACATTAACAAGGATGGCTCTGAGTTCGATCCAGGCTACCTGAAGTGGTTAGCGCCGACCAGCGACAGTGGCTCTGTTGCGATTCCACTGACCTTTGTGTTTTCAAAGACCGGCAAGCTTGTTCAGCAGGCTGTTGGAGCACAGAGCGAGGCAGAATTTACAAAGATGATTGATAAGGCATCCAAAGCTAAGTAACCTACGCACGTAGCGATTCAAAGGGCTTTGCTTTATAAACAAAAGTTCTCACACAAAAAGTAACGCCCCCTTTGGCATTGTCAGAGGGGGCATGGTTTTATCAGTTTTGCGTGTTTACTAGCCGTGATAGCGTTTCAAAACGATTACGGCATTATGCCCGCCAAAGCCCGAATTGTTACTCACCGCGACTTCGACTTGCTG
This sequence comes from Armatimonadota bacterium, assembly GCA_046075665.1. Classification (GTDB taxonomy): domain Bacteria; phylum Armatimonadota; class Armatimonadia; order Armatimonadales; family Armatimonadaceae; genus CAIRTT01. The sequence goes on along the minus strand of JBJTQN010000082.1, from coordinate 2,047 downwards.
GGTTCGTGCTACATTCGGGATGTAGTCGAGATCACAGTCAGGATCAGGGTTATCGTAGTTAATCGTTGGAGGCAGCTGCCCACTGTGAATAGCAAGCGCCGCGGCAACTGCTTCAATCCCACCGGCACCACCCAGAAGGTGCCCCGTCATCGACTTGGTACTTGATACAGCAAGTTTATAGGCATGGTCGCCAAAGACCTTCTTCAACGCAGCTGTCTCGTTTTTGTCGTTGAGCGGTGTCGAAGTTCCATGGGCATTAATGTAGCCGACTTCGTCAGGCTGTACACCGGCATCTCTTAGGGCAGCAACCATCGCCCGTGCAACACCTTCACCACCGGCAGCAGGCTGCGTCATGTGATAGGCATCTCCTGACATTCCATATCCAGCCAGCTCACAATAAATCTGTGCACCGCGGGCTTCCGCATGCTCTAGACTTTCGAGAACGACCACGCCTGCGCCTTCACCGATCACAAAGCCATCTCGCCCGGCTTCAAAGGGTCGAGATGCCTTGGTTGGGTTGTCGTTGTACTTGGATGTCATCGCCTTCATGTTGCCGAAACCGGCAACACCAACCTGCGTGACTGCTGCTTCTGTACCACCGCAAATCATCACATCCGCTGCACCACGCCGAATTATCTCAAGCGAGTCGCCTAATGCATGAGCGCCTGTTGCACAAGCCGTCACCACCGTGGAGTTTGGCCCCTTTGCGCCGGTAATGATGGAGATATGACCGGATGCCATGTCCGCAATCATCATCGGGATGAGGAATGGCGAAATCTTGGATGGTCCGCTTTCACCCAATACCCTACATTGGTCTTCAAGTGTTCGTAATCCGCCTATACCGCTACCTACGAGAACACCAACGCGTTCTGCGTTTTCTGACGTAATCTTAAGGCCGGCATCATCAATCGCATCGAGGGCAGCAGCGACACCAAATTGGACAAAACGGTCCATTCTGCGGCTTTCTTTACGATCGATCCATTTGGTTACATCAAACCCTTTGACTTCTGCTGCAATTTGGACATCGAAGTCTGTCGGGTCAAAATGCGTAATACGCCCTATACCGGATACACCGGAGATAAGCGAATTCCAATAGTCAATCTTTCCCACTCCAACGGGTGAGACGACACCAATACCAGTTACGACAATACGCTTATTTTGCATTTTACTTTTCTCCCCCGGCAACGCCTAATGTCCGCCACCAGGGGAGCCAGACGATTTGTTACGACTTGGAGTCGATGTACGAGACGGCGTCCTGAACCTTGACGATTTTCTCGGCATCCTCATCAGGGATATCAACACCAAACTCGGTCTCAATGCCCATCACGAGCTCAACCATATCAAGCGAGTCAGCGCCCAAATCATCGATGAAAGCAGCCTCGAGCGTAACCTCGTCCTCGCTTACTTCCAACTTCTCGACAACAACTTTCTTCACACGATCGAATGTAGACATAGCTATATCCCTTCCCTAATCCGAATCAGACTGTCAACCCACCATCTACGGTGAGCACCTGACCCGTAATATACGATGCAGACGGAGACGCAAAGAACGCCACTGCCGCACCGACATCTTCTGCTTGACCGAATCGCCCCAGAGGAATCATCTTGAGCAGCTGCTCACGTGCTTCTCCCTCAAAGGCATCTGTCATTTGTGTATCAATAAATCCGGGAGCGACCACGTTGACAGTAATGCCACGTGATGCCAACTCCTTCGCAAGAGAACGTGAGAACCCTATTAAACCCGCTTTACTGGCGGAATAGTTTGTTTGTCCTGCACTCCCACGAAGTCCGTTCACCGATGCAATATTCACTATACGTCCACTCTTCTGGCGAAGCATTATCTTGCTGGCCGCCCGAGAGCAGAGAAATGCCCCCTTGAGGTTGGCATCGATAACACTGTCCCACTGCTCGGTGGACATCCGGAGGAGCAATGTGTCCCTGGTAATGCCTGCATTATTGACCAGAATGTCGACACGCCCAAAGGAATCCATTGTCGTTTTGAACAGCGATTCCACGCTTGATTCATCGGATACATCTGCAACCACAG
>JBJTQN010000081.1:0-8740 GCA_046075665.1 Armatimonadota bacterium | reverse complement strand
AAGTGTTATGGTGAAGACCTTGCGACTCGTAAGCTTGTTGAAATCGGCGTTGCGGTCGGAATCATCGCAGCACAGTCGATTGGTGAGCCTGGAACGCAGCTGACGATGCGTACCTTCCACACAGGAGGTGTTGCAACGGCCAACCAGTTGACCGGTGTGGCTAACGTCCGCCGCCAGCGAAACCAGAACCTTCAGGTCCTCTTCGAGGATCAGGAGAAGGGTCAGATCTCGCTTGGTGGAGATGGTGAAGGCAAGCAGCGCGAGAAGCAACGTCAGGTTCAGCAGCTCCTCAAGGTTGCCGAAGAGCAGGTCGGTGGTCTCCTCCGTGTTGTCGAGCTCTTCGAAGCCCGCCAGCCAAAGGGTAAGGCAATCGTAACTGAGTTCTCTGGAACAGTTGACAAGATCGACTCAAGCGGTGGTCTCCGTAAGGTGATTGTTCACCATGAGAAGCAGGTCAAGCGTGCAAACTCGGATCTGTTCGATCCGAAACAGGTTCAAGGAGAGTGGGCCGTTGTGAATGTTCTGCATCCAGAAACGGGTGACCCGATTGTTGTCGCTGGACAGCAGATTACTGAGCCATTAGCACGTAAGATTGCTGCTGCTGGTGTTGAAAAGGTCGTTGTCCGCAAGGAAACCCTCGTTCCTCACCGTGGTGAGCTCCTCATCAATGAGGGCCAGCGCCTCGAGCGCGGTGCACCATTGACCCATGGCCCGATGGATCCACATCGCGTTCTTGAGTTGAACGGCGCAGATGGCCTGATGGAATATCTCGTTCGCGAAGTGCAAACGGTCTACAAGCAGCAGGGTGTGGACATCAATGACAAGCACATTGAAGTCATCGTCCGTCAGATGTCCCGTAAGCAGAAGGTTGTCAAGGCCGGCGCTACCGAGTTCCTTCCTGGACAGGTTGTCGACAAGTTGATGCTGACCGATGCTAACAAGCGTCGGGAAGAGCTGAACATCATGCTCGAGAGCCAGGGCCGAGTGGTCGTTCGTGATCACGAAGTTCACACAGAGGATGAAATGTCGGTCCCAGGACAGCGCGCAATCGCTGCTCCGGTTCTGATGGGAATCACGGATGCATCTTTGAACACAGAATCGTTCCTGTCTGCGGCAAGCTTCCAAAAGACGACGCGTGTTCTGACCGAGGCTGCAGTGCGTGGAAAGCGTGACCACCTGGTCGGGCTCAAGGAAAACGTCATCATCGGACGCCTTATCCCAGCCGGTACCGGTCTGCCGACATACCGTGCACTTGAGGTTGTCTCTGAGGATGGTCGTGCTATTGGTGTGCTGGACATCCCAGAGATTCCAGACCTCGAAGGAAACATCATGGATGACATCCTGAACATCGATGATGCCGCAGCGGCTCTTGGTGGTGACATTGATATCAGCGAACTGATGGGAGATGTCGTTGTGGACGACACCGAGGATGCAGGTGCTGATAGCCCAGTAGACTCCGAAGCGGAGTAGTCGACGATCAGTTCAGCGCACTAGCACAGTGCGCTGAACTTGTTTTTTAGTTATAGGTAACTAGACATGAAGAATCTGTCCATCTTTGGCACACTAGGTCTCGTAGGTGTTTGTGCAGCGGCATCCATTGCACAGAAACCGGTCGTAAAGCCTGCGGCAAAACCTCCAGTAAAGGGAACTGTTGTTGCCCCGAACAAGGTTGTCCTTCCGGCAACGGTCGTTGCCCGTGTGAATAACCGCGACATTACCACGCAGGAACTGGTTGATCTCATCAATCGTACGGGTGCCCGCGATACCGTACAGAAACTAATCCAATACGCCATCATCGAGGAGGAAGCCCGCAAGGCTGGTGCTACCATTGATGCCAAGGATCTCGCTGATAAGGTAAAAACCGAAAAGCAGCGCATCGTTGCGAACATGGCATCTCAGACTGGCAACCCACAGACATTTCCTGAGATCACCGCACGGTATGGCCTGACTGAAGCCGAAGTCGAATGGGGCGTTCGTCTGCAGATTCTCTCGCAAAAGGCCTATGCAAAGCAGGTTGAGAAGCAGGTCCCGACGCTCGATGCACAGGTAAAGGTTGAACATATTCTTCTGCTCACGATGAATCAGCCAGGTCCGGATGGGAAGCCTTTATCCCCTGATGAGCAAAAGAAGAAGGAAGACGAGCAGCGCACTCGCCTTGAAGGCATTGTCGCTGACATTAAAGCTGGCAAGATGACTTTTGAGGATGCTGCCAAGAAATACTCTGATGATAAAGCATCCGGTGCAGAGGGTGGAGCCCTGCCTTGGTTTGGCCGAACAGGAATGATGGTTCCTGAGTTTGAAACAGCAGCATTTAACTTGGCCAAAGAAGGTGAAATCAGCCCATTGGTCAAAACGCAGTACGGTTTTCATGTCCTCAAGCTGGTCAAGCGTGGCAAGGAAGCAACTGCCGCCGAAAAGGCGAAGTTTAAGGCCGATGAAATTAAGAAACTGACAACAACCGGTTCCGGAATGCAGCAGTGGTTGCAAGGATTGGTTCAGAAGGCCACGATTACTTTGAACCCTCCGGCAGTAAACGTTAAGAAGTAAGTCTTGATATTTGATTTACGAACCCGTCCCAGCCTACGCTGGGGCGGGTTTTTCTTTGTCAGCTGAGAGGGTACCCCTAAGCCCGTGGATGCGCCGATTTATACGCACTCCTCAACCGGTCGAGGGCGACGTGGGTATATACCTGTGTGGTTGTGATTCGCGCGTGGCCAAGAAGTTCTTGGATAAGCCGGATGTCGGCGCCACCGTTTAGGAGGTGTGTGGCAAAGCTGTGACGGAGCCAGTGGGGGCTTGGGTGGCGAGGGAGGTTAGCGGAGGCACTGTAGCGCTTAACAATGCGCCAAATCTGTGAACGTGTCAATCCGAAGACACTCGCGGTCTTGGTGTTTGCGGGCCGTGACTCGTCGAGCAGGCGATTCAGGAGGTGAACGGAAGAGGTTGCGACTGGTACCATTCGCTCTTTATCTCCCTTTCCGATCACTCGTATCCATCCGCCTTTTAAATCGACAGAATGCCAGCGTAGCTCTGCGCACTCGGATACGCGGAGGCCGCAGCAATACATTACGTTTAGAACGGTTGCATTGCGTAGACCGCGCTCAGTTGATACATCCGGTGCCTGTAACAAGCGAACGATTTCCTGTTCATCCAGTGTTTTTGGTAATGATGCCTTTACTGAGCGAAAGCGACCGGCTGTCGCCACAGGGTTATTCGCGATTAGTCCTTGTCTTCGAAGGAAGCGGCAAAACGATGAAAGTGCAGCGCGGCGCCGTGCCAGAGTTGTTGACCTATATCCTCCGGACTTCCGACTGCTAAGCCAGCTTGTGATTCCTGTCGCATCGAGAGGCTTTTCAAAAGCAAACCAATCCAACAGATCCCGCTGATAGGCATCCACGGTATTTGTTGCCAGCCCCCGCTCATGGCAAAGGTAATCCAAGTATCCCGGGAGCTGCTCCCGATATTCCATCAACCTGAAATCCACTCCGTTCGGACATCAATTCCGCGCTCAATGCAATGTGCGAGCAGCCGCTCCTCCGTGGCTTCACTGGCTATCATCCGAACCTCTACGCAGTCAGTAATAGGGTCCAGACCGATGTCAACGACGCTGAGGTGTAGGGTTTCAAGCATTGCCTCTGCAATATCAAGTGCATTTCCATCCGGTCCCGCAGGAAAAACAGCAAGCAGCTGAGTAGCCTCTGGAGTCGTCATTTATCCCACCTCACACCGCATTGTATATGGCTGATGCTGAGCCAGTCGCGGCTGCCCAGCGGAGTGTCCCGTATTCATAATGCCACCATTCGCCAGGATAGTTGGCAAATCCGCTCTGCGACATCACTTGAAAAAGGATACGTCTTCGTTCTGTATACACTGAATGCGGGTGCTGTTCGTAGTAATCACAAACACTGGCATCCACTGGTTCATCAAAGCCACTCCCCATGTCCAAGTCCTGCCCAGTCGCGATATCGAACAAAGTCACATCTACGGCACCCCCAGTGCTGTGAGGGGTTGGACGGTTTGGAAGAATCTCCGGATAGGCGACAAAGCGGCGAGAATGGGCATTGATTGTAGCGTCATCCCATTCAGGGTGGTCACGACGCACAATTGCTACCATCTCATCCCATAACCATGTCTGAACATTTAGCGGCCGGTGGGCATCAAGAACAACCATTCCAAGGGACTCTGGTAGTAACGATATTGCATTCATCAAACGTGTAACGACGCCATCTCGTAGCAGCATGTCATGTGACCGTACCGGCGCTCCTGCCAGGGCATAAACCGGACGGAGCCTCAGTCGCCCAGCTGCACGTAACGCCACAAGTGGCTCTGTGCTCCATGCAAATGAGACATCCAAGAAGCCTGGGGGTTCATGATGGGATTCGATTGGCGATGACACTCTGAATTATTTGTCCAGACCAGCCGCCCAAAGGCAGCCGCGCTCCAGCAAACGGAGTACTTCCGGTTGGGAGACCACGGTCGTGTCGTGTCCAAGTCCGTTATAGGAAACGCGTCCATCCCCGTACCACTTTGTCCAAACGACTGGCATATCGACAACGCCGTTTCGTACGTGGGGGCCATCTGCTACCGGAAAGCGCGTTGTTGCAAGAACGTGCACCGCCGGGTCGACGTGCATATAGTATTGCTCTGACACAACGGTAAATGAGTTTGGAGAGCCATCAGTGATGAAGTGATCCGGAACGCGGATGTCTACGGTATACGTGACGCCATTATCACCAGGGTGAGAAACCCACTGTCCACCGGTCATGAACTGGTACTCTGTTTCCGCTCGGAAGCTATCACACATCCCGCCGTGGCAACCAGCCAGACCAACGCCACCCTTCACCGCAGCCAAGAGTGGATTCAGCTGCTCAGGCGTTATAGTTCCCATTGTCCAGATCGGAACAATCAACCGATACGTGGAAAGATTCTCAGTCGCATAGGCATCCAGGGTGTCCGATACCGTCACGGTGAAGCCATTAAGCTCCAACATGCTTGTGAATATCGCTGCGACTTCCTTTGGTTGATGACCATCCCAACCGCCAAACACGACTAATGCTTTCATGATCAACCCTGCTCCTTACCTGCCGTTATTATTCCACGCGTACGTTGTTGATTACTGACCTGCCGGGCCTGATGGCAACCAATACAGCTGTGCCGGATGAATGTCATCATGGAGATATTCTCGAAGGAGGGTCATCCCGAGACGCCTCATGACACGCTGACTCCGGATATTTGCTGTTAATGTCGTCGCAGTGAAGACAACTGCTGAATCTCGCTCTCGAAACATCGCTATCAGATTTCGTGCAGCTGTTGTGGCCAAGCCATTTCCCCAGAATTCCGGGTGTAAGCGCCACCCGAGCTCGACGGCTCCATTTATGTGGACACACGGCTTTGCGTGTACCCAGCCGACGGGTGTGTTCTCGGTCCCAGTCTCGATGATGAAGTAACCGTACGGGTCATCAAATGTCAACCATCTCCCGATGACGTGCGTAGCCTGCTCCAAAGTGGGAGGGGCTGCCATCAGTACGTGCTCGCGTACGGCATCCGGTGTGTCCAGCCACACGATAAATGGGGCATCGGATTCGACAGGCTTACGGAGGCAAACAGGGTTGTCCGTCATGCTACGCTCTCTTGACGAGGCTCTCACCCTTCAGAACTGGCCGTAGGTATTGGCCTGTGTAGCTTTCCTTTACCTTTGCGACATCTTCAGGGGTGCCCTTAGCGACGACCCGCCCACCGCCATCACCGCCCTCAGGGCCCATATCAATGACCCAGTCCGCGCACTTGATGACATCAAGATTGTGCTCAATGATCAATACGGTTGAGCCAGCATCCACAAGCCGCTGCAAGAGGAGGAGAAGTTTTTCGATATCTGCGAAGTGAAGACCCGTCGTTGGTTCATCCAGAATGTATAGCGTCTTTGCCTGCAGTTTCTTTCCCAGTTCAGTTGCCAGCTTGACACGTTGCGCTTCGCCGCCGGACAACGTTGTCGCCGGCTGACCAAGCTTTATGTAATCAAGGCCGACATCTGCAATGGTTTGCAGCTTACGGGCAACACTTGGCACTGCAGAGAAGAACTCGACGCCTTCCCCGACGGTCATGTCGAGGACTTCGGCAATCGATTTGCCCTTGTACTTTACTTCAAGCGTTTCACGGGAGTAGCGTTTTCCATTGCAGACCTCACAAGGGACGTAGACATCGGGGAGGAACTGCACCTCGATTTTTAAGATGCCATCACCTTTGCATGCCTCGCAGCGCCCACCCTTTACATTGAATGAGAAGCGTCCGGGGCCGTAGCCACGCACACGGCTTTCCTGAGTGGATGCGTAGAGATCCCGGATGACATCAAAGCAGCCCGTGTACGTCGCCGGGTTCGAGCGCGGAGTACGGCCGATTGGTGACTGGTCGATATCCACGATCTTTTCGATGTGCTCGATTCCGGTCAGCGATTCATGGGCCTCTGCAATCATGTGCGAGCGGTAAATCTGCTGCATAAGCTTGGGGTAAAGGGTCTCCTGAATCAACGTTGATTTGCCGGATCCAGAGACGCCGGTCACACAGACCATCGAGCCAAGTGGAATCTCGATATCGACGCCCTTTAGGTTGTGGCCCTTTGCGCCGGTAAGGATAAGGGACTTGCCATTGCCTTCGCGGCGGGTTTTCGGTACGGGGATGGCTCGGCGCCCGGAGAGAAACGCGGCGGTTGCCGATTCCGGTTCATCGAGGATGTCAGCCGGTGGGCCTTCAGCGACAACCCGGCCACCGTGTACCCCGGCACCCGGTCCGATGTCAATCAACCAGTCTGCAGCTGCCATCGTTTCCTCATCGTGCTCAACGACGAGAATGGTGTTCCCAAGGTCACGCAGGCGGGTTAGGGTCTGAACGAGCTTTGTGTTGTCCCTTTGGTGGAGCCCTATGGATGGTTCATCCAGGATGTACAAGACTCCCATCAGTCCCGATCCAATTTGCGTTGCAAGGCGGATACGCTGTGCTTCGCCACCGGCCAGCGTATTTGCACTGCGGTCCATGGTTAGGTAGCCAAGGCCGACAGAGTACAGGAATCCCAAGCGCTCCCGGATTTCCTTGACAATCTGCTTGGCAATAATGGCTTCACGGTTCGTCAGTGTCAGGCCATCGAAAAAGGCAACCATTTTCTCGACGCTGAACGCTGTGAGGGTGCTGACATCGGTATCACCCACTTTGACACTCAGCGCTTCAGGTTTCAGGCGCTTTCCTTTACATTCAGGGCAGGGACGTTGCCGACGGTATTGTTCGAGGTCAGCCTTGACGTAATCGCTTGTTGTTTCCGCGAGGTGGCGCTCCATAATCGAGAGCACACCCGCGTATTCTGTGTCGAAATAGCGTGTCTTTCCCCAGCGGTTGCGATGTTCCATCGCCACATTACCCGTGACACCGTAGAACACCGCGTGCAGCTGTTCTGGGGTGAGGTCCTTTAGCGGCGTATCCATTGTGAAGCCAAGCGATTTTGCAACGGCAGCAAATAGAGCTGTGCGGCTCTCGGACATGATCTGCTTGCCCGATTTGTAGACAAAGTAGCGAAGTGCACCCGCTCCGATAGACATATTGTGATCTGGTGCAATCAGGGCAGGGTCAAACTCAGCCTGTGTTCCGAGACCGTGACATTGCGTACAGGCCCCATATGGGCTGTTGAAGGAAAACGTTCGCGGCTCTATTTCGGGCAAGCTGATGCCGCAGTCTGTACAAGCGAACTTTTCGCTATATGTGTGGCATTCGCCATCGACGATATCGATGACCAGAACGCCATTTCCGCGCTTCAAGGTGGACTCAATCGAATCGGCGAGGCGCTTCTCTGTCCCGGCACGCACAACGACTCGGTCCACCACAATGTCCAAATCGTGCTGCTTGTAGCGGTCGAGCGTCGGAATTTCTTCAGAAATGTCGTAGATGGTGCCATCAATCCGGACGCGGACGTACCCTTCTTTCCGAATGTCCTCAAGTTCCTTGCGATATTCCCCTTTGCGGCCACGTGCGATTGGGGCCATGAGCTGCATCCGTGTGCCTTCAGGTAGCTGCATCAGTTGGTCGACAATTTGGGATGGCTGTTGTTGGCTAACGGGTTTGCCGCATTGGGGGCAGTGTGGACGACCTGCACGGGCATATAAAAGCCTTAGGTAATCGTAAATTTCTGTGACGGTGGCAACGGTTGAGCGTGGGTTGCGACTCGTGGATTTCTGATCGATAGCAACGGCTGGCGAGAGACCTTCGATTTGGTCGACATCCGGCTTGTCCATCTGACCGAGAAACTGCCGGGCGTATGCCGAAAGGGACTCCACGTAGCGGCGCTGGCCTTCGGCGTAGAGTGTGTCAAACGCAAGTGATGATTTACCGCTCCCAGAGAGCCCGGTGATGACCACCAACTTGTCCCGTGGAATATCGATATCGATGTTCTTTAGGTTGTTTTGACGTGCGCCGCGGATGCGGATTGCAGGACCTTTGATGCTTACAGGGACGCGGCTGTCGATAACGGGTTCGGTTTCCATAGGGCTCTTAACGCCCACGCTTGGGATGTGGGCCACACGAGTGTACCTGTCATCCAGCGTGCCTGTCACATTTCTGGTGGCAGACTACCATCGACGAATTCACCCGGAATCGGATACCCAATCCGAAGGTCCTTTTGCGCTCTTGACCATGCATACGTGAATGCTGCGTCCAGGAGCTCATCCCAGTGGTAATAGGTCTCACTGACATCTTCGACGCG
>JBJTQN010000080.1:0-2719 GCA_046075665.1 Armatimonadota bacterium | reverse complement strand
TTTGACTCTGATCGCATGAACACTCCAACAGGACTGGATACGGTGGCGGGTGACTTGGATCAGCTCCTGGTGGATACGGTAGACCAATCTTTTCCTAGTCGGGGAAGGGGGAGGGCTGTAGGGGGTGCTGCACCGTGGTGGAATGATGAGTGTCAGGCAGCCAAAATTGCTTTCCGAGAAGCACATTGCAGAGACCGTTTATCTGATGACACTAAGCGTCTTCGCCGTGCTTACGCTACGGCAAAGAAACATGCCATACGTTTACATCGCGTTCAACACCTTTCCAAGCTCATGGATACTTACTTCCATGAGCCGAAAGAGTTTTGGGCTAGCTTTTTGAGACGTGCGCGGCCTGGCGAGATGCCGAGCCCTGAGCAGTTTAGAGTTCACTTTGATCATGCACTCAACACTCCGGTGATGAATGCTACAGACAGTGAACCTCGTAGAGTTGAACTGGCGGCGAGCCTGGGTATTGAACACATCACCACGGCACACGACGCCTTGCGGTGGCTAACCAATGAGGTTGGAGGAGAGCGTACTTTACTTCAACGTCAAGCCGATGCTGAGTGGTGTAATGAGGGTTTGACGGTGGGTGAAGTAGCTCATGCTGTAAGTAAGTTACACAACCATAAGGCCAGGGATGTAGATGGTGTGTGTGAAGAGTCAGTCAAGTATGCCAGAGAGATTACCATGGTGGGTAACAAACGGGTGGAAGTCAATATACTCACACCACGCATCCATACATTGTTTGAGCGTATGTTCAGTTTGGGTCATTTTCCTGTTCCCTACCGCATGAATGCCCTCGGGCCTTTGCACAAGTCTGGGCCTAAGCTCCAGTGCGCTAATTATAGAGCGATAACTGTAGGTAAGGTGTTAGGTAAAATGTACTCAGGCATCTTGGACAACCGTCTTTCCAAGCTAACAGAAGACTGTGACTTGCGGGCCAAAACGCAAGCTGGGTTTAGGAGGGGTATGGGCACCTTGAACGGTGCTTTTGTCTTGAATCATCTGGTGGAGAAACAGCGTGCTTTGAGAAAGCCGTTGTATGCTTGTCTGGTGGACTTTAAGACGGCATTTGACTGTGTCCAACGTGACCTGATTTGGGCCCGTCTTGAAGAGAGGGGCATTCATGGGGCATTGTTGGCTGCACTCAAAAGCTTGTTTGACGAAGTCCTGCTGAAAGTTAGGGTCAGTGGTGAGCTGAGTGAGACGTTTGCTAGCATGCAAGGGGTCAAACAAGGGGACCCCTCCAGTCCCACTTTGTTTGGTCTGTTCATTGAGACGTTCCATGATTTGTTGGTGTTGTTGTGTCCGGATACCGGTCCTGAGATACTAGGACAGGTCATTCTGGACTTGATGTATGCTGATGATGTCATTCTCCTCGCCACAAGCCCGCTTAATCTTCAGAAGCAACTGGATGTACTTGAATGGTTTGGCTTAACCTTCAACATGAAGGTTAATCTGATCAAGACAGAGGTTATCGTCTTCAGAAACTCCAAGGCTCGTACCTGGCCATCTTCTTTTTGGTGGACGTTGGGGGGTGATGAGCTCAAAGTGGTTGATGAAGTCAAGTACCTAGGAATCATGTTTCACGCCTTCAAGGTAACTGGGACTACACGGGGGGCAGTGAAACCCTGGGATGCTAAGGGTAAGTTGATGCCTGCGGGGCGCCGAGCAGTCATGGGTTTGAAAAGCAAGGTGCATGCACGGAAGGTCGGTGTACCTGAACTGATGTTGAGATTGTATGATATAGTGGTGAAACCAGTAGTGTCATATGGTTGCCAGATATGGTCACCATACGTCATCCAGACCGGCTCAATCTCGGATGTGCTGAACGAGTTTGACCATCTCCAGTTGTCTTACTTGAGATTCGTTGGAGGGTGCTCCAAACACACGGCTCGGTGGGTGTTGTTGAGGGAGTTCTCGGCAACGCCTATCCAATCCTATTGGTGGAAGCTGATAGGCAAATTCTGGAACAACTTAGTTGGCAATGAGGACTGGCTAGCTCATTTAGCTTTGAAAGAGAGCGTGCAGCTATCCAATGTCGCCAGTGGTGGTACTGGTTACTGGGCTGGCAAAGTCATTCGACTGGCTCGTTCTGTAGGTGTTGAGCTTTTAAGGTTGATGCCAAATGGTCAACAACAGTTGGACCTGGTTCCGGTAGACTTGGATGACTGGAATGAAGCCATGCGGGTGTTTCATGACAAGGTGTGGCATCCTGTGAGGTATGTTACGCCGGACCTTCTCACAGGCCAGCATGCCAACCTTTGTTATTACTTTCATTGGTTCAAGGACAGTAAAAGTGGTCCAGATGTTTTGAGCGAGAGAGGCACACGCACATTTGCCAATCATCTCTCTTGTGTCAATATTAGCGGCTGTCAGTTCAGAAACCTGGTGCGGTTTCGCTGCCGAGGGTGGCTGCTTGTGAACAATACTAATCGCACGGTTCGTAGATGTGATAGAGTATGCGGTCATTGTGCCCAGCTTGGTCACCGTCATACTGAAGATGAAAGGCACGTGCTTTTGCACTGCCCGAAGTATAATGATCTTAGAAGTAAAACTTGTTATTCGAATTTGTTTGAAAATGATGCTCAGGGTGTTCCCACTCGTGACATCAATGCGGTGATGACCTGTGGTGATCAGGTCCAGTTAGCTAGATTTCTCAATGAGGTCTGGCACATGAGATTTGATCGGAGTTAGCCGTCAGGTGCTGGTCTCG
>JBJTQN010000079.1:0-11142 GCA_046075665.1 Armatimonadota bacterium | reverse complement strand
CTCCTCCATCCAGACCCGGGCTTTTGTTATCATGCGAAATGCAGTGTCGGATGGTTACTCGGGATGCACTCCATGCCCAAATTCCAACGGGGCCATTGCCATCCCGTGGCATCGCCCAGCCGTTGTTGTACGCAATACACCGTTCGATCAGGCACTTGTCCACCTGACCGATAACAATGCCATTGCCACTGTGGTTGGTAATGTTTTTTGGGTCACCTGCATTGTTGTGCACGATGCAATCGCGGAGTGTGACGTTGCTCGCCCAGGCCCTGGCGAGACGTTGATAACTTGTGATTCCAGCACTGCCGTTACTGTGACTGATGCAAGAATCCATCCGAATATCAGCTCCGCCATCGATCACCAATCCGCCATTACGGAATCCACTGGCTTCAATTTGGTGTAGCAAGACATCTTTATTATCCGTAAGCGTAATGCCTGCGCCATCACTTGTAAGGCGTCCACTGCCCACTACTCTGAGCGCACGGATGACTATTTTGGAACAGTTCTTTAGGACAAGGGCATTCATTCCACCTGCATGAATTGTCATAGGGAATGCGCTTGCAGATTGGACTGTCAGCCCGGAAATGCCATCTAACAAAACCGGAGCTGCGAGGTGAATAGGTGTCTCTAAAACAACCGTTGCAGGCCCCGTTGGCTTTGTTCTGAGGAATGGTGAAAATGTCCGCCAGGCATGCTTGGATGATTTTCCATCGTGTGTATCTCTGCCACGGATGGCATTAATGTAGTACGAACGTCCCGCACCAAGGACTGGAGTGTTCAACGTCCGCCAGCAGCTGGAGGCAGCGATGTAGATGCCCTTGCTGAGAAGTTGACCTTAGCCGTGGTTTCGTTTCCATTGCCGATTGTTGTGATAACTTCTTTACGCTCCTCTGGCGTAAGAGCATCCCAAGAGCCTTTTGACTTCTCCAAAAGCTGGTCTATACGCTTCTCAGCAGGTGGCAAGGCGACTTTCGGTTCTGGATTTGGGTTGCACCCAGATGTCAAAACGGTACCAAGCACAAACGCAGACAGCAAGCATTTCAATCTCATGTTTAAGACCCTTCCTGTACGATACCGGGGTGCCTCAATCCATTGCTATTGAAGCACCCCATTTGATGAGGGTTAGTCGAGGAGATCGAAGTAACGGTCGATGGGGGTGTTCGTCGTGACGAAGCTGCCATCAGCGAGCCAACGATGCGAAATCTGTTCTGTGCGCCTTACCGTGACGTGTCCATCCACCCAGCAGACACTGCCAAAGGCATTGTGTCGACCTTGCGGTAGACCCATCCAGGGATTGGCACCATTGTATGAACGGGCAAGTGGTGTCATAAGGCCACTCCATGTCGGAAGGCGCCCACTAGGGCCATCCGTTCTGCCAGACTCAGCAAACATAACAGTCTCGGCAGGTGCAGAAACTGATGCCATCGACCGGCCCGGTTGTGACCATGCCCAGAAGCCCCAGGTATTTGGATCCATCCACTGAGGAACAAATCCCCACTGTGAATTAACATCGGTCAGATACAACCAGTTATAGCCAACCGTGAAATACAGGGATGAGTTCGCATCAATCTTTGCGCTTGGACAGGTCCAGACACCATCTCCAGGCCAGAGGTTACCCCCAGCCGAGTTTAGGTTTTTCTTACCGTTCTTGATGTACGGATCGAGCATGTTGGCAATCGTGAAGCGGGCAGCGGAGTTTTCAAGCATCACGAGATTTTCATCGTAGTCCTGTGAGTACATCAAGGATGCCAGACCGAGCTGCTTAAGGTTACTGATACAGTTTGCCTGACGAGCCTTTTCGCGCGCTTGTGCAAAGACAGGGAAGAGGATTGCTGCAAGGATTGCGATGATGGCGATAACGACCAAGAGTTCAATAAGTGTGAATGCCGATTTCTTCATTGAAATAAACCTTTCATTGTGTGTTTGGCGAAGGGTGATAACCTTCTGGGGGATGTTGATGTTGATGAACGTAGTGTGAGAGATACAGGAAGACAGTGTTGCCGGGCGGTAGGTTTGCGATCCTCGATGATATTGACCAGCAGATCAACGGCCAACGCACCCATTTCCTGAATTGGCATTCTGATGGTCGTCAGTGGCGGCTGGAGGGATGCACTGAAGGGTGTGTCATCAAAGCCAATGATGGACACTTCGTCGGGCACAGATATGCCGAGCTCAGATAATGCCTGTAATGCTCCCGCCGCGCACAAGTCGTTACAGGCAAACACTGCTGTTGGAGCGCTTTGCGGATTGCATGAATATGTCATCATCGCCGACTCATATCCGGCCTCGCGAAGAAAGCCACTTAGGACTTCAATGTGGTCTGATTCAGGAATCCCTTCATCGTGCATCGCTGCGCGATACCCCTCAAGTCTTGCAGCTGTTGTACTGACATCTGGGTTGCCGACAAAGTGTGCAATTCTCCGGTGGCCAAGATTAATGAGGTGCTTTGTGGCCATGTAGCCGCCCGTGTAGTCATCGCAGTTGACGGAAAAAGCACTGTCATCGATGTCGCGAATCACGGAAACGTATGGGATTCCCCGCTTGTCACAGTGCGCGAAGACATCACTATTTACAGGTGGCACGACCAGGAGGATGCCATCCACCCGGGAGTCGATGGCAACTTTGGATGACTCGGTAACGCTTCCACTCGTCGCTGTATAGAGCATTAGGTTGTAATGCTTTTGCATTAACGATGTCACGATACCGGCGAGCAATGTGGCGCAGAATGGGTTCTGGTCTACGAATGCATCCGCGTAGGGCAACATCAGCCCGATGACTCCCGTTTTGCCTGTGACCAAACTCTTGGCGATTGGGTTGTAAACATAACCCAGCTCGGATGCTGCGGACAAAACCCGCTGGCGTGCAATGTCACCCACTCGGGTATTCGATTTGTTCCCCGGGTTCAGTGTTGCTGATGCTGCGGCGATCGATGTACCTGCCAGCTTCGCCACATCTTTAAGTGTGATTGCCATTTTCGCAAAGTCGTCTTTGATGAAACGTTTCATCAAGATGATATCATGGCCGGACAATCATGTCAATCGACATCTATACGGGGATTGCCTAGCATGTCTCGCCTGCTGTGGTGCGTACCGATTACAACGTAGAATCAACCATGCGCATTCCTCATCCAAAAGGTTATCTCTGCCCGCGTGCAGCCATCGCACCTAACATCAATGGCGACCTCTCCAAAGAATTTTGGAGAAACGCGCCGTGGTCGGATGACTTTGTCGACATCGAAGGGGATGTCAAACCGCGACCAACGTGGCGCACAAGGATGAAGATGCTCTGGGATGACAACCATCTCTACATTGCTGCCGAGCTGACGGAGCCGAATGTTTGGGCGACGATTACGCAACACGATGCAGTCATTTTTCAGGATAATGACTTTGAAGTTTTCATCGACCCGGATGGCGATAACCACGAATATTACGAGCTTGAGCTCAATGCGCTGAATACGACTTGGGATTTGCGATTGGTGAAGCCGTACCGGGATGGTGGTCCGGCGCTGAATGAGTGGGAAATTGACGGGATGCAGACCGCTGTCAAAGTGGATGGCGTTTTAAACGATGCGACAGTAGTCGACAGAGGCTGGACGGTTGAGATTGCGCTTCCATGGAAGGCTCTTGGGGAGTATTCCAAAGTGGCATCTCCGCCGAATCCAGGTGATAAGTGGCGTATCAATTTCTCACGCGTCGAGTGGGATGTCACGACGCAAGGAAAGTTGACGACCAAGGTCCCGAACCGTCCCGAGCACAACTGGGTCTGGAGCCCGCAGCATGCCGTGGATATGCATCGCCCTGAGCTCTGGGGGTATGTGGAGTTTTCCAGCAGCCCGCTGCCGCGCAACCGAAAGGTTGTCGACCGCGACTGGGAGACGAAATGCTTGTTGATGGATGTTTATCACGCCCAGAAGAAGTTTATGGGTGAAAAGAAGCGCTGGGCGAGGTCCCTTGGTGAGCTTGGTATCCGCGCGCGGGGTCTGCGGTTGCAGAGCAAGCCAAGCGGTGGATGGATTGCATCCAAATCCAGTTGGCAGATTCATGAGGATAGCTTGCTCACGTCCGTGTAGGGGCGGGCTGCCACGTCCGCCCAAAGGACAACCGCTCCCGGCGGGGTATCGGCCCCGGAACCACCCATGATAAAGGAGAAGGCAAAGGCAGCATCAACCCCCGATGACTAATCTTTTGATGTCTTCACAAAAGTGGGTCAGGCCATTACAGCACATCTGAATGGAGGCAACACTATGATAGAAACGAGTACCTGCGTACGCAGGTACGTGCGTGGCGAAGTGTAGGAACTAAATACCTATCTGCTATGCTGAGAGCCAAAGTTTGCGAATTGTGATCCAACGTCGCTGAGGCGTCGGGTATGCCATGGCACAAAGCATCTGCCCCACGCTACGTGCCCAAACTGGAAAGCATCAAGGAGGTCATTCAGACCAACCAATACTCTGTGGTGAAAAACTTGATTTGGAACGACTTCGAGAAACTGATGGGGTTTCCACTAGGCTGGACGGTCGTCGAGGAAGACTTATCGGAAATTCCGTAGTCCCCACAATAGTAGAGTGGATTAGCAAGAAAATAGTTAGTGTTGAAGAGTCATATCAACTATCAGATTCAGATAAAAAGTGATTTGTGGATATATGGATGTTGCTAATGGTGGTCGCGCCCGAAGTCGGGATCGCGTAGAATTTGGGAACAGTTCCGGAACATTCTGTCCAAGGTCTTTATGGGACGTGCGCCAATAACACCGGTGGTGCGCCAACCCTTGCACGATTTCACTAATCGAAGATTGTCTTCAATGAAAACCTACATTCATCTTTCTGGCGCTCACCACTATCCACTTCCAGCCAATTTTCGGAATGATGATGTCCGTTATCCGGAGAGCTTGGTCGAGTATTTTCTTGAAGAATTTACTCAAAAGGGTGACATTGTTTTCGACCCATTTGCGGGGTTTGGCACAACCCTCGTTGTCGCGGAACGCATGGAACGAGTTTCGTACGGCATGGAGATCGACCAAGACCGGGTAACCTTTGCAAGAAGCATAATCGCCAACCCGAAACGAATCATTCATGGAGACGCACGTCATTTAGGCGGCCTTGAATTTCCAGAATTTGATTTTTCCATGACATCACCACCCTACATGACAAGGGATAATCATCCGCAATATCCTTTCTCGGGCTATAGAATTACAGGCGAAACCTACGGTGACTATTTGAGAGATATTCGAAACATTTACGCCCAACTTCGTGCCCGCATGAAACCATCCGGGACAGTCGTTCTGGAGGTGGCCAATCTGAAGTCCGATAAACACGTGACGACTTTAGCTTGGGATGTTGCACAGGAAATCTCGCATGTCTTCCGTTTTGAAGGCGAGGTCATCGTCTGTTGGGATCAGTGTGCCTATGGCAATGATCACACTTATTGCCTCGTATTCTCCGTTCAATAAAACTACGCAACATCGGATTGTAGGTGACAGCGGAGTTTATCCCGTCAAAACAGAGCGGGAGATCGCAAGCGACGTAGGTAGTTCGGAAGGGAGTAGGATGATCCGGATCCCCACGTCGCACCGTAAGCCAGCCATCCTACAGACATAACCCACCGGATCGAGAATGCCCGTGTCGCCAGAAGCCCCTTTCGTTCCAACCAGGAGGTTGAATCTGATCTCACTGAGTACGGGTGCTCGGCATTTGGCCGAGTCCGATCCGGATCTGGACGCCATCGTTGAGCGACTCGGTGACCCTCCGATGTGAGGGAGGAATCCAAGATTCCCAACACTAATTCAAGTCATCCTCGAGCAACAGGTCTCGCTAGCTGTCGTTGTTTTATTAGGTTAGAGAGTCTTGAAACTGGCGGCCTTCCTTGGATTGCCATGTGTGGTCTTCGGGTGTTGTACCACTGCATGTAGGGTTAGAGTCGCCTGTCGCGCTCGTCGCTATTTCGGTAGGGTTTCTTGTTTGCCCATTCCCGCATGACCGGCATTATGAACCTTTCGGCCTTTCCGTTGGTCCTTGGCCCGTGGGGGGCTGCCACGCCCGTCCGTGATGCCGGTTTCGAATATCGTTATCGCGGGCAGGCATGGAAGCCTGCCCCTACAGAGCATGTGTGTGTTGATGTCCGGTAGATTTTTGAAAGCCCCTCGTAGGGGCAGGCCTCTATTCCTGCCCGCAGTTACGGATTGTGCATGCCGCGTCAGATCGTGATCTGCTGGATTTTGGCGTCGTAATAATGCGGGAGATTCCGCGTAGGGGCGGACCGCCGCGTCCAACCGTGGTCACGATTGACGTTATTCGGTGCCGTCAATCTGGGACGGCACAGCGGCCTTCCCCTACAGAGAGATTTCCTAAATCGCTAACAGAACCAGCCCACCGAAACTACGCCTTGTGCTACATTGTTAAGCGGTTTCCCGATGAGTCAATTCCAGCGCTTGCTCCGCTACCTCTACCCCTATCGCGTACGCGTTATCATCTCCGTTTTCCTGATGTTTGCGGTGACGCTGTCCGCAATCCCGATGCCCTTGTTCCAAAAACAAGTCCTGGATGTCGCCATCCCCAACAGGGACATCAAAATGCTCTGGTGGATCTTCTTTGGCGTCATCGGGCTGTACGCCTTCCGCGCTGTTGTCTCCTATCTGCTGAACTACCTCATCTCATGGCTCGGACAACGCATCGTTTTCGACCTGCGCTATCAGTCCTACCGCCATCTCCAACGCCTCTCTCTGGCGTACTACGATGGCCAGCAACCGGGCAAAATCATGTCGCGGCTGACATCTGACATCGATGTCATCCAGTACACGCTGACATCCGGGTTTGTGCTGCTCATCACCGATGTTGCGACCCTCTTTGTTGTCACGGCTTGGCTCTTTGCGATCGAGTGGCGACTTGCCATCGCCGCGGTCGGCATCCTTCCTGTTTATGTTCTGTGCTACAAGCTGCTGCTCAAACACATCCGGGAAATCAGCATCTCCCTCCGCGAGAAGTGGGAAGCGATGATTGGTGGCCTTACAGAAAAAATCTATGGCATCGCAGTTGTGAAGGCATTCGCGATGGAAGCGTGGGAAATCGAGCGCTTTCGGACAACCGAAAAGGAACGCTTCATCATCTCGATGAACCAGAGCAACCTCAACCGCTACCTCGAGGTTGCCAGCCGCCTGATCCGCGCGATCGGGACCTGTGCCATTTTGTGGTACGGCGGAAAAATGGTTGGACGCGAAATCAAACCCGGAGAGCTTCTTGCTTTTTACTCCTACCTCAGCTATCTCTACGACCCGGCCGTCCGCGTCGTTGACTTCAATGTCCAGCTGCAGTGGGCATCCGCAGCAATCGACCGCGTCTTCGAAACACTCGACACACAACCCGAAATCATCGACTCACCAGATGCCATTTTGCTGCCATCCGTGATTGGAAAAGTCGAGTTTGATCATGTGACCTTTGGTTATGACCCCGAAAATCCCGTCCTCCACAATATCCACTTCAGCGTTCGACCCGGGGAAATCATCGCGATCGTCGGGCCATCCGGTGCGGGCAAGACAACATTGGTCAACCTCTTGGCACGCTTTTACGATGTGCAAAAGGGGATGGTTCGAATTGATGGCCGGGATATCCGCAAAGTGCGCCTCGACAGTATGCGCCGCCACATCGGGATGGTGTCGCAGGAGACGCTCCTCTTCTCCGTAACGCTCAAGGAGAACATTCGTTACGGGCGCAAAGATGCCACGGATGACGATGTTGTCGCAGCGGCAAAAGCCGCTGATATGCACAGCTTCATCATGGAGCTCCCGGATGGCTATGAAACAAAAATCGGCGAGAATGGCATTAAACTCAGCGGTGGTCAAAAGCAGCGGATGGCGATTGCGCGCGCCATTCTCACCGACCCAAGGATTCTCATTTTGGACGATGCGACATCCGCGCTGGACTCCCACACCGAGGCGAATATCCAAGCCGCGCTTTCGGACCTGATGAAAGGCCGAACGAACTTCGTTATCGCGCACCGCTTGTCGACCGTGATCGGCGCTGACCGTATCCTCGTTATCGATGCTGGTCGTATCGTCGATTACGGCACGCATGCTGAGCTGGTTCAGCGCCCCGGGGTTTATCAAGATCTTTATAACGAACAGTTCAAGACAGTTGCAGACCTAACGGATGACGAAAAAGCCCGGCTGCTCGCCACCGCGGATGCGTAGTTAGTTCACATCTACATCAGCGCCTGGCCGGGCATTTATGAAGTTATGGAAGCTGTGGGAGCGTCCCCGGTGTGTGCTTAATGTCGAGCTGCTTCTCAAGCTTTGGCAGCTGCTCGAGCGCGACAGTCCGCAGCTTTGGAAGGATGGCTGTGAGCTCGTCTCGCTGTATTCAAAACACGAAAAAGCCCGGTTGCTCGCCACCGCGGATGCGTAGTTAGTTCACATCCACATCGGCGCCTGACCGGGCATTTATGAAATTATGGAAGCTGTGGAAGCCTCCCCGGTGTGTGCATAATGCCCGCGGTATCGAGTTGCTTCTCAAGCTTCGGCAGCTGCTCGAGCGCGACAGTCCGCAACTTTGGCAGGACTGCTGTTAGCTCCTCAATCCCGATGTTCAATGAGTCGATACGCGTCTTGGTCGGCATCAGGGATGAGCCCATGAGGGAAAATGCACCATCCTGAATTCGGCGGACGGTTGTCAGAGGGGATGGCTCGACGAGCACACTCGGGATGTCATCTCCGCGGAGGGCGAACGCAATGTCCTCGAGAGCCTTTTCGATTTCACTTGCCTCTTTTCTTAGGCGAGGCGTCGATGTTGGACTTTGCTCAAGCGCGCTACGAATCGCACCAATCCGACCCTGCGCGTTGTCGAGGACCTCAAGGGTTGCGGTCAGCGACTTCTGAACGCGCATCACCTTGTCACGCAGATTCTGGATGGTGGCGCGCTCAGTTGCCGACAGCTTTTCCTCGCCTTCAAGCGCGACCCTGAATGCGACCGGCTTTACGAGCTCGGTCTCAACACCCGCGATGCGCTTTGAGATACCGACTTTGTACTCGCCAGGCATCACCATGTAGCCGCCACCACCGCCGCCACGCCCCCCGCGACCTCCACGGCCACCCGCCGCCGGAGCGCTGCTTGGAATTCCAACGGATGCACCCGGCATCCGTAAATCCCAGGCTATACGGCGAAGCCCGGCAGACATCGGTTGAACGAGACGCCGGACAATCCCACCCTTGCTGTCCGTAATGGTCGCAATCAACGATGCGCCTTCCTCATCCGCTTCCGCGCGCAGCTGCTCCGCCGTTGGAAAGGGAGGATTCTCGCCCTTCTTGCGCGCTTCGGCCTCCGCCTCCTCACGCTTTTGCTTCAGCGACTTGAAGCCATTCTCCTTGACCCAAACGAGGAAGTTTGCACCACCTTGAGGGTTTGCGGCATACCAAAGCGTCTCACCTTCTGAACCTGTACGGCCATCAAAGGAAATCCAGTTAAAGACATCCTTTATGGGGAGAATAGCCGCATCCGTTTCCTTCCACGCAGACTCACCTCGGATCGTAGAGTAGTCATCCAGGATCCAGATACCGCGGCCAAATGTGCCTACAACGAGGTCATTCTCACGCGTCTGAATCTTGAGGTCACGGACTGCAATCGTTGGGATGCCACGGACTTTGTGCCAAGCCTTGCCTTCATCCGTGGAGACGTAAAGCCCCGTCTCAGTACCGACAAACAGTAGCTTAGGATCAATATGGTCCTGAGCAATGGATAGAGCCGGCGCGCCATCCGGGAGGTTGCCCGTTATCGCCTCCCAAGTCTCGCCCTGATCGGTGCTCTTCATGACATAAGGCTTATAGTCGCCATTTTTATGGTTGTCAAAGAGCGCGTAAACCGTGTTTGCTGCATGCCTTGATGCCAGAATTCGGCCAACGTATGTGCCTTCTGGAACACCCGTGACCTTTTCCAGCTTGCGCCAAGTCTTGCCGCCATCCGGGGTGATATGAATCAGTCCATCATCCGTGCCGGCGTAGACAAGGCCTTCCTTCTTTGGTGATTCATCAATGGAAATGATGTTGCCATAGAACGATGTCGACTGTCCGCGGGCGATGGTGTCGAGCTTTTGTGGCTGCCCCATGACCTTGAGGTTGTTACGGTTGACCTGTTTGGTGAGGTCGCCGCTCACCGCCGTCCAGGAGTCGCCTCGATCATCCGAGCGGAACAAAATGTTCGCTCCGTACCACAGGCGCTTTGGGTTATGCGGGCTGATCAGCAGCGGGGAGTCCCAGTAAAAACGGAGCGGAGGGGCGCCCTTTGCCGGAAGTGGTGCAATGCCCGTACGCGCCCCAGTCTTGCGGTCGAAGCGCACCAGGCCGCCATCCTGTGATTCGGAATATACAATGTCTGGATTGCCCGGCTCAACCGCCTGATGAAAGCCATCCCCGCCCGCGGTCACAAACCACTCTGCAGACCCAACACCCCGGGAGCTTTTTGAGCGGCTTGGGCCGCCGATACTGTTGTTGTCCTGTGTCCCGCCGTAGACGTAATAGAACGGCTTACTGTCATCCACCGCAATGCGATAGAACTGCGCTATCGGAAGATTGGACTTGAAAACCCAGGTGGCGCCGCGGTCAAAGGATTCGTAAATGCCGCCATCGCAGCCGGCAAGCATATGCCGGGTGTCGCTTGGATCAATCCAGAGTGCATGGTTATCGACGTGCTTATTGCGCTCACCGATATCGGTTGTCGTGCGGCCGCCATCGTTGCTGACCTGGTTTGAGACGCTCAAAATGTAAATGCGCTCGGCATCCACCGGGTCGCAAATGATCTGGCCGTAGTACATCCCCTGTGCGACGAAATCGCCGCGTTTCTCCCACGTCGTGCCTTGGTCGGTTGTGCGGTAGGTTCCGCTTGCGCCTGCCTGCGCTTCGACTGTTGCATAGATGTACGCCGGGTTTGCAGGGGATGCCGCTAAGCCAATACGCCCCATTTCACCGCCGGGGAGACCGCCTCGGAGCTTGGTCCACGTCGCGCCGCCATCCGTGGAGCGGTGGATGCCACTCTCACTTCCGCCGCCGATATACGTGAAGACATGCCGTCGTCGTTGCCAGCTGGCTGCGTACAGGATGTCAGGATTCTGTGGATCGATGAGGAAATCGGAGATGCCGGTGTTTTCCGAAACAGCGAGCATG
>JBJTQN010000078.1:0-8694 GCA_046075665.1 Armatimonadota bacterium | reverse complement strand
GATCATGACTTTTCCGTTGGTACGGGTACCGCCGGAAACCAATGCGTAGTTGTATACGCCGGTAGGAAGTGGCATGCCGTTGTTATCGTCGCCCACCCAATTGAAGTAGTGCAGGCCGGTAGACTGAAGCTCGTTGAAGAGCGTAGCCACCTCGCGACCGGTCATGTCATACACCTTCAGCGACACGTTAGCTGCGCCGTTGAGGTTATAAGCGAATACCGTATTGCTGGTAAGCGGATTCGGAGCATTGTAGATGCCGAGTTGCTTGCCAACGATGTTGTTCACTGAAGAAGGCGTAATGACGGCGGTAACGCCACCGAATGGAGTACCATCGGTGTTGTACACATCGGGAGCGACTCCGCTCAGGTCCATGAAAATGTCCTGGTCGTTGGCATCTTTGCCAGATGCACTACCCACATCGTTACGGAATACCATACCGATACGCTGGATGGAGGTTCCTGGGACGGGGCCATTCGCTGCCTGGCTGTAATACTGAACCGGATCGATGGTGATGGCCCAAAGGTCGGTACCGACATTGGTCATTTCACCTACTCCGTCATCCTGCCCCCAGTTACCAACGACATAGCTCCAACAGGAGCCGTCGAGAGGTCCGGCGACATCATTACCACCTGAGTGCATATACACTTTGGTGAGACCACCAAGAGCGGAAACACCCTGGGTTGCGTCGTACGTGATTGTGAGGTCATACTGAGCGTTGGCAGCAGTAGCGCCAGCCAGCAGAGCCCCGGTTAAGAGTACTAGTTTTCTCATGAGAATTGGTTTAAGTGATTAGATAAGTGTTATAACAGAATAAAGATATAAATGGTTAGTGTAACTTGGATACCTTCGCTTTGAATTTTCAAGCGGCAAATGTTAAAATTGGCTTTCCCAAAACTGTCCATTCCATAAGTTTGTATTTTAATTGTAATCCATTGCTACCATGTTCAAGAAACTGATTGCCTCTGCCGTCCTCTACCTATTCAGCACCTCATCCCAAGCACAGGTAGTCATAACACAACCCTGGTTTTTCAAGAGCACGGATTCCATTTCTGTGGTTTTTGACGCAAACCAGGGCAATAGAGGATTGGCGGCATTCACTGGATCAATCTACGCTCATACGGGAGTCATCACCAATGTCTCCAGTCAGTGGAGATACGTGAAAGCGGCATGGGGAACAGCAGATACCAATGTAAGAATGACTTCTCTTGGAAATGGCAGATACCGCTTGTCCATGCGACCTCGAAGCTACTATGGTGTGCCTGCTTCGGAGACCATTCGACGTCTCGCCTTCGTTTTCCGCAATTCGGACGGCACCATCACAGGCAGAAACGCTGATGGCAGCGATATTTTCATCGATTTGGCTGACAGCACCAAGATCAACTGCGCCATCGTTCAACCCGCAGCTACTATCGGCGGACCATTGACCACGGTTGCAGCAGGCCAATCGTTGTCGTTCACCGGAATTTCCGATTCCGTTTGTTCAATGCGATTCGACTTAAACGGCACAATTTTCGGTTCGCAATTAAACGACACCTTAACGGCAAACGCCACTTCGAGCAATTATGGTATCAACTCGGTGCGACTCATCGCACAAGGAACCTCCACCTCCGATACCGCCACCTTTTCCTTCCTGCAAAACCCGCCGATTCCCATTGCCGCGATTCCGACCAACTCCAAGGACGGCGTCACCTACCTGAACGACTCGACTGTGCGCCTCAATCTTTTTGCACCTGAAAAGGATTTCGTCTACGTTCTGGGCGATTTCAATAACTGGCAGATCGATACCGCCTTCCTCATGAACCGCACGCCGGACAGTTCCCGTTATTGGATTGATATCACCGGACTGACGCCGGGAAGGGAATACGTCTATCAATACTACGTGGATGCCGAAATCAAGATCGCCGATCCCTATTCAGAAAAAATACTGGACCCATCCAACGATGGAGGCATCAACTCTGCCACCTACCCCAATCCTACGCCCTACCCGAACGGTCGTACTACCGGAGTGGCATCGGTCCTGCAAACCGCTCGGCCCGCTTATCAGTGGCGAAACCTGAATTATTCGCGGCCCGCAAAGACCGACCTGGTCATCTATGAATTATTGATTCGCGACTTCATGGTCGCTCATAATTACAAAGGACTCACTGACACCCTGGCCTACTTGAAAAACCTCGGCATCAACGCCATCGAGCTGATGCCGATAAATGAATTCTCCGGCAATCAAAGCTGGGGATACAATCCTAGCTTCTTTTTCGCTCCTGACAAATACTACGGAACACGGGAAGCCTTCAAAGCATTCATCGACTCCTGCCACGGCAAAGGAATCATGGTCATCATGGACATGGTCTTCAATCATCAGGAGCTTCCCTCACCGATGGTGCAAATGTACTTCGACCCGTCAACAGGAAAGCCGGCTGCGAACTCACCATGGTTCAACCCGTCGGCCCCGCATGACTTTTCCGTCTTTTATGACATGAACCACGACAGCCCGCACACTCGCTATTTCATCGATCGAGTGAACGAATTCTGGATCAACGAATACAAGATCGACGGGTACCGTTATGACTTGGCGAAGGGATTCACGCAACGATATACGCTTGGGAATTCCTCCCTCTTCGCAGCGTATGACTCCACTCGGGTATACAATATCGAGCGGATGGCCAATCACATCCGAAGCATTGACCCGAACACCTACATCATTCTAGAACTTTTTGCAGACAACAGCGAGGAGACCCGTTATGCCAATAACTCGAATGGCATGATGACCTGGGGGAACTCCAACTACAATTTCAATCAGGCGACCATGGGCTTTGCCAGTGGCAGTGATTTCGGCGGAGTCAGTTACAAATCGCGTGGCTGGCAATACCCGCATTTGATCGGCTATATGGAAAGCCATGATGAAGAACGTTTGATGTACAAGAACATATCCTTTGGTGCTTCCAATACGAATTACAATGTGAAGGACACCGCAACCGGTCTTTCCAGGATAGAGACCGCCGCTGCCTTCTTCTTCTCCATTCCTGGTCCTAAAATGATTTGGCAGGGCGGCGAGCTCGGCTACGATGTCTCCATCAACAATCCGTGCAGAACGTGCAACCAACCATTCCGTTGGAATTATTATTCCAAACCTGAGCGCCTTAGGATTTACAGGATCTATAGTGAACTGATCAAGCTTCGACTTGCAGAACCAGCCTTCAGGACGAATAATTTCAATATGCAACTGACCACACTGGGTAAAACCATTCACCTGAACCACGCATCCATGAATGTGACGGTCATCGGGAATTTCAACATCACAAATATGTCCATCAATCCCGTATTCCAGAACACGGGATGGTGGTACGACTACTTCAGTGGAGATAGTATTTATGTAAGCAACACGACTGCCACTTTGCTTTTACAACCAGGCGAATACCACATCTATACTACCAGGAGACTCACTGCGCCCGACTTGACCACTTCCATTGAGGAAAATGACATGGCGCCTTTTGCAGAAGCGACCGCATTTCCGAATCCATCCAATTCCACCGTCACGATCAGGTATGAGCTTGAGCATTCGGACCAGGTAGAGGTCACCATCTATTCCATCGATGGACGAGCGATCGAACGCCTGCACGATGGCTTTCAGGCAGCCGGCGAACATGAAATATCCTGGTCAGCCTGGCAGTCTGATGCAGCGCCTGGCATCTACCTCTGCCGAATCACATCGCCTTCGGGCAGTAGGACGATACGAATCGTGGTTGATTAGTTTCATTAACTTGGGCTGATGAATTTCAACCCGAGCAAGTCGTTGTATCAACTGCTACTATCAGCGGCTTGCATCTCGGCACCCTCAGCAGTATCAGGTAGCGATCCGTTATTCACACGACTTGATGCCGAGATGACCGAAATACGATTCAGCAACACGCTGATTGAGTCGGAGGCGCTCAACATCCTCAACTACGAGTACTACTACAACGGAGGCGGTGTCGCAGCCGGCGATATCAATAACGACGGCAAGGTCGATTTGTATTTTTCTGCCAATACTGGCCCTAACAAGCTTTACCTGAACCAGGGCGATCTGAAATTCCAGGACATCACCCGTTATAGCGGAACCGAAGGAAAGCCCGGTTGGAAGACCGGCGTAACGATGGTCGACATCAACAACGATGGGTGGCTGGACATTTACCTATGTCACTCTGGACGTGTCGACACCTCCTACCGAAAGAACGAACTTTTCATCAATAATAAAGACCTCACGTTCAGTGAGCGGGCGAACGAGTACGGTTTGGATGACAACTCCTGTTCTACGCAAGCAGCATTTTTCGATTTCGACCGCGACGGAGACTTGGATGTCTACCTGCTGAATCACAACATCACCACGTACAAGAATTTCGACATCCGTGAAATGCGCCTGAAGCGCGACCCGATCGCCGGCGACAAACTTTTCCGGAACGATAACGGCAGGTTCACCGACATCAGCGAGCAAGCAGGCATCCGCGGAAGCGCAATCGGTTTCGGACTTGGAATCGCGACGGGCGACATCAACAACGACGGATGGCCGGACATCTATATCGCCAATGATTATACGGAGCCGGACTATCTGTACATTAACAATCAAGACGGAACTTTCACCGACAAACTGACTGAAATGATGGGACATACATCCCATTTCTCCATGGGCTGTGAAATGACAGACATGAACAACGATGGCTGGAACGATGTGGTCACACTGGATATGCTGCCGGAAGACAACTTCCGGCAGAAAGAAATGCGCGGACCGGCTAATTACGACCGATACTGGCTGCAAGTACGATACGGCTATCACCACCAGGTGATGCGGAACTGCTTCCAGTTGAATAACCGCAACGGCACATTTTCGGAAATCGGTCAGTTGGCAGGCATTTCCAATACGGACTGGAGCTGGACACCTGTAGCAGCCGACTTCGACAACGATGGGTTGAAAGACCTTTACATCACCAATGGCTATCGCAGGAATTATATCAACATGGATTTCCTGAAATACACGTATGAAGATGCCAAAGCGGAAGCCAGGAAGTCAGGACAGAAAGCCAATTTGATGGAACTGGTCAATCAGATACCGTCGATCGATATCCCCAATTACCTCTACCTGAACCGAAACGGTCTCACCTTCGTCAATGCGGGTATTGAAAACGGGATCACGGAAAATTCCTTGAGCAGTGGTGCCGTTGCTGCTGATCTGGATAATGATGGCGATATGGATCTGGCGGTGAACAATACCAACTCGCCCGCTTTCATCTATCGGAACAATGGAAATCCTAAAAACCATTTCATCAAATTCAAACTGAACGGAGCGGAAAACAATCTACGGGCAATCGGTAGTCGAATAGAAATCCGAATCGGAGACCGTATTCAGTCGCAAGAACTTTTCATGGCCCGAGGATATCAGTCGTCTGTCGACCCATCCGTTCAATTCGGGACAGGAACTTCACTCAAGGTGGATGAGGCGAAAATCACATGGCCTGACGGACGCTTGACCCTGTTAAAAAACCTGGATGTCGACAGAACTTACGAAGCGACACAGTCTGAAGCGAAGTCAATGAAAGCAATGTCCGATAAGACGTCCCGAAAATTGTTTCAACCTGTCGATTCCATCATCTCTTACACACATCAGGAAAGCGATTACATCGATTTCAAAACCGAGTTTCTTTTGCCTCACCGACTTTCCAATCTGGGACCACGGATAGCTGTAGGTGATGCAGATGGCAACGGCATGCAGGATCTTTACATTGGCGGTTCGGCAGGCTATTCCGGGCAATTATTGATTCAGAAGAACGACTGCTTCCTGGCCATGACATCTCCGGAATTGTCTCAAGACAGCCTGAAAGAGGACGGTCAAAGCCTGTTTTCCGATGTGGATGGTGATGGCGATGCGGATCTGATCGTGGTTTCTGGCAGCAATGAATTCCAGGACGGATCCCCCGAACTACAGGACCGTATTTATCTGAATCAGGGAAAGGGCGAATTTATCAAAAGCAATGACCGATTGCCGTCAGACACCATCGCAGGGCTCTGTATTCGAGGAGCAGACATTGACAAGGACGGTGACCAGGACCTTTTCGTAGGAGGTTGCACACGACATGCTGGTTACGGCTTACCACTTGCATCGTGTTTACTGCTCAACGATAAAGGAAAGTTCACCGACGTGACTGAAAAATGGTGTCCGGAATTAAAGATGGCCGGCATGGTCATGGATGCTGAATTCATGGATGTGAATGCAGATGGAGCCGTCGACCTCATCATATCCGGAGAGTGGATGGCTGTGAGAGTTTTCATCAACCATAACGGACGATTTGAGGAATCGACAACCACCGGACTAGAGTCCTACACGGGCTGGTGGAATACGACCACCGTTGCTGATATGGATAGAGATGGCGACATGGATATCATTGGAGGGAACAGAGGAACCAATGAGCAGATGCAAGCCGACTACACTCATCCAGCCATACTTTATGTCAAGGACTTCGACAACAACGGCACGATAGATCCCGTGATCAATTACTGGATACATGACGGCACCTATCCCATGGCTTCCAGGGACGAACTGTTAGAGCAGATGCTTCCTCTGCGTAAAAAATTCATCTACTATAAGAAGTATGCGACCGCCACGATGGACAGCATCTTCACTCCTGCACAATTAGAGGGCGCCCGGAAGTTGACCGTCACGGAATTCCGTTCGGGTTGGTTTGAAAATGACGGCATGGGGACGTTCAAGTTTCATCCATTCATGGATGAAGTGCAAATAGCCCCTGTCAATGCTGCAGTGGTAGCGGATGTCAACGGCGACAAAAATCCGGATATCATCCTGGCCGGAAACAACTACGGTTTGCGAGCGGAAATGGGACGTGCGGATGCTTCCTTCGGTCACGTGCTGTTGGGTAACGGCAAGGGCCAGTTCAGCTATTTGCCTCCTTCTGCGAGCGGGCTGCTGCTAAACGGAGACTGTCGTGATTTACAATTACTGGATTGGACCAAAAAAAGGAAATTGCTGGTAGCCGCCATGAACAACGGACCTGTATTGACTTACCTCATTACACCATGATCAGAACTTCTTCCCTACTACTCGTATCGATCATTTTGTTGTCGGCTTCCGACGCATTTTCAGCCGATAAAAGAGCGGGATGCCAGCCATTGATCGATGCGAATGGCGATCTGACCGCCGTCATACTCCATGATATTTTCGCACCTCCGATCGCTTCAAGGATATACGCCTACTCGAACATTGCCGCGTACGAAGGCATTCGATATCAGGATCAATCGCTGAGCTCACTTACGCCGATGCTGAAGGATTTCGATGCGATGCCCAAGCCGGAGAGTGGCAAGCAGTACGACTTCAACCTGGTGGGTCTGCGTGCTTTTTATGCGACCGGAAAAGCCCTTGTGTTCAGCGAGGCCGACATGGAAGAAGCCTGGGAAAAGACAAGAGATGCAGTAGCCACTTTCCCACTCGACGACAGCATCACCATCCGCTCCATTAAATTGGGAGAGCAGATTTCTGCGGCAGTGATCAAGCGGGCCAAGCGTGATAATTACATACAGATTCGAACATATCCTCGCTACAGGTACCGGCAGACTCCTGGCAGCTGGATGCCGACGCCTCCCGATTATGCCGAAGGCCTTGAGCCTTACTGGAACAGAGTTCGGCCGCTCTCCATGGACTCGGCGGCTCAATTCGCTCCAGAACGCCCGATCCTATTCGACACGTCGAATGCTTCCGATTTCATGCATCAGGTCCTTGAGGTGTTTCATGCCAATTCTGCCGACAGCTCGACCCAAGCCATTGCGCGTTACTGGGATGACAATCCATTTGCCACCGTTTATCAAGGTCACTTCACCTTAGCCATCAAGAAAGTGACGCCAGGCGGACATTGGATCGGAATCACTTCTACTGCGCTCCTCGCCTCCGAATCCGATCTGCCAAAAGCAGCTGAAGCGTTCTCCAAAGTCAGCATTGCCCTTTTTGACGGATTCATATCCTGCTGGGATGAGAAGTACCGCTCCAACTACATACGACCTATAACAGCCATCAATGCGTATGTCGATGAACGTTGGAAATCCTATATCCAGACACCTCCTTTTCCGGAATACACGAGTGGCCACAGTGTCATCTCAGGCGCATCATCCACCGTGCTTGCAGACTTATTCGGCGAAACGTTCGCCTTCACTGATACATTGGAGACGATCAACGACCTGCCTACGAGGCATTTCAATTCTTTTGCAGAAGCAGCATCGGAAGCATCGATGAGCCGTTTTTATGGCGGTATCCATTTCAAGCCCACTCTGACAGTCAGTCTGGAACAAGGTCGTCGGATTGGGGCTCATATCAATGATCGACTCAGATTACGCAACAAACGATAAAAAAGTATATTCGTACCAAACACAAAACAGCATGAGTTCAAAAACAGCAACCTATAGTAAAGGCGCATTGCCATCCCTGGTCACCGTTTTCTTTTTCTGGGGCTTCGTAGCCGCCTCGAACGGAATTTTCATCCCTTTCTGCAAGACGCATTTCGACCTGAATCAATTCCAATCGCAGCTGATCGACACGTCGTTTTACGGTGCTTACTTTTTCGGTTCGCTTCTCCTTTACTTGCTTTCTTCCGCCTCAGGAGTCGACATACTCAACCGCATCGGTTTCAAAAACGGGATCATCCTCGGCTTGATGATGTCGGT
>JBJTQN010000077.1:0-7520 GCA_046075665.1 Armatimonadota bacterium | reverse complement strand
TGGATGTCACGCCTGCCCATGCTGCGTCGATGAGTAGATAGGCAGCAAACGGGGAATGGGTTCAAACCCCAAAATTGCAAATAATAAAGACGCCGTGCTATCGCACGTAGGTCGGGGGATTTGAAACATGGACTCATCAGTGATGGCTGCGGCCGTAGGCGGAATGGTTTTCGGTATCGGCACGGCGGTGATTTACCTCAACGGCCGCCTCGCGACTGAGCGCTCGGCAAAAATCGCGGCTGAAGCTGCTCTCAAGCCGCTCCAGGATCAGCTCGCAAGTGTCCAAAAGGAAAAGCAGCTGCTCGATAATCGCATCGCTGATGCGCAAGCTGATGTGACAAAGGCTGCCGCGGATGTCGCTGCGGCAAAAGCAGACCTCCAAAATGCCCAGAGCAAATCGACATCCCTGCAAGCCGACATCAGCGCGAAGGAATTGCGCATCGCCGATCTAAGCGCAACCCGCGATTCGCTACAAACGCAGGTTGCAACGCTGAATGCCCAAAAGGATGCCTTGAATGTGAGCGAGACCGGGCTCAAGGGGCGTATCGCAGCGCTAGAGACCCAGCTTGAGCAGGTCCGACGGGACCTCCAGGCTGCAAACACCGCTGTGGCGGAAGCCAAGGCACAGCTCAACACTGAGGAAGCGATGAAGGATTCTTACAAGCTCCTCGGGACCGAGATCGCCAAAGAGCTCAAAGAGAAGATTCGTGAGGAGTCAGGGCAGGAACTCGAGGAGCAACGCAAATCTATAGAGGAGCTGACCAAGCCTTACACCGAGGCCATGGAAGCGCTCAAAGCGCAGACCGAGGAGCTGCTGAAGGGGCGCACGGAATCCGATGCCATCTTAAAACAACACATCGCCGACCTTGCCAAGCAGGCTGAGCAGATGACCCGTGTGTTTTCCCGGCCAAAGGACCGCGGAAACTGGGGCGAGCTGCAGCTTGAGAATGTTGCAGAGAGCGTTGGACTCCGCCTCGGTGTCGATTATGTGCGCCAGCAGCAGGTGCGGGTTGGTAACCAGACACTAATCCCGGATATGGTCGTTTCGCTTCCAAGTGGCAGCAAAGTGGTGATCGACTCGAAGATGCCGATTGATCAGTTTGACAAGGCGATGCAGGCGGAGACGGAAGAGGAGCAAGTCGCACTGCTGCGTGAGCATGCCAAAGCCGTGCGCAAGCACATTGATGACCTCTCAAGCAAGCAGTATCACCACCACTTTAAGGGTGTGGACCATGTCATTCTCTACCTCCCGACGGAAGCGCTCTACCACACGGCGATCGAAGCCGACCCGGATCTGATCAAGTACGGCCTGGACAAGCGAGTCGTGTTGACATCCCCAGGCTTGCTCATCGGCTTGCTCCGAACAACGGCCTGGGTCATCAACCAGCACACCTTTGCTCAAAATGTCGAGGAGATTCGCAAGGAAGGCGCTAACCTCTATAAAGGCGTCGCGGCGTTTATCGGGCATTTCCAGGCGGTCGGCAAGAGTATCTCGGCGGCGGCGGGCAAGTACAACGATGCAAGTGGAAGCTTGCAGCGCAGTGTGCTCGCAAAGGCGAAGAACCTCCACAAGCTGGGCGTCGCGGATACGGCAAACCAGCTGCCGGATGTTTTGACTTTGCTCCTCGAGCCCATCAAGGATGTACAGTTCGATCAAAAGGTGTTGGATGCCATCCCTGATGAGGTTCACCCGGACATTGACCTGCTTGCAGAGGCTGACGATGAACATTAATCGTTAATCTTTGACAACCATCCGTAATCTGCATTATGCTGTCCGCTCCAAACACGTTTCATTCAGGGGCGGACACATCATGTACCGACGGCTAGCACTCCTTGCAACATTGCTTATCACCGCATTGGCAGTTCCCAGTCAGGCACAGACGCTGGGAACCGGAACCATTCTCCAATCGGGCTACGGAGTCAACCGGATCGAACGCGTGGATGACATCGATGCGCATCCGGATGGTGGCTGGGTTATCCTAGATGCCAATCATGGGCTGGCATCAAAGTACCGCGCGGATGGCACATTTGAGCGCATCGTAGCTACCGCCGAAGATATGCAAGCACCGGGCATCACCCCGGATATCCGCTCCATCAGTGTTGATCGCCTAGGGTATGTCTACGCTGCTGGTCCAAGCGGAATTGCGCGGTTTCAACCGGATGGTACGTTTGACCGCTTCCTGACCGATGTTGAATTGGATGTTGTGGACACTGCCATCGATGCAACTGGACAGCTCCTCGTTCTCACGCCAACCAGTCTCTCTGTTTTCTCTCGCGCGGGGAACCTGGCTGCGACTATCACCAACATCGGTAACTCCGGGGCAAACCCCATTTCTGATGCACTTGGCATCGCTGCCCTACCAAATGGCAATGTCGTGCTACTTCACCGCCAAGGTCACCTCTCGCTCCTGGATAACCGGTATCGCCAGTTGCGGGACATCAGCCCAGAACCAGCTCTCGGGAATGTCAGAGCCTTCGCGGATGGCCGGATTGTCGCTAGTTTCACGGATTTCAACCTACGCCAGGGCTATCGCTTCTTCACAAGTGGGCTTGATACGCTTGGTGAATACATTCCTGCGGATGCGCCTACAACGGACAGTGTTTTCGCCACCGCCGGTTCTAATCGCATCGGCTATCAAGGCACTCAGCTGTCCAGAGTCGTTGAAGCAAATGTGGATACATCCGCCATCCGGAGCATCCACACCATAGTTGATACGCAGACTCCTCTGGAACATGGAAGCAATCCGGTACGTATCCTCGCGGATGGCTCCATCATGGTGTGGAACTCCCGCATCGGGTCACTGCAGCGCTTCGACCAGCAAGGAATGTTGTTGTCTGACAAGTCCATCGGAAATGATGGCATCGTTTTCCACGCTGACCCTTCCGGTCGTGCATTCATCCGCCCACAGGCAGCGGGCGGGACGGTCAATGTTTATGCGGCGAATGGCCTCCCTGAAACGACCATCAACGTCAGTCCTCTCAGTGGCTTTTCAACGGTCAATATCACGGCAATCGGGACCGATGGTGCCGGTGATATCTATGTCTATGATGCTGACTCCGTCAGTATTCGCCGTCTAAGCCCGACGGGAAGTCAGAAACTGGCGTTCCGTGTCAATGATGCATCCCTGTCCAATGAACTCAGCGACATGCGGGTGACATCGGATGGTCATATCTATCTCTTGTTTGCCGGCGGAAGCACCGGGCATATCGACATTTATGCGAATGATGGCCTTCGTACAGCGCGGCGCATCGGGGATGATGTAACGCTCCGCCTCTATGGTCAGCTGGATGTGGCATCGGATGGCCGTGTGGTCTTTCTGAGCTCGGATGACTACAGCGGCATTGGAGCAGTTTTGAGTGCGGATCTTAGCTCGGTGATGCCATTAAAATCGGTGCTGAGTCCGACCGCAGTGTTTACGACATCGACTTATTTTGCACTGGATGCCGATGGCGATATTTGGGTATCTGCCGCTCTGTCGAATCGTGTTTTCGAGCTGATGCCGATTCAGGACACGCCACCGCGCACCGAGGCATTGGTGGAGCAGTATCCAAATGGCAACAGCTGGTTCCGAACACCGGTGAATGTCTTTCTGAATGGCTTGGATGCTGAGCGTGCCTGGGGTGTCGCCGGTTTGTATTATCAAATCGATGTCCTTGAGCCGGTGATTATTACGGGCAGTACGACCGTTGCGACCCTCTTGACGGAAGGCGACCATCAGCTGGCGTACTTTGCGACGGACAACTACGGCAACGATGAGTATCCCAAGGTCATCAATGTTCGCATCGATATGACCGCTCCCGTGACGACGGCAAGTGTGCGAAATGGCGGAACAAGTGCAGTGTTGTCGGCTACGGACAACCTCTCGGGCATCGATAGTGTCTGGTATGTTTTCGACAAGCAGGCGCCAAAGAAGTACACGGGCGCGATTGCTCTGGATGGCCAGGCGCATTCGATTCGCTATTGGGCGGTGGACAAAGCTGGTAATGAGGAAGCGCGCAAGCTGTTTACGACATCCTTTGCGCCGGTTTCCGTTACCCTGACGCCCGCGACGACAACCGGTGGGGTGAATGTTGATGGACGGATTGTTCTCAATGGCACGGCGGGTGTTGGAGGCTTTAAGGTCAACCTAACGAGCACCAATGTTGCGGCGGTGGTGCCGGCGAGCGTGACGGTCGCGGAAGGGCAGTCATCGGTTACATTCACGGTTACGACGAAAGCCGTTGCCGTTGATACAAGTATTACGATCACGGCGGCAGGCGGGGCTGGCTCCATCACTGCGAAGCTGTTGCTGCAGCGGACCAAGGTGGTTGGGGTTACGTTGAACCCTGCGACGCTTGCGGGTGGCAGCGCGAGCACAGCTACGGTGACACTGAGTGGCGCTGCGCCGGCGGGTGGGGCGGTCGTGGTGTTGCAGTCGAATAAATCGGCAGCAAGTGTTCCCGGGACGGTGACAATCCCTGCCGGGCAGACATCCGGGACGTTTAGTATCTCAACCGTAGCCGTATCCACAGATGTGTTGGCAACGATAAGCGCAACCTATGGCGGTTCGACGACGGGCGCTGACCTTTCGATTACGCGTGTGGCCCTGGCTGGGTTTACATTGAATCGGTCAAGCGTTGTTGGGGGCGGAACCCGGATTGCGACGGTGACGCTTTCGGGCAATGCGCCAAGCGGTGGGTATGTTGTATCGTTGTCATCCGAATCAACGGCTGTGTCGATACCGGCGACGGTGACGATTCCAAGCGGGCAAAAGTCGACATCCGTTTCGGTTACAACGAGCCCGGTGTCGGATGCCACTGGTGTTGTCCTCCATGCAGTGGCGAATGGCATCGAGAAGGTGGCTGTCCTCGATGTTTTGCCTCCAAATGTGACCATTAAGGTTGCACCGGTTGCATTGACGGGTGGGAACACCGCTACCGGAACGGTCTCGCTGGATGGCAAGGCACCCTCCGGAGGCTTGACGGTTTCATTGACATCCGATGATGTACATGCGGTTGTCCCGGCAAGCGTTGTGGTTGCGACGGGAAAGACGAGTGCCACATTTAGCGTGTCGACGACGCAGGTGAGTGGTGAGACGCAAGTGGAGGTCGCGGCGGCGATTGGCGAGCAAGTATCCAGCTGTATGGTTGTCTTGCGTCCGATTGGTATCAAGGCGGTCACGTTTACGCCATCCACGGTACGTGGCGGGTTATCCAGTCAGCTACAGGTTACATTGGATGCTCCGGCACCGGCGACGGGTGTAACTCTGGATGTCTACGCAACAAACCCGGCAGTGTCTGTTGGGTCATCGATTGTTGTCGCAAGTGGCCAGACCACAGCCACATTAACGGTGAATACACAGGTTGTTTTTGCGAATGTGCGTGTGCCGGTTGTGGTGACATCCGGTGCAAGCGCGGTCACGGGAACGCTTACGGTGACCGGTGCAGAGGTGATGGGCTTGACCTTGAATCCTGTATCGGTGACCGGGGGCAAGCCGAGCACAGCAACGCTGACGATCTCAAGTGCGGCACCGAGTACCGGCTATGTGGTGCAGCTGTCGAGTAGTTTGACTGGTGTGGCGACGGTTCCCGCGACGGTGATCGTGCCAAGTGGCAAGACGAGTGTGACCTTTGTGGTGACGACGCTGGCGGTGAATGCGATTCGGGATGTCTCGATTTCCGCCAGTCTGAATGGAGTTTCAAAGAGCGCATCGCTGAAGTTGTTGCCTCCAGCGGTGGCAAGTGTAACGATTGCACCGACATCGGTAACGGGCGGGACAAACGCCACGGGCACAGTCAAGCTTGCGGTTGCGGCGCCGGGGGATGTTACGGTTACGTTTTCGACAAGCAGCGCGCTTATTGGCTCAGTGCCGGCAACAGTTACGGTTACAAAGGGAGCGCTGTCGGCGAACTTTACGGTAACGACCAAAAAGCCGTCTGTCCAGACGGTGGTCACGATCGGCGCCACATCCGATGGCGTAACGACGAAGACAGGAACGCTGACGGTAAAGCCGTAGTAGCGCTGATAGACGTTTTTAGTATGACTCCCTGCAATGCATTACAAGCCGATCATGCAGGGAGACATATGCTGATTAGGATGCCTTTTCAGCAGACAGCGTCTCGTTAAGTTTCTTGATGGATATTCGTGATTATGCATTGCCAGTGATTTTGACTCTGCGCTGACACTGCTGGTTGCCAGTCTGGTAGCAATCCGTGAATAACGGGTGCTGGGTCCAAAGGCGCGGTATCGAAATAGTACATTGCCGGTCACTGTCAATGGTGAGTCGTATAGCAAGTGGAACTCACTCCTAGGCGATTGCGTCTATTGAATTACGATGATGGACATTCGTAATTATGCGTTGCCTGGTGCCTTGGAGCCTGCTGTGTTGTTGCTGGATGGCGGCATAGATAAACATCGCAAAGGCCGCTCGCTTCCCCTTAAGGTGCATTATCCGTTGGGTGATGGAGTTCATCCTGTCGTTTTGATTTCGCATGGTGCAGGTGGAAATGTTGACACACATTTTGCTCAGGCAAGGCACCTTGCATCACATGGTTATGTCGTTGTTTGCCTTGAGCACCCATTTAGTAACACAGCAACGCTAGAGCGAACTTTCCGCAAACTGCGGGCTATAGATGACATGATTCACGACAGGCGCGAGGTGTACGCACGCGTCGCTGATGTCTCATTTGTCATCGATTTGGTGGCAGAGTGGAATCGCTCGCATCAGGTCTTGAAGAAACGTCTTGACATCAGACACATCGCCATCATGGGGCACTCATTTGGAGCGTGTACGGCGATGATGACCTGTGGTGTTCGCGCATCAACGAAATGGTTGCGTCCGGTTAAGTCTGATGATGGCGCGACCGGTTCGGATGTTCGTGACAAACGGGTTACCTGCGGCGTCGCTTTGTCACCGCAGGGTCCCGGGGATCCTTTTTTCAGCGATGGAAGTTACGCAACGCTAGCGGTTCCTTTGCTTGGGATTTCTGGCACGAATGATGAGGTTCAAAACGGTCTACCGCCAACAAGTCGGTTGGATGCATTTACGAAATGGCCAGATGGTGCACATCATTTTGTTTGGCTGGGGAAAGCGCGACATATTGACTTTACGGATGCCACTGGTTCCGGAGTTAGGATGTTGCCATCGGTTACGCGACAGGCTGCGCAACCGATTGTGCTGGCATCTATTCTGATTTTCCTAAATGAACACTTGAGACCAGCCTCTGACAATGGAGACCGCCTGTCTGTATCACTCCTGCGTCGTTACTTAACCGGTGGAATCGACCGTGTTACGGTACTGTCCAAGCCGCCTAGTAAAGTACGAAAAGCCTAACCCCTCACCCCTCCAACAAATCATCCAGCTCGGCACGGCAGTGGCGGAGTAGCTCGAGGTCCTGCGTGAGGCGGTTTTGGGGATCACGGCTTGCGTAGAGCTCCTGCACAATCTCAAGCTCGGTGATACGACTCGTGACCATCGCATTCATCGCGCGTACCAGTGGAGATGACTTATCCGAACGGCTCGTCGTGGAAAGGTCCGATG
>JBJTQN010000076.1:0-10352 GCA_046075665.1 Armatimonadota bacterium | reverse complement strand
TCGGATTGCGGAGGGCTGGGTCCCTCTTGGGTACAAGCCAGCGTATTCGAATGGGACTCCGCTGCATTTGCTACGTGATCTGGGGCTGATCGTTAAGGATTAGCAATCGAGATCAGCAGAATTTTTAAAATGGAAACCGATAGCCCGTCTTAGGGGCAGGCCTCTGTGCCTGCCCTTTTTGCATTGTGGTGCAGTGTGACTTGCGGGCATGCGTGGAAGGATGCCCCTACCCGGATACACCGAATAGCACCGGACTCAAAATGGATTGCAGAATCATCGAGAATGTACATTTATACCGGGTGACATATATAAGGCATTCTATAGTCTGTATCGCGTGACTGTTAAGCAGCTTGGTGGTGCATACTTTCAATGAAATACGATTGAAATAAATAATTATGATGCTGAAAATGTCATTTCGCGACAAATGTACGTAATAAACCGTAATCTATGGTTGAAATAGTCGATGTTATGAGACATCATTTGTATGTAAGTTCATAATTAGGTCAATCTTTCCCTACTGCGTTGATGAATTTCCGGTAGGCGTTGATGTACGTTCTACTTTATCTGGTGTAAATTGCCTACTGATGTCTATTCTAAGGCTCTGTTGTGCATCGAATTGCGGTAGTGACTGCCGGTCAGTCAGTATTTATGTCACATCACACCTTAGTTTTGTGATGTGCGTGTAATGGACCATCTTTCGAACGAACAAAAGTTACCAAATATTGCGTGTTCCAGATGCGCATCACATCAATGTGTCCGCTTTGGAAGCAACCGTGGTGGCACACAGCGCTACATCTGCAA
The DNA here is from genome assembly GCA_046075665.1 of Armatimonadota bacterium. Lineage (GTDB taxonomy): Bacteria > Armatimonadota > Armatimonadia > Armatimonadales > Armatimonadaceae > CAIRTT01. The sequence goes on along the minus strand of JBJTQN010000076.1, from coordinate 9,551 downwards.
GGATTGCGGACGTACATTCACCCCCGATCCTGCACGGCGTGGAATCTCCCAGGAACGCGTTGAGCAAATCCGAACGCTAATCGCAAATGGCCAGCCCATCACCAAAGTGACGCGCCTCCTCAAAGTCAGCCCAAAGACCATCTACAAAGTCATTCGCGCGACCGATGCGGTAGAGCCGCCTAGCGCATCCGAAACGCCCGAAGATTAGCAAACAGAAAGCCCGCACAGATACTGCACGGGCTTGTAGCTTCGAATCACCAGACTTAGCCGCGGGGAGCAGCAGTGTAAGACTTCAAAACACCTTCATCTGACTGGCTGACGCCGCCCGGACCAGTAATCTTCACTTCGAGCTTTACCGGATACCCAAGCTGCGGCGCGACGTAGTACTCCGTCTTTGAAACCACACCATCCGATTGCGTGTCCGTAACCTTGACAACAAATGTCTCGAACTTACCCGCAGGCACGGTGACGACTGACTTCTCATGCACTTCCCAGCTCACATTGCTCGTCGTCTCATCCGCATTGGTTTTTGTGTAGCTGCCACTCTGACCAACCGCATACGCGCCAGGGAGGAAGAGGAATGGATTGGCCTGCTCGAAAATCGGGTCCTCAGGATCCTTATTGGCCACCTCCAAAATATTGCCATTGGCATCGTAGCTGTACCAGGTGTCAGACACCGATGACCCAGGCTCGCCATTCATCATCAGATTCGTCGTTGCCGTCAGCTTGATGAGGCCGGTCTTAGACCCAAGCGTCTCATTGTCCGTAATGCCAAGGACTGCCGTCCCGGAATACGAAAAACCACCCGTTGGAAACTTGCTCGAACCCTTAATCGCAAATGTAAACGTGTCACCGGTGATCATCCGGGTCAGCGTGCCACCAGCCGAGATGGCTGGAGTGCTGCTTCCGCCACCGCAGCCAAATGTAACAAATGCAAGCGCAGGCACAGCCATCGCAAACAGTTTTCGTCTCGTCATCACCATTCAATACACTCCAACTATGTTAATTCACGGAAATACCGGATTACTGCCCCTGGCCCAGCGCATACCCTGGAACACCATCGAACGTACACAGGTTCTCTGTCTTGATGAAGTCGTACCCTGCATCCGCGACGCGGCTGAGCAAGCGAATAATCTGCTGATGCGTCACACGGCCCGTCGGCGTACTCGCCTCAAAACGACATCGCCAGTGGTCTGCTAAGAACGCATCCGATGCAGCATTTGGCCACACCGTAAGCCCACGGTTTGAAATCATCGTCAAGCGAAGGCCATCCCCATCCGTGAGCTGCAAATGCTGCGCAAGCGTCGCCGGCTTGTCGCCACGCCAATGGAAGAAGACATCCACACCAACCAGCTCTTTTGGAAGGGCAGGTGCGCGGTCTTCACGAACCAAATGTGCTGTCTGTGCCGGATTGCTGACCGCGGCATACTCGACCGGTGTAAGGACTTCGGGGCGTAGACCCAATCGCGAAATCACTGCATCCGCAAATGCCGTCGTCCCAACAAGCTCCGCACTCTGACCTTCGACATAAATATCCCCGGTGTGGATGCCGTCTTCAATCGTCCGTAGCCATGCGTTCTGAATCTTCGCCGCAATATCAGGTTGGCCGATATGAACCAACATCATCACCGCCGCGAGAAGAAGCCCACCAGGGTTTGCAATATCCTTACCCGCAATATCCGGTGCGCTTCCGTGAATCGCCTCGAACATCGCCCCACTCGCGCCAATATTCGCGCTTGGCGCAAGTCCGACCGAACCAGCGACCTGAGCTGCGATATCGCTGACGATGTCACCATAGAGGTTGCTGGTCAAAACCATGTCGAATTGCTCAGGCGTATCGGCGAGGCGCGCGGCCCCGATATCGATAATCATATGCGAGCTCTTGATGTCCGCATATTGCAGTGCAACTTCATCCACTACCTTGTGGAAAAGACCATCCGTGAGCTTCATGATGTTGTCTTTTGTAAACGTCGTGACTGCTTTACGGCCATGTGCACGCGCATACTCAAAAGCAAATCGTGCAATACGTTCACAACCCGGGCGGGTGATCAGCTTTAGACACTGGACACACTCATCCGTTTGGCGATGCTCGATACCCCCGTAGAGGTCTTCCTCATTCTCACGGACGATGACGACATCCATTTTAGGATGGCGGGTCTTCACGAAAGGTGCATAGGCAACACAGGGACGCACATTGGCGTAAAGTCCCAGACTCTTTCGAAGCGTCACATTGAGGCTCTTGTAGCCGCCACCTTGCGGTGTCGTAATCGGTCCCTTCAGGAGTACACCCGTCCGATGGATAGACTCCCACGCATCGGGTGCGATGCCACTCGTAAACCCACGCTCGTACACTGCCTTGCCGACCTCGATGGTCTCAAGCTCAAGGCGTGCATCCGCCGCAGCCAGAATCCGAAGCGTCGCGGCCATGATCTCGGGTCCGATGCCATCTCCATGCGCAACTGTGATCCGTGTCTTTTCCATCTATTCTTCCTCTCCGTCTGCCACATCATGGAAACAGGGCCCCGTTTTCACGTGCCCTGCTTCGTCAAATCCAAGGTCACATCCGACCTATTTTGATTTTCGGTATCCATTCACGAACTCTTCAACACCGTTTTTGACGGCCTTTGGAACCGTGTTGCGAATGAGGCGGGCGCCACTATCACCTTCTGCGAAGATAAAGTTCTTGCTGGATGCTTCAGTCTTCTTACTGGCAATGATTGCGCGCTCATTCACGGCATCGATAATCCATGTCCTGCAGCGCACCTTGCCAACGAGCTCCTGATCCTTGGTTACAGGAGTAAACTGCCGGACCTGCTCGACATTGTCAATCACCACAAAGACAACCAAGTGCGCATTGAGCTTTTTGCCGACTTTATAGAGCGTTGCCCGGTTCCAAAATTCTTCGTTGGTTAGGTCAATCTCGTTGTCAATCAACATTCGATGCACGGGCTGACCGTATATGACATCAAAGCCACGCTCCGAAAAGACCTTTTGCAGCTCCTGATCACCCTTGACGGCTTGGTCATAGCGCTGGCGCTCATCCTTCTCGCCGCTGCCATTGATGACAGGAAGCACCACGACCTTGGTGTCTTGCGCACGCAGTGGAAGGCCCCCGTAGGATTCACGACCGCCATTGTCGACATCAGGCCGGTCCTTCGACTTTTTGAGGCGGATATCGACGCCATCCTGGTCCTGTGGCTGAGATGTCAGCGCAATCGTGCCAGTACACGCGAGACCGAGCAAGGTTAGTGCTGCGGTTGTGCTAATGAAATGCTTGTTCATAGTCATGCTCCACCATTTGGTACGCACGATGGACGCACCATGTGACACCGTATTTATTACAAAAGATGTACGGTGTAAGTTCCAGTGACTTCGTTATACCTGCAACACTATGCGCAATTTTAAAGTATGCAGACGCTGGCTGACGTCAGTCAGCACTTTGACCTCTGCTCATCTGCAGATGTATATCGCGATATTCTCGACAGGTATGACTCTATACTGCGATTGGTGTCGCTCCGGAAATGCGACGGATATTCATGTTCATCACCATGACCTCGAACACGGCATCCCGCCGGACAACGACAATCAGCTCTTCTCCCGGCTTTGCTATGAAGTGCTGCAGGCGGGGCTTTCATGGGACATCATCTTAAAACGCCGGGATGGCCTCCACGCGATTTGGCATGACTTTGATGTACAGACCATTGCGCGTCTGTCGGATGAACATATTGCAGTGATTGCCTCAGATGTGCGAAACATCCGCCACGGGCAAAAGGCACTTGCCATCCGTCACAATGCGCAGGCATTTGATGCTCTTGCGATGGAGCATGGCAGTGCTCGCACGTGGCTTTACGGGCTTGGTGAAACGGACCCTAAGGTGTGGCAAAAGCTCTTCAAGGCGCGCTTCAAATTTACAGGTGCGACGATTCAGGATGAGTTTCTAATGGGAACGGGCGTTCGCATCGGAGCGCATGCAGAGGAATGTCCGCGTTATGCTGTGGCGCTGGCGGCCGGGGCCCCGTGGGCCTTCCACGCCGGCATCACGTCTGTTCAACCTCCGACAAACTAAATCCGCGCCAGGCAATCCGATTGCGAAGCAGCTATCGGAGCTGGTTGCTCCCAAACCTTTATCCAGCATCCGGCACCACACAGGCATCCAATACTGCCGCAAAATCCGCTACACCACGCGTCTCCAAACCACTGATCTTTCCCGTGTCATCCCAGCGGCGAAGACGCAAAGCATCCCGCCAAAAGGGATTCTGCTCAAATTCGGCAACCTCATCCGCAGTAAATGGACCACCCTGCAGCGCGAGAGACACCCGGCTTGGCTCTGACAGCGCCGCCTCATACGCCGGCTCCGTCGCACACAAATACCGCTTTGCCGCAACATGCAGGCGCACCGGCTCCGTCACCGCCGACACAAACCGGGACTCCAGCCACCGCCCACCAAGCGCTTCATGAAGGTCATCGATGCCGCGCTCTGGCGCATCCGCTGGAAGGTCGTGAAGCAAATGCCCGATGTCGTGTAAGAGCGCCGCGGCAATCAGTGTTTCAGGAGCACCACCCGCCGCCGCGAGCTCCGCACACTGCAGCGCATGCTCCTCCTGCGTCACGGCCTCGCCTCCATATTCAGAGCTTCCATGAATAGCGAAGAGGTCGATAACTGTGGCTGTGGTTGGGTGATGGCTCATATTTGCATTCTAGCCGTTTGAAAGAATCAGAGTCATAAACTTGGTGCAACAATGTTAACCATTTGGGTGATGAATGTACGCAGGTACGTGCAGTTTTGTACTGTATTATTGCGAAAACGTACCCAAAAACTGTTCCAAAGGTGAGAGTGGATGCGATTCGACTTCACAGTTGCCGTCATTTCCGATACGCAGAACTACAGCGAGAAGCACCCGGATGTCTTCCATGCACAGACACGGTGGCTTGCTGAAAGTGCGCGCCGGGAACGGATTGTGTTTGCATCCCACGTCGGAGATGTCGTTCAAAATGGCGGACAGCGACAGGAAGAATGGGATGTTGCATCCGCGGCCATGGCCCGCCTCTACGGCAAGGTTCCATGTGGCGTCGTTGCGGGAAATCACGACTACGATGACCTTTCTGATAAGACCTGTCCACTAACTATTTACCGGCGTAACTTTGGCGCCTCGTACCATAAAAAGGTCCCGACACTGCTCGAACTGAGCCCGGATGAATGCAGCTCCATCCACATGTTCAATGCCGGTGGCATCCGGATGTTAAGTCTTCACCTCGAGCCAGACCCACGGGATGCGGCGCTGGCATGGGCAGAAAGCGTTCTGGCGAAGTATCCCGATATGCCGGTTATCGTGACAACTCACATCTATATTTCGGATGTCGATGATGCGCGTGACCGCAAGCCGTATTCCCGCACAGCCGGAAACTCCGGCGAAGATGTCTTCCAAAAGTTCATCCGCAAACAGCCACGCATCTTTCTCGTACTCTGCGGGCACTGGTGGACACGCGGCGGTGAGACATCCCTGATGTCAACCAACGACTATGGCGGCCGTGTCCATGAGCTCCTCTCGGATTTCCAAGGGCGTCCCAATGGCGGGGATGGTTGGTTGAGACTGCTTCGCTTTGACCTCAAGGGGCACCTTCTGCATGTTCAAACCTATTCGCCAACGCTGAAGCGCTACGAGACTGACCTCGACTCCGATTTCACGCTCCCGCTTGACCTGCATCGTGCGATTCCATCCGAGCCAGCACGATTGCAGAAAGCTTGGCGCCGTCCGGCACCGCAGTGGCGCCCAGGCGGGATTGCCGATCTTCGGATGCTGGATGCGGGCATTACACCTAAGGGCAGGCGGATTAGGTAATTGCACGGCATTTAAGATCCTGTCTAAATTTGGACGAAATTCTGCATTGATGATGGTAAGGGCCATTCCCGACGGTCCCTAATACTCGGATGGCAGAAGGAGTTCATCATGCAAAAGTATCGGGGTACAGGAACCTCGGCCAGCATCCCGTTTGACTTCACCGTCGCTGTTCTCCCAGACACGCAGTACTACTCACAAAAGTTTCCCGACACGTTTCACGCCCAAACGGCCTGGATTGCTGCCAATGCAACCCGGGAGAAGATTGTATTCGTCTCCCACGTTGGCGATATTGTCGAGAGCGGAGGGGATTCCCGGAAGGAATGGGCCATCGCAAGTGCGGCAATGGGGCGACTTAAAGGCAAGGTGCCATTTGGTTTGGTGGCTGGTAACCACGATGCCGATCTCATAGGAAATCGCAGCACAGACTACGCGATGTTTCGTGAGTACTGCGGAAAGCGCCTTTTGGGTGATGGCCCGGCATTAGTTGCTCTTGCTGAAGATGAGTGCTCCTCTATCCATAAGTTTCAGGCCGCTGGTGTGGGAATCATGAGTGTTCACCTCGAACCGGATGTACGCGCATCCACAATTGCTTGGGCGCTTGAGCAGCTGGACAAATACCCCGCTCTCCCAGTGATGTTAACGACGCACAACTACCTCAACGATGTCACACGTTCCCGAGACAAGACGACATCGATGCGGCTTTATGGCAACTCCGCAGAGGATCTCTTTCAAGGGTTTATCCGAAAGCAACCGCGGATTTTCTGCGTTCTGGGTGGTCATCAGTTTCACGCCGGTGGTGAATACATGCAGGTGTCCAAAAACGATGCCGGAGGATCTGTGATTGAGCTGCTGCAGGACTATCAGGCACGCAGCAATGGGGGCGATGGCTGGTTGCGCCTGCTGCGCTTTGACATCAAGGGTAAGCGGATGGTAGTGCAGACGTACTCGCCCGTGCTCAAAAAATACGAAACGGATGCGGACTCATTTTTTGTAATACCATTGATGTTGTGATGGCCGTAGTCAGATGTGGTACATAGGGACACTACTCTACAGAGGGATGGTCGACGAGGCGTATGTTGCTAGGGACTGTTCTTTCCATTTTGTTGCTGACAAGTCTTGACGTTGGTAGTTCTGCTGGTGCCGTCACCAAAGCGCGGCGCAATGTAGCCGCGGACGATGTAAAGCCTGGTGTTACACGGCTGCTCGCTGTTGGTAAAGCAAAAGTGCTGGATCCGGTCGAAATGCAGCAACGTGCCCCCGACGCCATTCGACGTGTCGAAACTGCAGTGCGTACTATCGATTCACAAGCCGTCGTCAAAACGCTTATTGAGCCCGTCCGAACCATTAATCAATACCGGGCGGGGCAAGGGCGGGAGGTCGTTACGGGAGAGGCATTCCGAAATGAACTCAGGACACTGATTGACACAGCAACCCCAAACGACACTGTTGTGATTTATACGCATTCCCATGGACTGAAGAACGGGTTTGAAGATGTTCAGCCTTTAGGTGGTATGGTGCTCGATTTGCCAGTTCGTCGTCCCCCGCACTCCGGTGTGTTTCTCTGGGATGAATACGCAGATCTGATTCTCAAAATTCCTGCGAAGAACGTGGTTGTGCTCACGATGAGCTGTTTCTCCGGTGCACTAATCAACCATTTGAATTCTCCGGCACTGGCCAACAAGTGGAAAGACCGCGAGGCAGCGGGCAGAAATTTTGTCGTGATGACCAGTCAGAATGATGTCCTGAAAAGTGAGCCAATCAGAATCGGCACCCAAATGCTAAATCCATTCACACATGCGGTTGAGCGCGCACTTGGTGGATTGGCAGATGGCTTTGTGAAACCGGGGGGGAAGTCGGCGGTTGCCTCCAAGGATGGCAAGCTCCAGCTCGGTGAAGTCATCGACTATATCCTGCACGCTACAGAACACACGCCATCTGATTCGATTCTTCAGCTCAATACATCAAAGCCGCAGGTAACCGGTAGCTACAAGCGAGATGCCATTCTCGTTAAAGCATCGACAAAGGTCCCTGGCGGACAGCAGTAATTATCGAAGGATAATGGAATCATGACAACCGCGCGAATCCTCTCCGTTGCCCCGATGCTAAACGTCGCAGATAGCATCGCTGAGGTCACATTCTTCCGGGATGTCCTTGGGTTTGTTAATGTTCATGATGAGCCTGGGTATGCGGTGATGCAGCGTGATGGCACAAACATTCACATCGCCGAAACCAACGATGCAGAAGTGCTTTCCCACGTCAAGGGACGCATGCAGATCTACGTGCAGACCGATGACATCGATGCCCTCTGGGAGCGCGCAAAGCCATTTTCAAGCACCTATCGCACGCGTGACCTGTTCGAGCGTGAATACGGGATGACGGAATTCCACATGGAAACGCCCGGTGGTATCCTCGTTTTCGTCGCGGAAGGCACCGGGCATCGTCTAGAGCGGCTAGCGGCTAAGGGAAGTTAGCGCAGCGTTGCACGGATGAAGTCAATGTCATCCGCGGACAGCGTGCGGTTTACCGCTGAGAGGTTACAGCGCACCTGTGCCTCGTTACGGAAGCCAGGGATTACGCAAGCCACATTTTCCATGTTGAGGATATACCTCTGTGCGATGGCAGATAGGTCTTCCGTCGTACTCCCAAAGCGTTCCTTGAGGAGTTCAAGCTTTGGTTTGAGAGCGGCGATGGCATCCGCGCTGAAAGAACTGTTCGTTTGGCGATGATCGCCTGGTTCAAATGTCGGCGGCTTGGATGGGTCGAACTTATCCAGAAGTCTGCCTTGCGCAAGTGGCGAGAATGCCACAAATGTGCAGCTATGTTCCGTCATCAGCTCTTGGAGACGGGCCCCCGGGCGGACAAACTGGTCATCCAGTGCATGCGCCCAGCTTTGCAGAGCGGCTGGCTTTACGACAGGAATAGCGCGCTCAAAGTCATCGGTTGAGTAGGCGGATTGGCCCTTTACGCGGACTTTTCCTTCGGCGACAAGTGCATCCATTGTGGCAGCCGCTTCTTCGAGATGATCGCCAAACCAGCCATGGTGAAAGTAGTAAATGTCGATGTAATCACGCTTAAGGTTGTTGAGGCTTTGCTCGCACTGATGGCGGATGTGTGCCGGTTCGTAGGCATGTTCGGCAGTGCCTGGGAAGTGTCCGATTTTGGTTGCAATGATGACAGATTCAGACTTTACGCCAAGCTTGTCGAGAACTCGGGCAAGCATCCGCTCGGCTTTTCCATTTCCGTAGACATCCGCATTGTCGAAGTGGTTAACTCCGGCATCCAGTGCGGTTTTGATGCCTGCCGTGATTTCATCCTCATCGACATTTGCCCAGCCATTGGCGTTGCCATTCACCCAGTTGAGACCGCCCATCGTCCAGCATCCGAGGCTGACTTCGGAGACAGAGATGTCGGTGTTTCCAATATGTCTGTAGTTCATGTGAAAAATATACCTGCTCTCTTGGCGTTCGGTAGACTGGCGTCATGATCCCTCCAATCATCCCAAGAATTATGGCTGGTGTTTCGGTTGCGATGATGCTTTCGCTGATGGCTGCGCGATTTATGAAGATTGATGTCATCACGCGTCAGTTTTGGATTCTGCCGGTGAGTGTGGGATTGGTGGTCGCGGCGCGTTTGATGGATGTTAAGGGCCGCCGCGGTCGATAGGTGATTTATCGATCAATAAATCCTCCGCGTAGGGGAGGGCTGCCACGC
>JBJTQN010000075.1:0-9919 GCA_046075665.1 Armatimonadota bacterium | reverse complement strand
CACGTACGTTCCGATGGCGAAGGGCTTTGTGTACCTGACATGCGTCATGGATATTTACAGCAGAAAGATATTGTCCAGTGTCATTTCAAACACCCTGGATGCGAGTTTCTGCGTTGATGCGTATATCGAAGCAGTTCGTTTGTATGGGGCACCTGAGATTTTCAATACCGATCAGGGCTCTCAGTTTACATCCGATGCATTTGTTGCAGCAGTCGCCGCCTCCGAAGCAAGACTCAGCTTGGATGGCAAATGAACTTGGACAGACAACATTTTCATCGAGCGTTTCTGGCGCTCACTGAAATACGAAGAAGTCTACTTGAGGGCTTACGACACGGTAGCAGATGCAAAACGGTGGATCTACAGATACATCGAGAGATACAACACGATCCGCCCACACGCATCGCTGGGACGTAAAACACCAGACAAGATTCACAAAACAAAACAAGCAGACCACCTGCTCATGGCATCATAGGAAGACCAGTCAACACACTTATTTTCGAACAAAACCTGTCACACAAACCGGAGCCAGCTATTACCTTTCATTCATTCCGCAGCATCAGTAAAACGTGGTCACTGACACATTTGATTACCCTGCGTTGAGGTTTCAATGCGGACCGTCCATTATCTCATGCCTCCGCAGGAATCATTTGGAGAAATGCACCACAGATTGCCAAAGATTCACACGTTTACATCTGCCAAAGAGCAGTTTTATGTTCGTAACTGACGCAACTGCATCCGGTTTATAAGCGGAAATCCAAGGTTTTTATTGTTTATTCACACACCGCTAAGGACCAGCGTCACTGTTACTTCACAATGTACTTCCCGGCGGTTGCCCAGAATAGCAAGCCTGACAGAATAATCGTCACAGGGAGTGTCAGGACCCAAGCAATCAGAATGCTCCGAACCGTTTTTGCCTGCAACCCACTCTTGTTCGCGGCCATCGTTCCAGCGATCCCACTAGACAAAATGTGCGTTGTAGATACCGGGGCTGCCAGAGAGTCGGCCGTGGCAATTGTTATCATAGCGGTCAGCTCTGCGGCAGCGCCTTGCGCGTACGTCAAGTGAGCCTTACCAATCTTCTCGCCAACCGTAACGACAATCCGCTGCCAACCAACCATCGTTCCGATTCCGAGCGCTACGGCAACAGCCACAATTACCCAAAGGGCCACAAACTCGACAGCACCCTTTAACCCTTTTTCGGTGTCCGCGAGGACTTGTTTATCCTCTTTGGATGCATCTTCGTCCTTTGCCGCTTTTTTGATAGCGCTCGCAGCTTTTAGAATTTCAACGCGAAGTGTTTCTTGTTCTGAATGTGGTAACGCCGACAGACTCTTGGTTTCTTCTAATATATGTTCCACTTTTTCGAGGCGCTCAGCTGCTTCTCCGGCTTTCTTGTTTCCCTCAAATGCTGGCTTTGCTAAGACTTCACGGCCGCTTTCGATCTGGATCAGCGTCTTTTCAATGTTTGCTGCATCAAATGCCGGGTTCACTGTGTACTGACCGGGAACCAGGGCGATGAGAATAAGCATCACCAAGCCGATGCCCTTTTGGCCATCATTGGAGCCGTGGAACCAGGACACACCTGTACACGTGCCGATCAGCATCAAGCGGATGTACCAAGGTGGGGGAGTATCGCCTTTTGGTGGCTCTTTGAAGAATTCAGGTCGTTGGGAAACTACTTTGAAGATGATGAAGATGGTTGCAGCAAGCCCGAAGCCGAGAAGGGGCGCAAGAGCCAGACCTTTAAGCGTGTCATACAGCTTCTCGGTGTTGTACTCCTTGCCTGCCAGATACGCCCATGTAAGTCCGACGCCTGCGATTGAGCCTACGAGTGTGTGTGAGCTGCTGGCCGGAAGTCCTACATACCAGGTAGCCAGATTCCAGAACACAGCCACAATCAGGATGGAAAGAATCGCCCAGATCCCGAGTGGGCCATGAGCATTTACCTGCAGGTCTGTCGGTAGGAGGCCTACGATTTTAAATGCGACGCCTGCACCGGCACCTAATACGAACAGCACCCCGAGGAAGTTAACAAATCCCGACCAGATGACCGCATGCGTGGGCTTCATGGAACGAGTGTAAATCACGGTGGCTACAGCATTTGCAGTATCGTGAAAGCCATTCACAAACTCAAAGCCAAGCGCAATCGCTAGACAAACAACAAGAATAACGAGCGTCGCAACTTCCATCAGATAATCTCTGTCCTTTGCAAAGACAGTCTGAGACCTTAGCCCTGCTCATATATTAAGAGAAGGTTATGATGTTAAGAAATATTCGTGTTAATGCCGATAGCTCACCGAAATCAGAGTAAGGGATTGGCGGTTAACTTACAAGGTCGCCTTGAATCGTCAAATCCCATAAGGGGCAACGGGCCGGGCAAGCTGTCGTCATATTCTACGAAACAGGCCGCTCAGGGTTCGCCCAGTGGCAGTCGACATCAACTCCACGCACAATCATCCCTTTTTCATGCCATCCCAAAAATGCACGGACATCGGCTGCACAATATCTAAGCGTGATGCCGCACCTTCGACGGTCACTTTCGTTTGCCTCGGAGCCATGTAACAACAAGTCGGAATGAAGGCTAAACTCACCAGCTTGCAAGCAGTTATTCACCGGAGTGTCGCCGAATGAAAGCGGGGCGGCAACCTTCATATTCAAAACATTGTCCTCAGCTGCAATACTTGGCGTATGCATAAGCGTCCCGTGTAAATGCGAACGCGGAACAAATCGCATGCATGCATTTTCAGCATCTGTATCGTCTATTGCCAGCCAAACGGTTACGGTTTTGCTAGGCGTCATCGGCCAATAAACGGCATCCTGATGCCAATCCACAATCTTGCCATCGTTGGGAAGTTTGCAGAAAAAGTGTGCACCCCACGCGACTACGTTTGGCCCGAGGATGTCCTCAACGGCATCTACAATAGCCGGAGTTCTCATCAGGTCCCACACCTCTGCAAATCTCCGATGAGCACCATTAATTGAGTAGCTACTCCCACCATCTGCGAGTGTTTGTGCAAGGATGCCATCGAAGAAGTGACGCAAATTCGTTGCATCTTCGGTTGAAAGCGCGCGTAGGGGAGCGAGATATCCCTCTGCATTGTAGAAACGTACCTGTTCTGTCGTAAGGTGCGCAGGATTCAGCTCTGAAACAGGGAAAAAGCGCAAGTCACGCTCGATATCTGCTAGCTCTCCGGCATCAGGAACAAGCGCATTGGGAAGGACATCCATGCCCCATTATAGGAAATGTACGTGATAGCGCTACCCGATTCCCCCGAGGATGAGCCACCAGAGTCCGATCCCGATGGCCACAGCTGAGCAAGCGCCCAACGCACCGCGATACAACCGATCGAGACGTTGTGCCATTCCATGAACAATCAAGCCAAGGATGATGGCAAAGGCCATCATCGCAACGATGGTTCCAACTCCGAACAGCAATAACCAAGTCGCACTGAGTCCCAGTGAAGGAAGGGCAAGCGCAGGGATCACTCCGAACAAATGTGAACCTCCAGCAAGTCCGTGGAGGACACCCACGCCGAGAGCGGTGCGCTCAGCATCGTGATGATGGCTATATCCGGGCCTTGAAAGGCTGAGCTCGCGGTTAGTAATCAGCACTCGGATTCCCCAGAGTCCAATCGCAATCAAGGCCACACCAACAAATCTCTCGGCTATCCGGGCGTATTTACGGATGTCAACCACCTGACTTAGCAGAATCAACGCAATTCCAACGCAAAGGACGCCACTCGAGTGTCCGATTCCCCAGCGTAAACCGCTTCGCCACGCATTCCGGCCACGCAGCGCCGCACTAGGCGCAACCGTAGCGAGGTGGTCCGGACCCATCAGAACATGAAGAAAGCCGGCGACCATACCTCCAATAAGGAGAGAAGGTGACGTCCGGGGCGAATGCTACCACGCTAACCCCTAAGTGATGTCAGTGGATCGCAACACCGGAAAAGGTTAGAGCAGCGATTCCGTTCGTTCCTCGTAGCAGACGTTGCTGTGACCAGGTGGCGCTATCGAGATAAGTTAGCGTCGATGCACCTGTCACCGATGTCATAAGTCGCAGCGTGTTTCCCTTTGCCTCGCCGCGCATGACTTGACCACGTTTTCCATCGATCAGGAACTCGCTGCGCAAACTGTCCATCCAAACGACAGGTTGATCAAAAGTGAGAACGATGTGCGACCTATTTTTACGATCTTGCTTCACGGATACCAGGCGGGGTGGCTCAACAGGCTGTTTTGCTTTCATGCCGTACGTATGGAGTTCAACAACTGGAAAAATGAGATTTGCCATCGCAGCATAGCCATCCGCCGGATAGTGGCATCCTCCAGGAGGATCAATCCCAAGAGTCGACATAATGGCCACGCGATCCATTGCATCCGGGAGCTGACGCTGAACATCCCGTAATACATTGTCAGATCCATCAATCCCCATCGCACAGGACTTCGGCCAAATCTGGAACAGATACGTCATGTGGCTGTTTGGATAGTCCATCGCCCATGAATGACTTAGGTTTATAAACAGCTCATGGTAGGTTTCGTGGCCAAAGCCACCGGATGGCCCATCCGCGCCCTGGTCATTCTCTCCTTGATGCCAAAAGATGCCGCGTATCCCATGCGTGAGACCGGCAGCTTTGATCCGGCTTAGAAGGCGGCCGTACAACGTTGAGTCATCTGCAGGATTGTTCCTGTTGCGTTGATGCTGATCGATCCGGGTTCCACCCACGGCTCCGTTGACAATGCAAACAGGGATGTTGTGCTTGGTGACCAGCTTTCTTGCCAGCTCCATACCCCAGTAACCAATCTCTCCTGACTGGCCATCGGTGTTGCGATACCTTGCTTGAGTAAATCGATCCGTGTAGGTCTGAATCCAAGGGCTAGCAAAGGAAGGTGTCGTCGGACCAAAGTCTGTTGCTACGGCATTTGATTGCCCCATGATGATGAATGCATCCCCGCATTGGACATTTGTGACCGATGCCAGAACTTCTGCCTTACCCTTTAGTTCAGATACCAGCTTGAGCGAATAGAGCGTAAGGCGGGCGGGCAAGTCCATGTGGACCGTGAACTTTCCCTTTGTATCTGCAACGGCCTTGAATGCACGAATCCAGCCATCCGTGGCGGCTGCACGCAGCTCAACCTTGGCTCCCGCGCTCGTTGAGCCGGTGATTGCAACCTTTCCCGTTGATCCCAAACCGCGACTCACAAACATCCCGCTTCGGAGCTGCGCCACTGACATTGGAGATGCATCGCGCCACGGGTCAGCAACAGGAGGTGTGACAGTGACTACGGATGTTCGCGAGACGACCTCGCCTCCATTGTCGACATCCACACGGACCGTTACCTTGCCTGCCTTGAAGCCGCGGTCAAGGCGAAGTATATTCCCGGAAACGTCATAAGCTACACCCGGACCGGTGACATGCCACTTGAAATTAGGCTGGCTGGCGCTATGTGCATAGGCGCGGATGTAGGCAGGCGTGCGTCCATCCCACGTTACTGGAGCATCCAACGTGACAACGGGATCAGCAATAGCCTCGACAACAGTCAGCGGGATGTTTTGAATCTCCTCTCGGTCACCACTTGTCGTCCGTAGACGAATGGACATCGGCGTTGTGACTGTAACCCTTGGGGCTGTGAATGAAATGGTGGCCTGATCGGTTGTAATGCCCTTTGCCATTCCATTGCTTACTAGTTCCCATGTCGCTTTGTCTGCGTTACCAAGGTCAGCTGTAAGCTTTACCAAACCACCCTCATTGATTCTAATCGGTGCTGTCGGGACACGCGGAGGCGCATCGCTGCGGACAAGTCGCCCAGTAAGGCGTGGCGCCGGTCCCTGCGTATCGGCATCAAGACCAACCCAAGTAGCAGACCGTGTGACACTTGAAACTCTGACTTCATCGATATCGCCTTCAAAGTCGTAGTTTCCGTACCACCCACCTAGCCATAACCGCGTGTCGGGAGCAATTGAAAGCGGGCCACCACGACCGGTATTCTTGGCTTCAAGGCGCCCGTTGATGTAGAGGAGCGTCTCACCCTTGGTGTAGACATGGGAGACATGCATCCACTCACCAAGCGGTGCTTTAGACGCGCTTCGGATACTTGCATCCGAAAAGTAGCAATCCATATTAATATGCGCTGGGCTCCGGAACTGCATCACGACTTTGCCCTGCGCTGCTTCCTTGCCCCAACCTACGATGGTTGCATTTGGTTTACGCACGCGTACCCAGACGCTAGTGGTTGATGATTGGCTACCTAGCGGTAGTGTTTTTCCAGTCTCCAGCACCGCTGCGATACCCGAACCCTGTCGGAAGCGTGTTGCAGTACCGATCGCGCCGGTTGTCGTATAAACGCCATCCGGATGTAGCGACAAGGTGCCCATCGTGTCTTGGATATCGTCTCCCAAATGAAGGACGCTTGCATAGCCATTGGAGGCGTCGAACACCGCTTTACTCAAAGCTCGCTGATTGCTGGTGCCACCCCACTTTACGATAAGTGTTTGGCGTTGATCGCCCCGCAACGTGGGAACCCGCACCCAAATGGCTGCCCGCCCGGCCTTTGGATTCCATTCCTCAATGCTGATCGGGAGAGGAACATTATCATCCGTTTCAAAGGAAATGTCGCTGCCATCTGGTTTAGCCTCTACCCAAGGAAACTGATCTCCGGTCAAGCGCACCAGGAGAGGATATTCGCTTATGACATCACCTGCGGGAACAGGAAACCCTTGTTGAGTTGTCGTTAAGGTAATTCGTCCATGTTTAGCTGGCGTGACCTGTTGTGCAGTTCCAGGTGCTTGGATCGAAGCGATCAGGGCAATGTTTGCGATTACAAATAGGGATGTTATGCCGGGCATGATGGTAATGACGTTACGCATCTCCGCATGGAATCCCTGCCCGGATGGTGACACATTACGATTTGATCAAGTTGATGACCGCTACAAGGATGCCAATCCCTGCGGCTACTACAGCCAGTCTAAGGAGAAAGCTACGCCGGAGCATCGCACCGAAGCCAGTCTGCCGCAAGGTCAGGACTGACTCGGGCATTTGATGATCTGCACCACAAAGACGACACATGTCACTGGCAGACATCCCGGGACGAAGGATTCCGACGCAGTGGTCTCCACACAGCTTGCATGGGACAACCCGGATGTCAAACTGACGACCGCACGTGCAGGCATACTCTTGATGTACGTCTTGTACTGCATGCTTCAGCGGCTTTCCGCACAGACATTCGCTATGTATAACCAAAGTACTTTAGTATTACTCAGGAAACGCAAAATAAACGCAAAGTAGATTTATTCTGCTGAATAGTCGATGAAAGTGAAAACAGGTACCACCGTACAAGAGATCAAATCCGTTGTTAGAATCTCAACCTGATGGACTGAATCGGAGCTTGTATACGATTTCATTCAATTAGGATTCGGAAAAGATTCCAATAACTGCAGGAATCTATCATCCTGAATTCAGCAGGAAATCCGGCGTACATGCCACAATAGAAAACTATGGATAATCCACGCTTAGGCAAGGCTGTTTTCGTATCGCTGGCATCGCTTGCGATCGCTGGTGTAGCGCTGTTACCTGCGCAATCTACATCGCAGGTCCGTGTTCCGAATGCGAAGGGTCCGGACTTTGCAAAAGATATCCAGCCACTACTGCGTGAAAAGTGTATGCCCTGCCACGGCGATGTGCAGGCGGCAGGCGGGTTGAAGCTGACTCAGTTAAAGTCTGCGATGACGGGGGGCAATAGTGGCTCCCGTGGACTTGTCCCGCATGACCCAAATGCGAGCTCGTTGATTCAACGCGTCTCCACCAGCAACGTAGACCTCGTGATGCCTCCAAACCGTAGCGGCAAGACTCCTTTGACTCCTGCGCAGGTCGCGATGCTTCGGAGTTGGGTTCAGTCGGGACCATCCTGGCCAGAAGCGGGAGGCAATGCGCCATCAGGGGATACGCACTGGTCGCTCCAGCCACTGAAAAAACCTGCGGTTCCAGCTGGCAAAGCACAGCATGTTGTTGATCGCTTTCTGGATGCAAAGCTAACTGCTAAAGGTCTCTCGATGGGGCCGGCGGCTGATCGTGTGACCCTCATCAGACGCGTGACGTTTGACTTAATTGGCCTGCCTCCCACCGAGGCTGAGATAAAGGCATTCGTTGCAGACAAGAGACCCGGCGCATATGAGCGTGTGGTTGATCGCTTGCTTGCGAGTCCGCGATATGGCGAGCGCTGGGCGCGTCACTGGCTGGACACAATCCACTATGCCGACTCGCACGGCGCCGAACATGACATGGGACGGAAGTACGCGTGGCCATTCCGTGATTATGTCATCGATACATTTAACAAAGATGTTCCCTATGCTCGGTTTGTACGTGAGCAGCTGGCTGCGGATGTCCTGTATCCGGATCGCCCTGATCTGACACCGGCTCTCGGTTACCTGAGCGCGGGAAACTTTGACCTCAGCGCTTACTACACGGCACCGATTCCATTTGAAATTCTGGACCGGGATGACATGGTCAATCAGGCGATGTCAACGTTTGTCAGCACCACTGCCAACTGTGCACGGTGCCACGATCATAAGTTTGACCCAATCCCGACAACAGACTACTGGTCGCTACAGGCTGTGTTTGCTGGCGTTATCAAAGGGGATGTCACATACGAGGACAGACCGGGGCTTGCCGAACAGCGCGCCAAGTGGACCAAGCTCAAGGATGTTGCCGACAGCAAGGATACGAATAAGATTCTTGCTGCTGAGCACAAGCCTGTTGTTGAGACATTTGTCTCAGCGCTCAAGAGTTTTGGCGGATGGAAGCCTCTCACGATTCAGAAGTCAACCGGCGTTGGTGGAGCAACGCTTACACCTAACGTGGATGGCACCGTTTCGGTTAGCGGAAAGCTGCCGCTAAAGGATACTTACACCGTTATCGGATCTGCAGGTGTAGGGAACGTCGGCGCAATCCGTATCGATGCCCTTTCATCGGGTGACCTCCCAAAGGGTGGACCTGGCCGTGCAGATAACGGTAGCTTTTTGCTGACGGAAGTCACCGTCGATGTGGTTCGGGCAGGTGGCGTGCGCGAAATAACAAAGATTGTCCGAACCAGTGCTGACCATAGCCAGAAGAACGGGGATGCCCCTCGGGCAGCCGATGGTCTGACAAGCACAGGTTGGGGAGTGAGCCCTGAATTTGGTAAGGATCACCACATCGTTTTTGCATTTTCTGAGCCCATCTCACTCGGAGCAAATGACAAACTTGAGGTGGTTATTGACCAAAATGATGGCGGTAGCCATCTCCTCGGAAAATTCCGTGTCAGCACAGCCGATGGCCCCAGTGCAATCCTGTGTGCGATTCCTCCGAGCGTTTCTGGCGTCCTGAAGTCCCAGTTTCTGGATAAGACAGCGGAAACAGAGCTGGCAACCTTTGCACTGCGTGAGACGGCTGCTGCAGGAATCGCCGCACTGCCACCGCAAAAGCGTGTGTATGTTGCAGCAAAGTCTGCGGATGTTGCTGATGTCGGGTTTAGAAACATCGAGAAGCCACGTGAAATTCGCGTGCTTGAGCGGGGAGAACTAAGCCGTCCAAAGCAGGTTGTTGGACCTGGAGCGCTCTCGATGCTCCCGCAGCTGAGCGACTACTTCAAGCGCCGGGACATGTCCAAGGAAAATCAACGCCGCGCTGCACTCGCTGAGTGGTTTGTTGATCGACGGAATCCGTTGACATGGCGGAGTATTGTCAACCGTGTTTGGCACTATCACTTTGGCAAGGGAATTGTCGATACTCCTGGTGACTTTGGCCGAATGGGGGGAGCGCCCAGCCATCCAGAGCTGCTTGACTACCTTGCAGTCTGGTTCCGTGATGAAGCAAACGGCTCGTTCAAACAGCTTCACCGCCTGATGGTTACAAGCCGTGCCTATCAGCAGAGCTCAGTAAACCGA
>JBJTQN010000074.1:0-14665 GCA_046075665.1 Armatimonadota bacterium | reverse complement strand
TACATGCGCAATCTTGCGGATGACAAAGTCAGTTGTATCAATCATCTGTGGAGACATCCGCTGTGCAAGCCACGGAAGGAAGCGCTTGACAATGGATGCCAACACCGGACGGGTGTGGTCTGCCGAGCCCAAGTCGCTGCTGATGATAAAAATCGCGGTCATCAAAGCCAACATTGGCCCATGTCGCAGTAACCATCTCTTCATTCTGGTTTCCAACCCGTCAGGTGTGATGCTAACCGATGGGACAACGCATAGATTGTGAGTACCGGGTTAAATGTTCCATTGGTGACGTGTACGGATGCATCGCAGATGTGTAGGTTTCTGAATCCGAATACTTTTTGATGTGGGTCGACAACACCAAGCATTGGGTGCTCGGCCATTCGACAGGTGCCAGCTTGATGTTGTCCGGCAGAACGAACCCGTCCAGATTGGGGAGTCCCCCATACATCTTCAGCACCGCAAGCGTACATCAGTTCACGTGCCCTCTCGTACATGAATCGACTTGCACGTAGTGACTCAGGGTGTGTATGTCCATGTAACTCAACGATGGGCATTCCATAATTGTCGGAGCGAGACGATGAGATTTCGACCCTGCAGCTTGGTGATGGTACATCTTGGATGGGCCCCTTGATGTCGAGTACTCTTGGATAGGTATTCTTCATCCAGAACTTTGCCACTGAACCATAGGTGGGAACACTGGAAGGTCTATGCCTTTTCCAGTATGTCACTGGTGTCATGACAAACTCATCAGCAAGCATGCCACCTCCTATAATGCCATCGTTGTTATGGAGGAATTCTGTTATTGCAGTCGTCGGTCCGGGGCCTTTTCCGTCGCGAATCACTTCGCTAAAGAGTCCAGTTACTCCAGTGTATACGTGCCCCTGTAAGTTTCGACCTATATTCGGGTTATCAATGCCTGATGCTAAGAGTAGACGTGCTGTCTCAATCGCTCCTGCACTACAAACTAGGTGGTCGCATGTTACTTCTGCTGGGCCAGATTCGTGATTGACAATCGATGCACCGTTGACAATGCCTTTTGAATGGTTTACTCGCACAGCAACTGTCTCGTAAAGCAGGTCCAAATTACCAGACTGCAATCCGCGTTTTAGCCATGTGTTGTGTGAGCCATTTTTTGCATCCACCTTACACGCAAAGCCGACGCATTCCTCGCACTGTTGACATCCGGGACGATTGTCGTACCGTACGGAGTTTATGGCAAGCGGTACAGTACATGAACGCCACCCAAGTTTAGCAATTCCGTGTCGGAATACATCTCCGGGTTTGCCACATGGAATACGTGGCATCGGATACTCGTTGAGGAAGGTTGGTAAATGGACCATACTGGCCGCACTGCCACTGACTCCGATCATCCGTTCAGCAATGGCATACCAAGGTTCAAGGTCGGTGTAGTCGATGGGCCAATCCGCTAGACTGGATCCATCAGGGATGCCGTAGTGACTAGCCATTCGGAAGTCATTTGGATGAAATCGCCAAGCTTGTGCACCGTAGACCTGGGTTCCGCCACCGAGCATCGCTGCATTGGCTTGAACGCCGGGTGCCCCCGGTAGGTGTAAGACACCATCTACCATCCGTGTCTGCGTTCGGTCAGGACCGGCGTTGTGACCATAAACGCTGAGGCGTTGGTTAGCCAGATGTTCATTACCTGGGATGACATGAAGGGGTCCGCGCTCAATGACGAGGACCTTAGCTCCTGCAACAGCAGCAATGCCGGCGAATGTCCCACCTCCCGCACCACTACCTACAACAATGAAGTCGTAGTGATTGCCAGTCGAACTCATGGGCTAAGTATATGACGTGTGATCAGGGCAGCGATCTTGGAGGTCACCTGTTTGACAATCCTAAATGATGCCAGAATCTAGTTGAGCCGTTCCTGCACCACGGGTTTCGCCGCGTATCGGTTTGACATCGGCGACGTTCTCCGGGGCCTGATCAATCAACATCAGCCAATCTTCGACCAAATCACTCTTCGGGAAAATCTCGTTTTCCTTGTATTCGGCATCTACCGCATCCGTAAAATCCGATAGCAACATCCCCATGTCATGGTTTTCAGTCTCGATTGCACGTCGAATCGCAAATGACTTTGCACGTTCAACCAAACTTGATAACAAAGCTCCGCTCACAAGATCCTTCCAATAAAGACGGGTTGTGCCACCGCTTCTGAGATAGACATCAAGAAACTCGGACTTTGCAGTCTGTTGCCAGATGTACTGTACGGTTTGCTCGACTAAGCACTTTGCTGTGTTTTCAGCGGATCCATTGTTCTGATCCAGTAGGGAATCATCAAACGGTAAATCTTTATTGAGGTAAATCTGTAGGATATCTGCTGAGGCATCCCGATCGGGACGACGTACACGTACGCGTCGATCAATACGCTCAGGGCGGAGAATTGCTGGATCAATGTAATCTGGCCGGTTGGATGTCAACATCACGACAATATTGTCAGCACCTACGATGCCATCCATTTCAGCACAGAACTGCGGAACAACTGTGTTAGAGATATTCGTGAAGCGACCAGAACTTCGCGTTCTAAGGATACTTTCGGCTTCATCGATGAAGATGAACACAAGCTGTCCATCTGCCGCTTTCTGTCGTGCCGTAGCAAATATCTCACGCACCTGACGCTCAGACTCGCCAAGCCACATGTTTAGAATCTTGGGTCCGTTAATGTACAGAAAACACTCTTTTGCACTGAGACCGGTTCGGCGGTTGTATTCCTGTGTTAGGTTGTATGCCGTAGCTTTGCCAAGCATTGTCTTTCCACATCCCGGAGGTCCGTAGAGTAAGATTCCCTTCATCGGTCGTTTACCGAAGCGCTTGTACAAGTCAGGGTACAGTAGCGGAAATTCTATCGCCTCACGAATGACGCGCTTGGCCTCATCCTGCCCTCCGACACGTTCCCATCCTACCTGTGGGACGTCGTCAAGGAAGTAGTCAGTTGATGTTGACTTTCTGATAACGTCTGTCGGAATGCGTCCACTCGCATCCATAATGACATCATCACCTTGTTTCACAACTAACTCAGACGGTGCAGGAACAACTCGGCCGCCACTACCTTGCATATCGGTCCCAATTCGCAGGCGACCATCCGGGAGGACATCGGAAACCTTAGCCACGGTCGATACTGAAAGGCTCTTTGTTTTTCCCAGAATGGCATAGGCATCGTTTACACGGACACGGTCACCAAGTGCCAGGTCGGCAGCATCCACACCTGGATCTAGCTCACAGACAAACTCCTGATCCCCAGAAACGATTAGGTGCAGATTATCTTCGACCTGACCAAGGTAGGTCACGATTCGGTTCGCTGGTTTCGTGAGCTTTTCGTAGGCAGCCTCGTATTGAGCAAGGACTTCGTTTGCTTCTTCCACTTGCTTTTCGGACTGTTCTGACTTGTCACGTAGTAGGAGCAGAAACGGGTACCGGGCATCTGTGGGAGCAGTCGCTGAAAGCAGCTCATCCACAATCTCAGCTGCCGACAAATCATCCGGCCGTAGAGGTTGTTGAGGGTTGCTGGGATTAGTTGCCATGGTGCGTTAGTATACCCACGATGAGTCATCCGATTGTACGTTCCGACCGCTTGCATGCGATGTTTGCGATGCTGACAGCGCTAAGTGATTCCGCAATATTGGAGATTATTCAGGGCTACGAAACGGGGGAAATTCAGGAGCAGTCGGTACTAAAGGCCTTCAAAGCGCTGACGGAGGTGGCTCCGTGTTTGCCTGATACTTTCATCACACCGGTGTCCCGTGTTGGTATTGTGGGAGCGAGTTCGGTAACAACGGCGTATTGGCCGTATCTGATTCTGGCGACAGCACTTGGAATCCGTGTCAAGATTAAAATGCCCCCGCTCGATGTGCATCACATCGCAATCCTATCTGAGATAATTTCACTAGCAAGTGACAGAAAAAGCGTTGGTGACCTCGATTATTGTTGCGACTGGGATGTGTCGATTCAGCCTGGACTTGATTTGGTGGACCATGGATATTGGGATGACTGCGACCGATTGTTGGTTTTTGGCACAGATGCATCTGTTGATCACTATCGTCACAAATTCCCGGAGCCGGGCCGGATTATCGGTTTTGGGCATATCGAATCAGTGACGCTTGTAACACTGGATAGTCTTCAGGCGGATAGTCGATGGATCGATGACCTGTTGGCGTTTGGGCACGTTGGGTGTTTGGCGCCTCGTGTCGTCATTCCCATTGAGGATACATCAGCCGAAGCAATTGCTAAATACATGTCGGCGCGGCTTCACGGGTTAGTTTCTCCAGATATCGCGAGAGCGGTCACGCTTCGCAGTAAATTCCATTCTTTGCGCGTTGCGGGAACAGATGCTTGGCTATCTCAAGACGGTATGTGGTTGATTTCCGACAATGACAGCCTTCCGTCGAGTGCGATTTCCGGGCATCTAAACATTATCTCCTGGAATACACTTGTAACATCAGGATGCATTATCGGAGCGCTTAGCACACCATTCTTTTCGGACGATTTGTCACTTGGTTTATATCCAGCTGCAGCTTGGAAATGTGCATGGGGCATGGCCCAGTTTCCAACGATGTTGTGGGCAAATGGAGGCATCCCATTGATTGCCTCGCTGTTCCGTTGAAGTAAGTCAAATTGGTCGATATGCGGTGCATATTTGTAGAAAATATGGCAGTGTGGTAACCGTGAATATACTGTGTATAATCGCCTTAACGTTGGGTGTGAATCCCGGCGATTTTGATAAGGAGTCTTGCTATGAATTCGCGTAAAAACGCCGCATTCACTCTGATCGAACTATTAGTTGTTATTGCGATTATCGCCATCCTCGCCGCTATTCTTTTCCCTGTCTTCGCTCAGGCACGGGAGAAAGCTCGCCAAACCAGCTGCCTCTCCAATATGAAACAGCTGGGCATCGGCGAAATGATGTACATCCAAGACTACGATGAGGTATTCCCGCGTTTACGTTTGTACAACCTCAATTATGCATCCCTTGGACCAGGTAAGTGGGCATACGGAATACAGGATGCTCTCAAGCCGTACATCAAGAACGATGATGTTTGGAAGTGTCCATCGGACAGCATTGTTCGTGATGACTGTGATGCCACATTTGGAAAAGCGATTAGTTACTCATTTACCCACTATCGCGCTACCGATCAGTGGTTTGCATTTGGCTTGCATCCGTATTACGACAGCGCAGCTTCCCTCAGTCTTGCATCTGTCGGAGCGCCTGCCGACACAGTTTCGTCCTACGAGCTGTGGACGAGTGCATCCTATACCGAAGGCTTCGGTTATTGGCGCTATCGTACTTACGAAGCTGCTGGTTGGGCTGAATACCTGACAAATCAAAAATTTCCTGTATGGCCAAGTACAGTGACTGCAACCTGGTGTTCCTCCAAGCCTGGTGCGATGCGAATCAACCTCGGTGCGCATCAGGGCAAAGTGAACTACCTCTTTGCTGATGGTCATGCCAAGGCATTGACTCCTGAATCGCTCATGCCGTGGCCATGGACCGCTGCTACCGTCGCATCGAGAGCAACTGCTGGCACATCAAACCGCAACCTTCTGCACTACGATGATCAGTACAAATAAGCCATGGATGAAAAGAAGAAAATGATTCTGGCGGCCATCGGAGTCGTTGTTGCAATAGCTGCCGCGATCTTCGTTGGTTCAAAGACACTGGCTCCTGAAAAGGAAAACATCGTTGGAAGCCTCGATGGCACTGGTCCAGGAGCGACTGGTCCAGTAAAGGGGATGAAGGATGGTCAACCGACCGTTGGCGGCGAAAACCAACCTCCTCCAGCCAACGTTGAAGGTGGTCGTGGTCAATAATTTCGTCTAGCTGCTGATGAAAATAGGCTCTGGTGATAAACATCACCGGAGCCTGTTTGTTTTACTGGTTTGGATTGCATACAATGGCGCCGGGATGCGCCTAAAACGACTGACATTGCACGGCTTCAAAACGTTTGCTGACAAAACTGTCATCGAGTTTGTGCCCGGTGTCACGTGCATTGTCGGACCGAATGGTTCCGGGAAGAGTAACCTTCTGGATGCCCTTGTTTGGTGTCTTGGAGAACAAAAAGCGAGTACAGTCCGGGCCACCAGGAACCAAGATGTTATCTTTGCGGGCTCTGCAAAGCGTAAACCGATGGGGATGGCAGAGGTCTCGCTTACGGTTGACAATGAAGACAGATTCCTTCCGCTTGACTTTAATGAGGTCACAGTCACGCGCCGTGTCTATCGCGATGGCGAATCCGAGTACTTCATTAACAAGACTGCGTGCCGTCTTAAGGACATCGCTGAGCTGTTTTTTGATACGGGTGTTGGCCGCGGTGCCTATGCCATCGTCAGCCAATCTGAAATTGATGCAATTCTAAGCGCCAAACCTGAGACGCGCCGAGAGCTTTTTGAGGAAGCCGCAGGCATCAAAAAGTATCGTGTACGTAAACGTGAGGCTGAGCGAAAACTGGAGAACACGGAAGCGAATCTCATTCGTGTTCGCGACATTCTTGCTGAAATAAGTGGCCAGGTTGAACCGCTACGTATTCAGGCAGAAACCGCCGAAAGATTTATCGGACTTTCCGATCGTCTCCGCGAAATTGAAGTTGGCGTCTTGGCCGCTGATTACACACGGCTAACGACAGAGCACACCATCCTCTTGCATCAAGCGCGTCAGGCGGCCAGTGAGTCAGAGCAAATTGGCCTCGAAATCATCTCAAAAGAAGATGAAGTGCTTGCGGCAAGGCAGGACCTTTCGGCGGCTGAAAAGCATCGGGATGATGCAAGGCAACAGGTAAGCGAGCTTCGGACGGAAGTTCAAAATATTCAATCAAGTATTGATGTAGCAGCGGAGCGTAGAAAAGCCAGCGAAGCAACAATCGCATCTCTTGAAACCGATATCGAAGCCACTGAGACATCACGTGAACAAATACTCGCTGAACGGACAGCAAAAGACGATTCCGTCACCGCGAAGGTTGTACAGCTTACTGTGGCAACACAAGAGCTTCAGCGTGCCGATCAAGGAGCCCGCGAAACGGAACAACAGCTCGCTGCTGTGGTTCGTGCCCTCGCTGGCCAGGAAGCAGATTACATCGCACTAGCGCGTAAACTCGCAGGTCAGAAGTCAGAGCTGAAAGCCCTTGAAGAGCGTATTTCACTGCGAAAGAACTCAAGTCAGTCACTGCAGGCAAAAGTTGTTGAACTAAGGGCTGAAGTGGATACATCCGATGCGGCTATCGCTGCCGCTGAAGCGCAAGTCACAACGCTCAAGGAAACAGAGGCAGCACTACGAAATCAACTTGAGACAGCACGTACATCGACACTTGCCGATATTGTTTCGCGCCGGGAAGAAGCATTTCGAACCGGGAATGAACTCCAACGAACTATCGCAGGCCTCGAGAGCAGGCTGATGGTCCTTGAAGAAACCGAAGCCGCACTGGAAGGGTACTTTGCTGGTGTCAAGGCGGTGATACGTGGTCAGGAGGATGGCGATATTGAAGGTCGCTTCGATGTCTTTGCGGATGTCATCCGCGTCCCACAGGATTATGAGACCGCAATCGAAGTGGCGCTAGGAGCATCCCTCCAAGACATCGTTACAGACACTGAGCGTAACGCAAAAGCGGCAATACGCTGGCTTAATGAAACACGCTCTGGGCGGGCGACATTTTTGCCGCTTGATCAAATTCGGGATGTGCCGGTGCCTGATTCGCTCCGCCTGGCCAGTCGTCAACATTCGGGAGTTTTAGGTTCCGCAGCAGACTTGGTCGAATATGACCCTGATGTCGAAGTCGCTGTTCGGATGCACCTTTCGCGTGTTCTTGTGGTGGATGATCTCGATGTTGCCACGAATGTCAGTCGCAAGATTGGACGAGATTGGGCTCGCATCGTAACGCTTGGTGGCGAAGTTGTCGTACCTACAGGAGCGATTACCGGCGGACGCACTGGCAAACAGGGTCCGAACCTTCTTGCCCGAAAGCGGGAGATTGCAGAACTCGGCGAACGCCTCGATGGCAGTTTGAAACGCCTGGATGCTTCACGGGCGACCGTCGAAAAGCTTGCCGAAGAAGAAGGAACGCTTCGCGGCCAGCTCGCAAAGGTCGAGGCACAGGTTAATGAAACGGTCGCAAGCGTTCGTGGCGCACAAGCAAGTGTATCTGCGGCAAAGCTTGCGGCTGAAAAGGTTGCACGTGAAGCTAAAGCGCACGAGCAACAACTCCAGACCATTGTTAATCAGATAACGGTTGATGAAAGTAACGCGGCAAAATTGTCCGCTGTCATAAGCGAGGCTGATCTCTCTGATGAAGGTGCACAGGCAACAAGAGAGGATTTTGTAAAGCGGCAGGCATCGCTTAGTCTAAAGCGTGATGAGCAACGTGAGTCATCCCGGCAGCTTGCATCCGATGTCGCCACACTTCGAGCTGAAGTCGAAGCACTAAAGCGGGAGAGACATCGGCTTGATGAACTTCTAGCGCGTAACCAGACTGATACTGAGTTTAGAGCTAAGAGAATTGCAGAGGCACGCAGAGTGCTGAGTGAGGATGACCGCGTTGCTGGCGAGCGCGTAGAGATGCTCAATACAGCCAAACTTCGCCTCAGTACAGCTGTTGAAATTGCCGATACGGCGGACAAGAAACGGGATGCTCTGAGAACCCTGACAGATACCCAGCATAAGGTGATGCAAGAGCTTCATCTGGCGATGCAAAAGGCGACGGGGGTTGAGCAGGCAGCCAAGATCAGAATCGCTCGCCTCGAGACGCAAATCGATACCGTGGTTCAGCGCCTTCAGGATGAATATGAGCTGCATCCGGATGCCGCCGTCGCATTGACAGGCGGGGATGCTCCTCCAAAGGACATCGCCCAGGAGATTGCACGCCTACGCCGGGAAATTAAAGCGTTGGGGACAGTCAATGTTGGTGCCATTGATGAATATGCCAAAGTCAGTGAGCGCTTTACCTTCCTTACCGAACAACAGGCTGATCTTGTAAGCGCAAAACAAACGCTCCTCGGGGCTATCTCCGACATCGACCAAAGCACAGTTGGCGTACTTGAACAAACCTATAAACAAGTAGGAGAGGCATTTCACCGCTACTTTGCACGCCTCTTCGGTGGTGGCACGACTGATCTTGTCCTTACAGATCCGGATAACATTCTCGATTCTGGTGTGGAAATTCACGCCCAGCCTCCGGGGAAACGTCGACAAAACCTCGCACTCCTTTCAGGCGGCGAGAGGGCACTTACTGCTGCGGCACTTCTCTTTGCTTTCCTTGAGGTCAGACCGGCACCATTCTGTGTTCTTGATGAAGTCGATGCTTCTCTTGATGGCCTGAACGTCGAGAAGTTTGCAGACTTGGTAAAGGACTTTGGAACAAAGAGTCAGTTCGTGCTGATTACACACAATGCGACCACGATGGAAGCTGCTCCGCTGTGGTTTGGTGTGACGATGCAGGAACCTGGCGTAAGCCGTGGCCTTTCCCTCAAAGTTCCTGAGCAGCAACAGGAGCTGGTGAGAGCCTGATGCAATCAATGACGGAAAGTCTTCGCTTGTGAAAATTCTCTTGATCGCACAACGCTACCCACCGTTTGTTGGTGGTGTTGAAGTCCATGTGATGCAAATCAGTCGGGCGTTCAAGGCTGCTGGCCACCATGTTTCTGTCGCCGCTGCTAACTTTGCACCGTATACAGGAAGCAAGCGCCTCGCCATCCTCTTTGATTCACTCCTTACGCCTGCTCACGATGACTTCGATGACGATGGAATTCCCGTCACTGCCATTTGCCCGCGAACTGCGCTTGACAAGCTGATGCTCATTCCGTGTGCGATTAGGGTTATTCCTGGTCTGCGAAAAGACTTTGCACGAATGCAAAAAGCGGCATATTTGTTCTACCGAGCTCTTTATTGGAAGAGGGCGGTAGCACTCGTGCATCAATGCGATGTCGTTCACTCTTTGGCAAATGGTCTCCTCGGATGGTTGTTCCGTGAAGCTGCTGATGCTTGTGGCAAACCATACATCAATACTCCATTTGTCCATCCGGGACAGTGGGGGGATGCCGTCGCCGATGTACGCCATTACAAAAAATGTGATCGTGTCGTCGGATTAGTCCAAACCGACTCTGACTACCTCGTAAGCCTTGGCATTGATACCCGCCGCGTCGCGACCATCGGCGTCTCACCCGACCTACCAACCACAACCAATCCTGGGTCGTTTCGTGAACAACATGGAATGGGATCTGCTCCGTTGGTTGTTTATGTTGGACGGATGATGGCACAAAAGGGCGCAGCCGCTGTCGTAGCGGCAGTGGAGAACGTTACCAAAAACGTGCCTGATGTCCACTTTGTCTTCATCGGACCAGGAAGCGATGCAGAAGTACGAGTCTTCGAGAACGCTCCACCAAATGTTCACTACTTAGGAAAAGTATCAGCGCAGGAAAAAGCGGATGCACTTGCAGCGTGTGATGTCTTTTGCATGCCTAGCATGTCGGAGATTCTACCAACGGTTTACCTTGAAGCTTGGAGCCTTGGGAAGCCTGTTGTCGGAGGTCGGGCACACGGATTGCCCGAATTGATTGAGGGCAACTCTGCGGGAATCGCATCAGAGCAGAACGGAAATGCTGTCGCCGATGCGATTGTCGATATCCTCAATCATCCCGAGAAAGCCAAATGTTTCGGTGAAAATGGACAACAGCTGGTGATGGCAAATTACTCGGTGGATGCGGTTACCACCCAGCTGCTTCATCTCTACCAAACCGTTGTCAAGGAAAAGCTACGATCATGAGTCTTGGATCAAACTTTGAACGTTCACGAGTCATCGTCACTGGGGGGGCTGGATTTATTGGCTCTAACTTGGTGGAAGTACTTTCCAGCCACGGTGCAATCGTTTCCGTCATTGACAACCTACAATCTGGTAGGTGGTCGAATATTCGTCATGTGACAGGAATTTCGTGCATCACGGCCGATGTCACTGCACGCGACCAAATGGATACGATCATCAAGGATGCAGATCCCGATTACGTGTTTCACTTTGCTGCAAACGCATCCGTGCCCGGTTCCGTTGAGAATCCTGACTATGATTTCGATGCAAATGCAGTTGGCACTTACAATGTCTTTCGTGCTTGCCGCGGGCTTGATAGTTTGAAAAGAGTCGTCCTTGCATCGTCGGCAGCGGTATATGGCGAACCGGCAGAGCTACCAATACGCGAGACCACTGCTCTTCGCCCCATCTCCCCGTATGGTTTCAGCAAACTCTCGAGTGAACACGTGATGAACTGCCACCACAGCGTCTACGGTGTTCCAGGAGTTGCAGCGCGCATTTTCAACGCCTACGGACCCCGGATGGCCCGTTTTGTGATTCTTGACTTTTTGCGCAAACTTGGAAACAACCCCGATGCTTTGTCTGTCCTCGGTTCCGGACAACAAGTGCGCGAGTTCACCTACGTTAGGGATGCCGTTTCCGCGTTTCTACACCTGGCTGTCCATGGCGAAAATGGACAGGCTTATAATGTTTCCGGTGGCGCTCCGATGAGTATTCTTGATCTCGCCGGGCGAATCATCGCAGCGCGCGGTCTTTCTGATACCTGCAAAATCGAGACGACCGGGGCAAGCTGGATTGGAGATGCACAGCGCTGGACGACGGACACATCCAGATTGAAAGAACTGGGATTTACTGCCGAATGGGACATTGACCGTGGCCTAGCCGAGACCATCCGCTGGTTCGATAGCGAGGAATCCCGCTGACATGCCACGTCAAACCGTCGCCGTAACCATCCCAACAAAGAACGTTGCATCATTCTTTCGGCCGACGCTTGATTCGGTCCGATTTGCGGATGAAGTCATCGTTGTAGACATGTCATCCACAGACGGTACTCAGGCGCTCTGTGCCGAATATGACAATGTCCGGGTCATCGATAAAGTCGATTACATTTATGCAAATGTAAATGCGGGCTTTGACGCTGCGACATCAGACTGGGTGATACGCCTCGATTCTGATGAAGTCCTTACACAAGAACTACAAAACGAGATTCTTACATTTCTCGACAATCCGCCAGCTAATGTCAATACGATCCGGTTCCTCGGTCGGCATCACATGTTCGGTCTTCCTATGTCCTGGGGGGTTGGGCATCCGACGCGAAGTATGCGAAACCATATGTTCCGTAAAGGGACGGCACGTTATCCGTGCAAGCTGGAGCACGAGGACTTGGACGTCACTCCGGAGACAATCGACTTTGTACATCCATATGACCACTATACAAACCACACAGTGGAAGAAGTGGTCCAGAAGTTTAACTATTACACGCAACGGGACGTCGAGCGCCTGACTCAGGAAGAACGTAAAGCGGAAAATCCGCTTAAACTTTTCTATCAAGGAATACGACTTTTCGTACTGTACTACATCCAATGGAAAGGGTATCGCGATGGGATGCTTGGATTTTATTCATCCCTGGTTCGTGGACCGATTTATTTGTGGATTGACCGGGCAAAGCGCTGGGAAGTCTCTAGGCAACAGGAACTAAAGAAATGAATAAGTTACTGGTAACAGGGTCATCCGGTCTGATTGGCAGCGAAGTTTGCGTTCACTTTGCTGAACTTGGTTGGGAAATCCACGGCGCAGATAACAACGGCCGTGCGGTGTTCTTCGGACCAAATGGAGACACCCGCTGGAATCAAAGCAGACTTCAGCAACAGCTTTCTAGCTTTGTCCATCATGAAGTTGATATTCGGGACCGAAATGGCGTCTTAGGTCTATTGGAAACCGTCCGCCCAGATGCCATCGTACACACTGCCGCTCAGCCAAGTCATGACCTTGCCGCCAAAATGCCTTTTGCTGACTTTGATACAAATGCAGTTGGCACAATGAATATGCTGGAGGCGACAAGGCAGTTTGTCCCTGAAAGCCCATTCGTCCACATGTCGACCAACAAGGTGTACGGGGATGCACCAAATTACCTACCGCTGAAAGAACTTGAAACTCGCTGGGAATATGCGGATGCTGCTGACTTTGGTGGCATTCGTGAGACATTGTCCATAGATCAATGCAAGCACTCCCTCTTCGGTGCATCCAAGGTCGCAGCTGACATCATGGTTCAGGAATATGGTCGGTACTTCGGGATGCCCACGTGCTGCTTGCGTGGGGGATGTCTGACTGGACCAAACCACTCAGGAGTTGAGCTCCATGGCTTCCTGTCCTATCTCGTGAAATGTAACCTCGAAGAGCGCAACTATAACGTCTTTGGTTATCTTGGAAAGCAAGTTCGGGACAATATCCATTCACTGGATGTCGCTCGTTTCATCGATGCGTTTGTTTCAGCACCGCGGATTGGAGAGGTCTATAATCTGGGAGGCGGTCGGGGAAACAGCTGCTCCATTTTAGAAGCGTTTGACCGCATCGCGGCCGTGTCTGGAAAGCCGATGCGTTACGAATACGTTGACAAGAATCGTGAGGGCGATCACATTTGCTACATCTCAGACCTAAGTAAAATCAAGGAACACTATCCAACTTGGGATATCAGCAAATCCTTGGATGACATCTTTACCGAAATCCACGATGCCTGGGTGACGCGGACGGCCGGGTAATCAAGCATTGGACTGGAAACGGACGCTCATCGTCAACGACTTCCCGCCGAGCACCTTGGCGGGAGCCCCGCTGATATTGCGTCAGTGCTTCTTGGGGATGCCGGCAGACCATTTGCATGTGCTCTGTTGCGGGACATTTCATGACCCGGTGGATGACACTGTCCGTTCCACATATCTTTCGTGCCCGCATGAGGTGGTTCCTGGAATCCGGAGAGGTGCGATTCGCCCAAGCCGATGGGGTGTTCCGCTAGTTGCGAACATCAATACCTTGCGCATTCCAGATATTACAAGACGGGGCATTCGCATCTGTAAGAAACACGACATCAATGCGATTGTTACCGGCACCGTCAATATGGAGTTCACGATTGCCGCGTGGCGAATTGCGAGCCAGCTGGGGCTACCGCTGTACATTTGGGAGCCAGATGACTGGTTTTCTGCGAATCCAGCACCTGCTGAAAAGCTTTTTGGCCGCGAGCGCATGACATCCCTTAAGGGGGCAGCGCACATATGGACGGTTTCCGAACCGATGGCGAAGCGTTTTCGTGACCGCTATGGTCTTGAAAGCGAGCCGTTGCACCACGTTCTCGATATTGAACGCTGCAGAGACCTTGCCGCTACTGTCTCTCCGCCGAATGACAAGATCAGGATTGTCTACACCGGCAGCATCAATGAAATGTTCCGTGAGACGCTGGTGTGGTTTGCAGACATCATCAATCGAGGCTTGACCATTGATGGCCGTACTGTTGAACTCGTCATCTGGACGCCGCACAAGCCATCCGCCTTTATGGGGCCGAATGTCCATTGGGGCGGCTTTGTACCTGTTGAGCAAATTCCACTTAAACTAGGCGAAAGCCATATCGCAGCTGTCTTGGTTTCCTTTACTGATAGACCCGATATCCGGTCACTCATCGAAACAAGCATCTATACAAAAACCGTCGATTATCTTGCCAGCGCTACGCCAACGCTAATCATTGCACCGGAATACGCCGCGCAGATTGAAGCCTTTGGTTCGGCATCGGTGGTCTTGACGCAGCTGGACGAAGACGCGCTCATCAACGCAGTACGGGCGATGGCGCTCGACTCCGGAGAACGGACCCGGTTGAA
>JBJTQN010000073.1:0-5592 GCA_046075665.1 Armatimonadota bacterium | reverse complement strand
CAGGGCAAAGTAGTTCGGGCGCTCAGGCGGGGGAGGCGTCGCGGATGCACCCGGCAATACGCCGAAAGTCGCGAGAGTAAATCCAATGAAGGCAGTTGACGCCGATACACCACGGTGTTTGTTCACGGTGCAATTGACACCCAAACGGCATCCCGGGTTTCACACATCCTTTGATGCCGCCAAAGTGGTACAATGTCGCTCCAAAATTAGCCGTACTCTCGGGAGGATCTCGATGCCAAAGCCCATCGTAGCAGTAGTTGGCCGACCGAATGTCGGCAAGTCCACATTATTTAACCGTCTCACTGGACGTCGTATCGCAATCGTTGAAGATACGCCGGGTATAACCCGCGACCGTCTTTATGCGGATGGCGAATGGAATGGTCGGGAATACACCCTCATCGATACAGGTGGCATCTCAATGGATGCCGAGGACCCGATGCAGGCTCAGATCCGTATTCAGGCTGACGTCGCGATGGAAGAGGCTGACGTTATCTTAATCGTGTGTGATGCGACACAGGGTGTGACTCCAAACGATATTGAGCTTGCAGATCAGCTTCGGCGAGCACAGGGAACTCCGATGTTCCTTGCCATCAACAAGGCTGACAACGTAAAACGTGCTCAGGATTCCACCGAGTTTTACTCTCTCGGGCTGGGTGAGATTTACCCTATCAGCGCTCTGGGAGGACGCGGCGTTGCAGATTTGCTCGATGATATTGTTGCGGCTTTCCCTCCGATGGTTCCTGAGCCGCAGCTTGAACATGATGTTGTAAGAATCGCACTTGTTGGTCGGCCCAATGTCGGTAAGTCATCGATGCTGAACGCGATTCTTGGTGAGGACCGCTCGATTGTGAGTCCTGTTGCTGGCACTACACGCGATGCTGTTGACACTCCATTCGAATGGGAAGGTCGCAAGATTGTGCTTGTTGACACGGCGGGAATCCGCCGCGCGGGAAAGATTCAAGGCACCGTCGAATATTATTCAGTGCTCCGAGCAACCCGAGCAATTGAACGGTGTGATGTTGCTATCACAGTAATCGATAGTATCGAGGGGCTGCTGGATGGAGATAAGCGTGTTGCCGGCTTCGCACACGAAGAAGGCAAGGCTGCCGTTATTGCAGTAAACAAGTGGGACCTTGGTCGAGCGAAGGCAATGGAGACTTATCCTCAAAAAGCGCCGATGACCGCAGTAACACAACACATCCGCGATGAGATGCCGTACGTCAGCTACGCGCCCGTAGCGTTCTGTTCCGCAAAAGCTCGGAGTGGCATTGGTCCACTAATCGAAGCCTGTCTTGATGCTGCCGATGCAAATGCGATGCGCATCACGACAGGTGAACTGAATCGTATTTTCCGGGATGCTGTGGATGCGCGGCCGACAAGCCACAAGGGGCGGCCGCTGAAATTGCGCTACGCAACCATGGTCTCGGTTAAGCCTCCGACAATCATCCTCAAAGTGAATGATCCTGAAAGCCTTCACTTCACCTACTTGCGCTACCTTGAAAATCAACTTCGTAAGCACGTCGCGTTTGAAGGGACACCTGTCAAGATCATCCCACGTCGCTCGGATGGCAAGGACGAAGATTAATGAGCAGATGGGGGATTATTCATACGAATGACTTTCATGACCGGCTATCCCCCAATGCCGCCTCACGTCTGATAGATGTGGTACACAACTGTGCGTTTCCGCATGTTGTATTGGATGCAGGAGACTGCATCAAAGCGGGTAACCTCGGCGCAAGTATCGGTCAGGAGCGAATCTGGGATGTGATGCGTAGCGTCGGCTATGACGCGGTTACTATTGGTAATCGGGAAACGCATCCGTTGCTTTCCGTGGTACGCGGCAAGCTCGCAGGAGCACCTTGCCCGATACTCTCGGCCAACCAGATCGCTAAGTCCGGTTCACCTGACCTGCCGTTTACCACGCACATCACTGTTGAGCGCTCAGGTCTGGCGATTGGAATCCTTGGCGTGACTGTCCCGATGGTGACGAGGCGCTCCAAAATGTCTATTGCGTGGGATACCGTTTTTGAACCGCCCATCGATACGGTGAAAAATTTGGTGCAGACGCTACGTCCGCAGGTGGATGTAATCGTTGCGCTGACGCACATCGGAATCGCAGAGGATCGGGCGTTGGCTGCCGCAGTTCCAGACCTGGATGTAATCGTAAGCGGGCATTCCCACCGATTACACACCGAGCCGGAAATCGTGGCTGGTGTTCCGATTCTCCAAGCGGGTTCATTCGGACGCTACGCTGGCGTGGCAACCCTAGATGGTCCGAGGATTGTGGATTATTCGATGATTGCATTGGATGGTGCAGAATGAGTATGGGGTGGGCTGAAACTACGCTGTCATGTTGTGTCTGTGGTACGCGCGGAGCCAAACACTGGCGTAGGGCAGGAGATCACCTGCTTGGCGGGCCACGGTGCTTTAATGCTGTCAAGTGCACACGTTGCGGGACTGTCCGGCTAGATCCCAGACCATCGCCAGAAACAATGGCAAAGCACTACGCACCTGTCACCTATGCCCGTGCGGAAGGTGATGCCGTCGACAGTGGCTTGAACACTCGCCTGCAATATGCCGCTGATCACATCGCCAAGCGAATTGTCAAAGCCGCTGACCGGACGGGTGGCAGCTTTCTCGATGTTGGATGCGGGGATGGACGTGTGATGGCAGCGATGCAAAATGCAGGCTTTGATGTCCATGGAATTGAAACGGACACCGTCGCAGCTGAACTTACGCTTGGACGAACAGGAATACAGCCATTCATTGGAAACTTACACGCGTTCAGCCGTACTGAGCCCTTTGATGTGATTTCGTTTATTCATTGTCTTGAGCATGTTAGTAACCCTCGAGAAGATTTGGAGCGTGCTTTCAGCCTCCTCAAGCCGGGCGGAATGCTATACATCGCCGTCCCAAATGCTGGCTCGCTAGAATCAAGTCTCTTTGGCTCCTGTTGGTATGCCCTGGATCTCCCACGGCATTTCTGGGGTTTCAACCCGCGCTCACTCCAACGAATAATCGAAGAATCCGGCTTCCATCTGACTGATACGCACTTCCAACCGCTTGTAAACAGCCTTCAGTCGCTTCGCTACGCCATGCGGGCATTGTCAGGCAAACCACTCGGCGATAATGAGGATCCTGGTTCTGGCGTTGCCGACAAAGATGGAAGTTTGCGAACAAAACTCTTCATAGGACAGCAGAGCGTATCTGACATACTAGGCAAAGCGTTGCAGGGCGAAGTGATGGAGTTTGCAGCGCACAAGCCAGCATAGGCACTGGATGCACAGCCAATGATACTGATAAGTCTTATCGTAATCCTTACTTGGTCACTGTCGGCAATCGGGGTTGGTCGCTTGCTCGTTCCAAACTGGAATTGGAGACCCAGCGAACGCATTGCCATTGCGTGGACGGTCGGTACGGGCATACTACCGCTTGGCATTCTAGCAATGGGACTCGCTGGTCAGGCCACGCCGATGGCGATCTGGGGGGAAGTGTGTGCCGTTGGAGTCCTCGCTTGGCTCGTTGGATTTACGAAGGAAAAGCCAACGCTGTCACTGAAGAAACCAAACATCAATTTGCAAGGTTATCTGGCCATTGCACTGTGCCTATTCATGACCGTCTGCGCGGGCATCGCTGCGGCAGCTCCTCCTGGAACGCTGGAATGGGATACGCTTTCATATCACTTTGCTGTACCGAAGACCTGGCTTCGTGAGGGCAGGATATTCTTCATCCCTTACGATCATCACTCAAATTTTCCGTTTACGATGCAGCTTGGTTACATGGCAATGCTGTCTGCTGGCAGCGAAGCCGCTGCAAAGTGGTTACATACCCTAAGCGGCCTCGCACTTGCCGTTAGCGTTTATGCCACGACAAGACGATTACTTCCAGAAAGCAAGTTCGCTCCACTTGTTGCCGTTGGCACACTGTTGTCGATCCCAATGGTTTTTTGGGAGATGACGGTGGCTTACGTTGACATCGCGACGACGCTTTTCACCTGGATGTCCCTTTCGGTCCTCTTGGTTTTGGTCAAAACGGAAGGGGAGACTTCACCAACCCAACGTGAACGTTTACGAATGCTTATCCTGAGCGGAGTGCTTATGGGATGTGCTCTCGGGACAAAAATGACGGTCTTACTGTTCTGGGGGATGATCTTAGTTGGGATGCTGGCCTATGGATTTATCATCCGGAAAACACAGATTCCCACCGCAATCGGTCATGCGTCCCTCTGGGGATCACTGGGGTTGATTGTAGGCAGTCCCTGGTACATAAAGACTTTTCTCTACACCGGGAACCCTGTCTATCCTTACTTCTATCAGATTTTTGGTGGCAAGTACTGGACTGCTGAACATGCCGCCCGCTATACAGCCGATCAGGCAGCATTTGGTCTTGGCAAAAAGCCGGTCGATGCGCTACTTGCTCCATGGAACTTGGTAAATGAGGCGCTACTTCTTGGACAGAAGCCTTGGATCTTTACTGAGTATGTGCAATTTGGGCTCGCTCCAATCCTTGTTATCGCTCTCGTAGGGTTGTTTTGGGTTGCGCCAAAGCTCTCCCGGGAAGCCATTGCTATCCTCCTGTTCGGTCTTGGCATTGGTGCGAGCTGGTTCGTGTTGATGCAGCAAACCCGGTACCTGCTACCTGGGCTGCCATGTGCTGCTGTAATAACCGCAATCGTCTTTGTTTCCGCGTCAAAGCCAGTTCGTGCATGCTTATCCGCCATCCTTGGTATCTGTGTTCTTTGGACACTATACATTGGTATGCCTCATCAATGATGGACTGAACACCGTGACATCGCGGCAGTCTCCAGAGGATCAGATTATTCGACGCCTTGGACCACTGGGCAGAGCTTCAATATGGATTAATCAAAACAGTCCTGCAAATGCCAAGGTGGCTCTCTTTGATGAGGTTCGTGGATATTACATCGATCGGCAGATTCTCTGGGCAGAGCCGAACCACGCAGATGGACTTCTCCCATGGACATCGTTTGCAGATTCATCTGACCTCGCGCGTGAACTGAAAAGGCGGGGTTACACGGTCATCCTGATTAATCAAGCCAATCGCGGCGCTGATAAGGGGTCTGTGTCAGGAGGATGGCGCGGACTCGTTGAAGGTGCGGTAAGCACGGGACAGTTTATTCCGCTGGCAAGTTTTGGAAGAGAAGGGCAGGAAACCGTTGTCTACGGCATCAACATCCAATAAGCAAATCCCGACACATGCTGTACTTGGTGTGTTGGCCTTTCTCGCATCCATCCTGTTTGCTGTAATGGTTCCATTTGGCAATAACCCGGATGAAACAGCTCACTGGGATAACATTCGCCTGATAAGTTCAACCAAGAGTCTGCCTGTTTTTGTTCCGCCGTCCGGGCGCGCGGAGTTACTCCAAGGCGTACGGTCATCAATAGAACGAGCAGCTGGAATGTCTGAGCTTCCCGAAGGGGCACTCAGCCGGGATGAGTCCCACCAGCCTCCTCTCTACTACATTGTCGCAGCAATGCTGCGCACGCTCGGTGGTGACTATCTAACTGTTCGCATACTGTCAGCAATCTTTGCGAGTCTTACCGTTGCATATGTTTGCTGGTGGGCTGGATTGCA
>JBJTQN010000072.1:0-7758 GCA_046075665.1 Armatimonadota bacterium | reverse complement strand
GGGTTATTTGTATATCAATACAAATGACATTCCATCCGTAATGGGCCTGACTGCAAATGCCCGTGGAGGCTATGACTTCAATGGCTATCAGTGGTTCAACGATCATGAGGGGTATCCTGGAATAAAGCCACCTTGGGGGTGGTTGACGGCAGTCGATTTGAACAAAGGAACGTTTGCTTGGCGAAAGGTATTTGGTGCCTATCCGGAGCTCGAAGCCAAGGGACAAATGGGACTTGGAGCCCAATCATTTGGAGGCACGATTGTCACAAAAGGCGGCCTTGTGTTTATCGGCGGATCTCCGGATGAAAAGTTTCGCGCTTATGACAAGTTCACTGGTAAGGAAATTTGGTCTGCAGACCTAAGCGCTGGAGGATATGCAACTCCCTGTACATACATGGTCAATGGAAAGCAATACGTCGTCATTGCCGCAGGAGGCGGCGGAAAACTTGGGACGAAGTCGGGAAACAAGTACATCGCATTTGCCTTAGACTAGGCTGAAACCAGCATGGATTTGGGCCACTTACGGTGAATGTATGAGCGCACTATTGGTGAGGATTGAGGTAAGGTTATGGAAGAACTTTCGCGAAGGCGATTTATCTCCGGTTCAGCGCTTAGCGCAGGAGCATTGTGGATGGCAGCAGGCAATCAAGCGTTGGGACAATCAGCCAACGAGAAGCTGAATATCGGAATCATCGGAACAAACAACCGCGCGTTGGCTAACATCGATGGTGTCCAGTCACAGAACATCACGGCTATCTGTGATATCGACGATGAGTATATCGCAGTCGCAAAGAAGCGATTTCCGAATGCTGTTGTATACACAGACTACCGAAAGCTTGTTGAGCAAAAGGGATTAGATGCCGTTGTAATCAGCACACCTGATCATAACCACGCTCCGGCCACTGCGTTTGCGCTCAATCATAACCTCCATGTGTACTGTGAAAAGCCACTGACCCACACCGTCGAGGAGGCTCGCAAAATCGCTGAGCTCACCAAGAAGAAGAAGCGTGTTACCCAAATGGGTACACAAATTCATGCAGAACCTAACTACCGACGTGTCGTCGAGCTCATCCGAAGCGGTGCAATCGGAAATGTACTTGAAGTGCACACACGTGTCGGTAAGTCTTGGTCGGGGCGTGAACTAGAGCCATACAACGATGGCACACCCGAGAATATGCACTGGGATGAGTGGCTTGGACCTTGTGCAGTTGCTCCTTACCACCCTGTGTTTCATCCAGCACGCTGGCGAGGATATTGGGCCTATGGAAACGGAACGCTCGGTGACATGGGGTGCCATCACTTAGATCTAGTTTTCTGGGCACTCGATTTGCGTCATCCGACGCGCGTTGCTGCATCCGGGCCAGCAGCACATCCACAATTCGCTCCTGAGGGAGTTAAGGTTGAATATGACTTCCCGGCACGCGGTAGCCAACCGCCGGTAAAGGTCACTTGGTACGACGGCAACATGGCTGGGGATGCGTTTAAGAAAGCTGGAGCCCAGTCATGGGGCGATGGTTCGCTGTTCATCGGTGACAAGGGGATGCTACTGGCCGATTACGG
Organism: Armatimonadota bacterium; assembly: GCA_046075665.1. Classification (GTDB taxonomy): domain Bacteria; phylum Armatimonadota; class Armatimonadia; order Armatimonadales; family Armatimonadaceae; genus CAIRTT01. The sequence goes on along the minus strand of JBJTQN010000072.1, from coordinate 6,198 downwards.
TCGCTACAAGCTGTTGCCAGAAGACAAGTATAGCGGCTTCGTTCCGCCAGCCAAGTCCATCCCTGATTCGATTGGGCATTACGAAGAGTGGATGCAGGCGATTCGCAATGGCGGACCGACCACTTGTAACTTCGACTATGCGGGCGCTCTCACAGAAACGGTGCTTCTAGGTACGGTTGCTTACCGGACTGGCGAAGCGATTGAGTGGGATGCACGAAAGCTCAAGACTAACAATGAGCGTGCAAACGCATTGCTTCGCAAGGAATACCGCAAGGGCTGGAAGGTCTGAGAAGGCCTTTGTAAGCTGAAAAGTCCCCGTCTGGCACGACCAGTCGGGGACTTTTTATGTTTAGCAGCAATGCTAAGCTACGACAACATTGCCTGCACGAACAAATCGGGATGGAATTCGCGCAGGTCGCCTGGCTTTTCGCCGACGCCAACCAGCTTTACAGGAATGCCAAGTTCCTCGCGTAGTGTCACGACGATGCCGCCGCGCGCTGTGCCATCCAACTTTGCAAGCACTATACCGGTCACACCGGCAGCCTGTGTGAATTCCTTCGCTTGCGTAACTGCATTCTGTCCGGTTGTTGCATCAAGCGCGAGTAAGACCTCATCGGGTGCCCGACCGAGCTCACGCTCACAGACACGGCGAATCTTAGCAAGCTCTTCCATCAGGTTTGTCCGCGTATGGAGCCGACCTGCGGTGTCCACGAGGACTAAATCTGCGCCACGTGACTTTGCCGCATGTATCGCATCAAACACGACGGCGGCTGGATCTGCATTTTCATGTTGGCGAATGAGCTCTGCGCCGCTTCGCTCCGCCCAAATGGCCAGCTGGTCTGCTGCCGCTGCTCGGAACGTGTCCGCTGCAGCCAAAATGACTTTCTTACCTGACTGAACTTCGTTGTATGCAAGCTTCCCAAGGCTGGTCGTTTTGCCGACGCCATTCACACCAACCATTAGGTAAACCGTTGGAGCGCTGGGGGCGATGCTGAGCCGATGGTCTTCCGGCTTGCCGAGAGTGTCCACAATAACAGTCATCAATGTCGTCCGGACATCGTTAGCATCCTTTAGACGACCGTCCCGGACGCGCTCTCGGACTTCTTCCAGTATCTTGTCAACGGTCCGCAGACTCAAGTCAGCAGCTAAAAGTGCCTCTTCGAGTTCTTCCAACAGGTCATCATCGACCTTTCCACGCCCTGTAAACAGTGAGTCAACGGATTGAAACAGATTCTGAAAAATCCCACGTCTTGCCATCGTAGAATAAGCGTACCATGCAGATCTCCTTTGAAGGATTGTGCCGCCAAACGACTCTAACAATCGAGGTGGTGAAACGTTGGCAACACTTGCAATCAATCTGCTCCCAATCAAGAGGTCTTGGATGGCGATAAGGTCGTCAACTGATGATGCGCAACTGGTAAAGGAAGCGGCTCGTGGAAATCAAGTTGCATTTCGCCAGCTGTATGAGCGCTACCATCGCCCGATGGCATCCGTTGTGTACCGTGTCGGCGGCTCATTTGTAGATGTTGATGATGTTCTACAGGATGTCTTTTTGCGGGCTTGGAATGGACTTCCAAGATTTCGACAGGATGCCCAGTTTTCAACGTGGCTCTACCGCATTGCTGTAAACACCGCACTTCGACATCGAGAGAAGCGGAAAACCGAACGTGACAGAACGCAAGAGGATCTGGAAGGGGATGCACACTTCCTAGAGGCTGGCGAGTCTCCTACAGATGCGACTCGTCAGGCGATGCTTGATCCTGCAGACCTAACCATCCATGCGGATCAGGCAGCAATCTTACGTGCGGCTGTTGATCGGCTAGGCGAGAAGCATAGGAGTGTAGTTACTATGTATTACTACGATGGCAAATCCTGTGATGAGATTGCCGAGCTATTGGGCACATCGATTGGGACAGTTTGGTCACGTTTGCATTATGCGATGAAGAAGTTGAGAGATACGATGGAGACCGAGCGATGACATCTCTACATGAAAGGCTTTGTAACTGGGTTCAGATACACCACCTGTATCAGCCAACACGCAATGGACTCCTTGATGCGTATCTTCGCCACCACGTAGCGCATTGTCGCTACTGCCAGGAAGAAATCCAGTCGATTGAGGCGCTGGGTGTGTCTATTGCAGACTTGAACTTTGATGTTGCAAGTGAGCCAAGTGATGTAACCTGGGCGCGGCTTTCTGCGGCGCTACCTCCTCGGGTTGCAGATACCATTGATACGGAAGCAACTCCTGTAGTTGTTAGGCAAAACCTCGTTCCAAAGTCAGTTGCTATCACAGCTATTGCCTGTACAGGCGTTGCCTTTGCAGCCATATTTGTCCGTGGTCACCGCACGGAAAACCCTACGGTATCGCCGGCAGTTGCCATCACTGCAATGCCACCACCAACCCTTTCAGCAGCTAAACCGCCGGCCGAGATTGCACCGGACGCAGCACTTGCTGCGACACGGAGGCAAGCGATGTCTATCGCAACAATAGATGGCGATGAAAGCGACCCGTTTTCAAAGCCTGAACGCGCTGCTATCAGCAGCGCTACACTACCGACCACCATGGTGAAGTCCCCAAATCAGAACCTAAGGCCTGGTAAGAAGCAACTGGTTATAGCAACATCCGACGTCGATCGGTACTCAGTGGGAGCCACGGAAAACGCATCTATGGATGCAGCACTTGATCGTTCAAATTTAAAGCCACAAGGTGCACCGCAGCTGTCCATGCGAGCAAGTGCAATGACTTCGCAGAGTGACCAAGCCTTTGGCTCGGCAAATGCATCAGCTGGTGGTGGTGGTTTTGCTGCTACTCCAGTGGGGTATGTGCCATCCGCGGCAATGGAGCTAACCGAATCCCAGAATCGCCTACGGAGTCTCCTCCAGTGAACGATATGCAGCGTGTTGTCGCAGCGTTTAGAAGCGCCGATGTGGCACTTCGGGGAGGGAATGTTCGTAAAGCGGCAGACCTGCTCGGTGATTTGGCGAAAGTCGATGCAAATGTCGTCGTTCAATGGACCGCGGCACTTGCGTACATCCAACTCCGGGATCTTGTAACGACCAACCAATTCCTATCAAAAGCCCAGTCAGCGACACATGGTGACCCAGTGACTATGCTCTTAAAGCACGCTGTACAGTCGCTGGCTGGCACCGATGCCACTGCCAATGCCACTTGGCTGGAGATAACGCGTAAGTATGGTTCAGATACGGGTGCATTAGAGCTCACCACTCCAATTCGTAAAATCAAAGATTTCATGGATCGGCATGCAAGCTGTTGCTTCTTGTTGCTGTTACTTGCGGACTTGCATCAGTTTGCCGGTGAGCCACAAGCATCACAAGAAATTTACAAACGCATCCTAAAGCTTCAACCAGAGTGGCCGCGGCCGCATATCAATTATGGCTTAGCGCTTCTATCGACAGGCAAATTCGAAGATGCAATTCGCATTTTGGAGCGCGCCGTTGCGCTTGATCCAAACGATGCCAAGGCTGCGCTTCTCCTCGGGGATGCCCGGATGAAGGGGGGAGCGCAAAGTGATAGACCGGATGCGTTTGGGACAAAAGCAAGCCCCGACCTTGTCGTGACACAGGGCATAGCAGAGCTGAAGCGTGGAAATCTGGATCGAGCGCGTAGGGACTTCAAATCTGCACGTACATTGGCTCCACTCAATCCGGCTCCTGCCATTGGACTGGCAGATGTAGAGCGCATCGATCGCAACTATGCGAAAGCGGCGTCTCACTATACAGATGCCCTTCAGCTTGCGATTCGGGGTGGTTACGCGGCATCCGAGCCAGCCATTCGGTTGAGTTTGGCCGATGTTTATGTGACGGCAGGTCGATTCCATGAGGCAATGGATGTCCTTGATGCTGGGCTAAAGCGATTTCCACTGCTGATGGATAAATGGAACAGCCGACGTGCCGATGCTGCCGATGGCCTGCACAATGCTGCCCTTGCTGAGCAGGTTTTGCGATCATCGCTCGAGACGGTTGAAGCATCGGAACTAGAGTGCGTTAGGGCACTCCAAAAGCGTGGACTTATTGAAAAGTGCATGCTTACGTATCAGACAGAGCTGTCAAGAAAACCCAGCGGGGTCCGCAAGTACCAAATTCAGACAGCCATCGGTCATCTGCTCACCGTGCTCGGCGACCATAGCGCTGCCTATGCAATCAGGTTAGAAGTTGCCAATTCGCGGGGGCGTGGAATTGATTGGTATCGAGTTGGGACATCCGCGATGGCAGCTCAGAAGCCTCTCGAATCCAAGGACGCTTTTCGTCGCGCAATGTCAACGGTTAACCTTCCAGCCGATATCCGAAAGGCTATCGCACCTGAACTTTCCGTTCCCAAGTAAGCTGAATCAGCGGACAAACTCTAGTCGCGCTGATGCTGGCTGAACTCTACGATCACGCCATCTGGGTCAAGGGTATAGCAAAGTCGTTTCTGGATGTTGTCGACGATTCGAAATGGAACGATTACCGGAGAGCTGAAAATCGGTGTACCACTGGCCTTCAGCTTGTCAATAATGGCATCGAGGTCTTGGACATCCAATGCAAAGTGCCTCAGTCCACCGGTGTTAGGCATCGAATTTTGGACAACGCATCCGCCTTCAGGTAAGTGATATTGAAGGAGTTCAATGCGGCAGCCTCCACTTGATGGTTGTACAAAGACACATGATGCCTTGGCGCCGGAAAGGCCAGTGACAGTGTTGATCCATTCCCCTTCAAGCTCACACCTGAATGTCTCACGCATTCCGAGAACTCCAATATAGAAATCTAAACTGGCCTGCATTGAGGTGACGACAATATTGATATGGTTTATGGTCATGATGATTTAGGTAAGCTTGCAGACTCTGTAGAACGAACAATCGTTGGACTCGTCAATAAGCGTACGATGTAGCCTAGCAATCGGGAGAGTGCCTAGGCATTGCTGTGCTGATCGGTCACCGAAGCAAGCGTGATGGCAAGCGAAGCAATATGTTCGAGATTCGTATGGATACCAGGTACATCGCTTGCTGGACGGGTATCCCTCCATACATCTCCGACTAGCATCAATAATGTGTTCTTTGGTAATCGTGAAAGCAACGTGCTGACATCGAGACCAAGCTGTTCGCCGCCTTGTCCGCTCGCAACGACAAGGATCGGAGGATACGTCGAAACCGGAATCTCAGGTATCTGGGATGCAGTGCCCGATGGAACAATCAGGGCTTCGGGAATGAACGATGCAATTTTGGCGATATCTTCTTCAAAGCCCGTCAGTATAACAAGTGTTTCTGTCGCGTTTGCGCTTAGCGTCCGCAGTCCATCGATGACCGCTGCACGATCGGTTTCGGCGATTACGAGAGCGCTTTCACCTGTACCAGTGAGGATAACCGGGATGTGAGCGGTGAGTGCACTTGCCCTTAAATCGGACAACAAGGATGGTGCATCTACTCCGGGTGAAAATGGTGCAAGGAGAATGCAGTCCGGACGTAATCCGCGTGATCTACGGAGGGCTTCGCCCGTGGATGTCGCTGCTGATACTGCGCTGCGTTGACCACGCAATGTGTTTGCGGTTGCCTGACGTCTGACAGGATCGCCATCCACGACTAGGTACAAGCGTAAAGTCTCTTCATCGGTTGGGATACCGTTGGTTGGCGTGGCTGCGGCCCGGCGCATGCTGATGGCAAAGGTTGTTCCCAATCCAAGCGTACTCGTAACCGTGACGCTTCCTCCCATTCGCTCTACGAGCGCCTTTGTAATTGCGAGCCCTAATCCGGTGCCACCTGTTTCTCGTGTTGTAGAGTTATCTGCCCGATAGAACCGTTCGAAAACGCGTTCCAAATCTTCGGGTGCAATGCCTGGACCTGAATCTGTGATTTGTGTTGTAACAACATCCTCGTCACATGTAACCCGAACCGTGACCTTTCCTTGCGAAGGCGTGTACTTGATGGCGTTCGAAATCAGGTTAAACATGACCTGTGAAATACGGTCTGGATCCCCCTCGACCCATGGGTTAGCCTTTGTGAATTGCATCCCAAGTGCGATGCCTTTTGCTTTTGCCTGTCCGGTTAGCATTTGCACGACATGTTGGACGATTGGGCGGTAATCCGTTGGAATACGGCGTAAACGGGTACCGCCAGCTTCAATCCGTGAGATATCGAGAATGTCATTGATGAGAGTGGTCAAGCGATCGGTTGACTCACCGGCAAGTGCTAGAAATTCGCGTTG
>JBJTQN010000071.1:0-3070 GCA_046075665.1 Armatimonadota bacterium | reverse complement strand
CATCGATGTCGTCGTGTGTGATGGCTTTGAAGGCAATGTACTTGTCAAAGGTGTCGAGGGGATGGCATCTGTTGCGATTTCTGTTCTACAGGATGTCATCGCTGAGTACCCGGACCAACCGATTTTGCACGAAGCCGTTCGGCGTGTTGCTAAGCGTGTTGACTATGCTGAAATTGGCGGAGCTCCGCTGATTGGGATCAAAGGCATCTCAATCATCGCTCACGGACGAAGCAATGCATACACTATGATGAATGCAATTCGGGCTGCCGTCCGCGCTGGCCGTAGCGGTGTGGTCGAGAAACTTGTGGATGCCGGGCGCATCATGTCAGGTGGCTTATAGTCGTGACCTTTGGAGCGCGCATCGCAGGTATGGGGATGGATGTCCCTGTAAGAGTCGTTACCAATAAAGACCTTGAGGCCGTTGTTGACACCACGGATGAATGGATTTTTACACGTACCGGCATCCGTGAGCGGCGCATTGTTGCAGATAATCAGTCAACCGGTGACCTTGCCGTTGCGGCATGCCGTGATGCATTGCGTAGTGCAGGCATAGCTATCGATGACATCGAGATGATTGTGTTGTCTACGTGCACAGGTGACACAAATATGTTGCCTGCTACGGCGACGTATGTTCAAACCGAGCTTGGCGCATCCCACATCCCTGCCTTTGATCTATCCGCGGCGTGTTCCGGGTTTGTTTATGGTCTGGATATCGCTCATCAGTACATTGCTACAGGCCGCTACCGGCGCATTCTGGTCGTCGGTGCCGAAGCAATGAGTCGTGTTGTGGACTGGACTGACCGCGCATCTTGTGTATTGTTCGGAGATGGTGCTGGCGCCGCTGTCGTGGAACGATGTCCACCTGGGCAAGGAATACTTGGAACCAAGATTGCGGCAAATGGCTCGGGAGCGTGTCTTCTTCAAGTGCCTGCAGGCGGTGCGCGTGAGCCGTTGACAGCCGATACGGTTGGTACGAAGCGGCAGTTTCTTCATATGGATGGCAAGGCTGTTTATTCTTTTGCTGTGGAAATCATGGGGGAGGCTGCGATGGCAGCGCTTGAAACTGCTGGGATATTGCCATCGGACATCGACTTATTGGTACCACATCAAGCTAACATCAGGATTATCAAATCTGCTGCTGAACGTATGGGCCTGCCGCTTGAAAAAGTCTTTATCAATGTAGACCGCTACGGTAACACATCCGCTGCCAGCATCCCGATCGCGCTGACCGAAGCTGTCCGCTCTGGACGATTAAAGGATGGCAATTTGGTTGTCACAGTGGGTTTTGGTGCAGGATTAACTTGGGGCGCAAATGTGATGCGGTGGGGACAGGTAAACCCATGATGAATGTGGCGATATTCCCCGGGCAGGGGTCTCAAGCTCCCGGGATGGGCAAGTCCCTGTATGAAACCAGCGTCGCGGCGAAGGCGTCATTGGATGCATGTGATACGGCATACGGTGGTGGGTTACTTGATATCTGTTTCAATGGGACATCAGATGACCTCAAAGATACAGCCGTCGCTCAGCCGGCATTGTTTTCTGTTTCGGTTGCCGCATTCGCCGCTGCGCATGAGCGTGGTTATGTAGCCGATGCCGTTGCTGGTCATTCAGTGGGAGAGTATGCGGCACTGTGTGTTGCAGGTGTCTTCGATATTGAAACGGGACTAAGGCTTGTCAAGGCGCGTGGAAAAGCGATGGCTGCAGCTGCGGCGACAAATCCCGGTGGGATGGCCGCTGTACTAGGTTTGGATGCCGAGGTCATTGCAAAGTGCTGTGCAGAATCGGGACTGGCCGTCGTTGCTGCCAACGATAACTGCCCCGGTCAAGTGGTCATCTCAGGTGTCTCTGATGCAATCGATGCAATAACCCAGCCTCTAAAGGACATTGGAGCGAAGAAAGTTATCAGACTTGCCGTCAGTGGAGGGTTCCATTCTCCGTTAATGCTTACGGCAGCCAAAGAGATGGAAACGGTGCTCCTTGCTACAACGTTTACCGCACCTCGCATTCGCGTGGTGGCCAATGTCACCGCAGATTGGATTTCTGATCCGGATGCTATCAAGGCTGCTTTGGTTGAACAGGTGGCTGGTACAGTTCGCTGGACAGAGACGCTACGGTTGCTAAGTCAAGCTGGTTCCGTTTGTTTCACCGAGTTTGGATCAGGTAATGTTCTTGCGGGCCTAGTAAAGCGAACATTGCCTGATGTCGGAGTTCAGAGCGTAGGTGATTCTAATGGCCTTGTCGCGCTTTTTGGAGGGACATCATGAGTAGTGCATTAGCTGGGCAGGTTGCGATTGTGACCGGCGCTGGTCGCGGCGGTCGTGGTATTGGCCGGGGGATTGCCGTCACACTTGCCACTGCTGGAGCCGATATCGTGATCACGGCTCGGACGAATATTGCGGATGCAGAAGCAGTAGCCGCAGAATGTTCGGCTCTTGGTGTCAGGTCAATGGCCGTGGTCGCGGATATCTCCGATGAGGCGAGCGTTGAGAGTCTGTTCAAAACGACGATGGAGTCGTTTGGCCGAGTGGATGTTTTGGTGAACAACGCTGGTATTACCAGAGACACGTTACTGCTCCGGATGTCGACGGAACAGTGGGACAGCGTTATCGATGCAAACTTAAAGGGAGCGTTTCTCTGTTCACGAGCAGCCAGTAAGATAATGCTACGCCAGAAGAGTGGCCGTATAGTGAACATTGCATCGGTGAACGGACTTCGTGGGAGTGCAGGGCAAACAAACTACTCCGCAAGTAAAGCGGGCTTGGTTGGTTTCTCGCGATCTCTCGCAAAGGAACTGGCATCGCGTGGCATCACTGTCAACGTCGTTGCTCCTGGTTTCATTGATACACAAATGACAGATGCGTTCGAGGGTGAAGCACGTGAGCAACTGCTCAAGATGATTCCTCTGGGACGGTTTGGTCAAGCAGAAGATGTCGGTGCGGCAGTGGCGTTCTTTGCGTCACCATCTGCATCGTATATTACGGGTCAGGTCCTCGCCGTTGACGGTGGGTTAACAGTCTGATTCGGATTATGGAAGGGATATAGCTATGTCTACATTCGATCGTGTGAAGAA
>JBJTQN010000070.1:0-4603 GCA_046075665.1 Armatimonadota bacterium | reverse complement strand
ATATAGCCAAACGAATCCACTTTAAGATTCCAGTTTCGTGGATCCTCACGTCCTACTAATTGCCCATACCCAGTACCCCTTTGCCCAAACGTCCTCTCAAATGTTCCATCCGGGCGGAACTTGGACACACGGGTGATCCCAAACCCTGACTCGAGCACATACAGGTTGCCCTGCTGGTCGTAGTCAAAGTCCATGATATTGACAAAGCCCCAGTTGTCGCGGCTCAGGTAGCCAACCAGCTTGGGCGGTGTTGAGTTATTCGTCTGGGCGAGTGCCGGTGCCGCGCCGCCAAACAACAACGCAGCAAGCGCAAGCGCGAACAGCGCTACACGGCGGGCGAGAGAATTCATTGATGTGATTGGGTTCATAGCAGGTACCAAAAGTTGCGAACACAGTCAGGCACCCCAACGAAACTGGGTGCCACATGGTCACTGTATACCCTAAAGGTGACGATAACTCACCATCTGTATGAACTACTGGGCGATACACATGGGTTGAACTACCGCCACAGTATTACTGGCAGGTGTGTCAGCAATATCAGTGGTAAGCAGAAACAATCCTCAAAACCAAAATCACCGTATTTTTACTAGATTTGCTTATTGTTACTAAACGTAACCATGAAACCTTACCGACAATAACCATGTTCGACACCAGCCACGACCTGGAATGCTCTGTCAATGGGTTCGGCGACCTGACACACAAAAAGGCTTCCATAAAACTGGCATACACAAAAGCCGGGCAGTTCAACGGCGATTTGCCCGGCTCTAACATTTGAAAACGCTTGAGAAGATCCAACATCGCAGCCCTACTGCGACTGGATTCCAAAGCATCATCTACCGCACCGCATACACCGAAACCACTCCCAGATCCCGGATAAACAGCTTGCCGCCCGACACCACCGGATACGCCCACGCCTTCGCCTGGCCGCGGTCCGGCGCTCCCGCCGGCGTGAAGCGCCCCAGCTCCTTGTAAGCCCCGGGTGTCGCCGCGACCAGTGCAACATCCCCGTTCTCACCGTGCACAATCAGCTTGCCATCCACCGCACAGACCTGATTCGGACCCACCGAGCGGTCCTCCCACATCACCTTGCCGGATGAAAACTCAACGCACGCAAGCCCCGTCTGCGTCGAGCCATACAAGTACGCCCCGACCTTGACCGCGCCGCCAATCGTCCCCGGGAGGCGCTTGTCGACATAGATGGCATCCGCGCCCGTCGCCCCGACGCGCGCCACACCCTGCGCCGATGCGCTTCCCGTGTAAACCAGGTTGCCATCAATGATTGGCGTAAACGCATGCATCTGGAACCGCGTATCAAATGTCTTGTCAAAGCGCCAGAGGAACTTACCCGTGGATGCATCGATGCCGACGAGGCCCTTGCCCATATACTGCACAACCTGCTTCGTACCGCCGGATTCCATCAGCATCGCACTCGCGTAGCCGGCCACATCCGCACCCGGAACCGCACACTTCCAAATCAGCGCGCCCGTCTTGCGATCCAGTGCAACCACCGTTGCATCCGCGCCGCCCGGGGTCACGATGACCTTGTCGCCATCAATCAGCGGAGACTCGGAATACGCCCAGATCCCAAGCTTGCCGCCAAAGTCGCGTTGCAGGTTCTTCTGCCAAACCACTTTGCCAGTCACGGTGTCAAGACACGCCACGTCGCCATCCGAGCCGAGCGCATACACACTCGTCCCGACAATCGTCGGCGTTGTCCGCGCACCCGGGTAGTTTGGCTGCTGATCTGGGTTGCCTACCTTGCCAATACGCGTCTGCCACAGCACTTTGCCATCTTTGATTGAGCGTGCCTGAACATATTCATCCGTCTTGCCCGTGCTGCCAATGCTGACAACCCGCTCGCCGGCAACCGAAACACTGCCGTAGCCTAATCCAGCATCCTTTCTTTGCCACACAAGCTTGGGACCGCCCGCCGGCCACGATGCCGCGATGTTCTTCTCTAGCGAAACGCCATCCCGCCGCGGGCCACGCCACTGCGCATAGTCATCCGCGACCGCCGCGGTCGAAAGGTGACATCCCACCAGCCCCAATGCCAACAACATCACTCGTGTCTTCATCTGCATTTCTCCCACCGGTATCCCCAGGACAACCTAAAACTCGGTATCCGCCTTCACCAAATTAAGGGGCTTTATCCACGCATTGCGGTAGCGAACATCATGGCCCTCACACTGCAGCTTAAGACCTTGCGGGGTATCCGTGATGCCCTTGCCGTCATCGTTTCCGCCATCCACACCGCTGAACGGGCCACCCCAGACCTGATTAATGTGCACATTTGTATGCACCCGCTGGCCATTCAAGTAAATGGTTGTAAGCGGCTTTTCAACCATCTTTCCACCGACAAAGCGCGCCGCGCGGAAGACGATATCGTAGCTGTTCCACTTCCCGATGCCCTTGTACATATGGTACGGAGCCGGCGTCTCGTTAATGACTGCGCCGAGGCCATGGGATGTCCGGTCGCCATCACAGATCTGTATCTCAAACCGGTTTTGGAGGTAAACGCCGCTGTTGCCTCCGGGACCGCCAATCCAAAACTCAATATGAAGCCGGAAGTCGCTGTAAACCGCCTTGGTCACGATATCCGCCGCGCCGTAAACACCGCCTGCCGCCGCCGGGTCGTCTGTCTTAATGCACATCCCGCCATCCACAGGATCCGGAACCACCGGCCACTTAATCGGCAGGCTGGAGCGGAAGCGTGGTCCCTGCCAATACGTCCACTTTTCATCCAGCATTTGGCGACTGCCATCCATCAGCACATCCGCACCTGGGAGTGGCTTTGCCCCGATACCGATATCCTTGCGCCGGCCTCCTGCAACCGGCACAGAACGCCCTGCCGACTTAAGCCGCTCAAGCAAAGCCTTCATTCGTAGCGCACGCCCGCGCTCCTTTGCATAAAGGTTTGTCTGCTCCCGTGGGTCCTTTGAAAGGTTGAAGAGCTCCCCAGCCTGCCCGTGATCAGGCGTCCGAAGCGCTGCCGGCTCGCCATTTGCGCCATTGTTCTGGCCGGTCGGGTGGTCGATGTAAACCCAGCTGCCATCCCGTATCGCCAGCTTGCCATCCCCGCTTTGGTGGATGGTCGGGATCCTGCGTCGTCCCCCCGCGCCGCCGCGGAGCGCCTGGAGCATGTCGATGCTATCTTCACCGGCATTTTCCGGGACTGGACTGCCGACAATGCCTGCAAGCGTGGCAAAGATGTCGGTGTGGCAGAGCGTCTCGGATGTCGTGGTGCCGGATGGGAGTTTGGCCGGCCACTTTACAATAAATGGGACGCGGTGGCCGCCTTCCCAGAGGTCGCGCTTGACGCCGCGGAGGCCACCGCGGGAGTCGTGGTTTGACAAGGTGATGCGCTCATAGGCTCCAGGTTTGACTTCGGTGGCGACTTCTGGGCCATTATCGGATGTGAATATAACCAGCGTATTGTCTTCCGTACCGGAGTCTTTGATGGCTTGGAGGATGTCGCCGATGATGGCATCCGTTTGGGCGACAAAGTCACCGTACGCGCCTGCCTTTGTGCTGCCCTGCCATGCTTTTGTGGGCACGATTGGGTAGTGCGGGCTGGGGAGCGGGATGTAGGCAAAGTACGGTTTTTTGGCTTTTGCCTGTGTGGTGATCCAGTCGGCTGCCTTACGTCCGACATCCGGGAGGATGCGCTCGAGGTTCCAGTTTTTCAGGCTTGGGCCGGGGCGGTTGAGCTGGAAGGCTCTTTCGACATGGGTGTCGGGGATGCCGATGGTTTTGTCATCCTGGATGTAGACATACGGCGGGAAGTTCGGCGCATCCACGCCAAACCAGGTGTCGAATCCACGCTCCGTTGGACCATCCCCGATAGACTTTGCGAAGTCGACATTGCTCAGGCCCTTGCCGACGGGTGTGGGAGCATTGCCATCTTTCGTTTGCCACTTGAGGCCGAGGTGCCACTTGCCAAAGCATCCCGTGGCATACCCGTAGCCGCGCAGGAGAAGTGGAATATTGAGGCGATCACGCTCAAGAATGGATGTTCCCCACGGGGCGACGACGCCTTGTTTCAGGATGCCGCGCCATGGATAGCGTCCAGTGAGGAGGCCATAGCGCGTGGGAGAGCAGACGGCTGCGGGCGAGTGGGCATCGGTTGCGCGGATGCCACCGGCGGCAAGCTGGTCGATGTTTGGTGTCGGGATTTTAGATGCCGGGTTGTAGCAAGAAATGTCGCCATAGCCCAGGTCATCCGCGAGGATGATAACGATGTTTGGAGTGTTCGCAGCCATGTATCAGGGGTTCACCGGATGGAGGGTGGATTCCTGTGTGCCGATTGATGCGTGTGAGGGATGATCCTAGATGGAGATTAATGTGAAATCCGCAAATGCTAGGTCCGGCGCGCCGAAAATGAAGTCGCAAACAGCCCCCCGGTTTCCCGGGGGGCTTTTCTGTAACTTCCTGGCCATCGGAGTCATGGGTCAATCACCCAGCCTGTCCGCGACCTTCGCTGTTCTTACCGAGTCACGCTCAGCGTCGCGGTTCGGCTCTTCATCCGCCGCCCCGGCACTTACTTCACACCCGGAAGCAACGGCAGCACCACTTTCTGAACCGCAGCGGCCAGCGCATCGTAGCC
>JBJTQN010000069.1:0-3168 GCA_046075665.1 Armatimonadota bacterium | reverse complement strand
GGTTTTTGAACCGCGACAGAACAAAACGACAGCACTCGCATGTGCCTGCGAAAACCCATGGCTCTCCCGGAAGACCGCGATCTGCTGCAAATACGGCTTACCCGCATGCTCCGCAAATACATCAAACCAAACCTGCATCGGCTGGCCATGATTTTTCTCAATTGCCGGAAATGCCGCATCGCGATTCGGGTTCTTCTCTGCCATGCTAGCCAATTACCACTTCAAACAGGTCACAGCCACCTGGACGATCACCGCCTGTAACATAACCCAGTGAACCAACACTTCTCCGGTATCTACCCCCACCTCGCGATGTACAACGCTGAGAACGAGTGCGGCACTGGTGCCATCGTGCTCTGGGCCGGCAGGCTCTTCGCCATCACCTATGGCCCACACCTCCCAAAAGGCTCCAGCGATAAGCTCTACAGCATTTCAGGCGACCTTAACCAAACCATCCACAAAGAAAGCATCGGAGGCACACCCGCCAACCGGATGATTCATCGTGAGTCAAACCAGCTGTTCATCGGGCCCTATGCCATCGCAGCAAATGGCAACATCCGCCCGATGCCCTTCTCCCAGACCTACGGACGACTAACTGGAAACGCCCGGCATTTGAAACATCCAAAAACGCACATCTATATGATGACAATGGAGGAAGGGCTTTATGAAATTGATGTCCATTCCCTAAAGTCGAATGAGCTCTACCGGGATGAACAGCTGCCAGGAGGCAAGAAAGCCAACCTCCCTGGTTACCATGGGAAGGGCCTCGCGAGCGCACAAGGCGTTCTCGTCTACGCAAACAATGGCGAACACGGCGACATTGCCTTAGTTAATCCGAAAATCCCGAGTGGCTGCCTCGCCGAGTGGGATGGTTCCAGCAGGACCATCGTCCGACGTAACCAGTTCACCGAAGTCACCACCCCAGGTGGCATCTATGGAAATCAAGCGCCCAGTGATCCCATTTGGAGCATCGGATGGGACAACCGCTCCCTCATCCTGATGTGCCGTCAGAACGGAACATGGCAAGCCTATCGTCTGCCGAAGACTAGCCACTGCTACGATGGCGCTCACGGCTGGAACACCGAGTAGCCGCGGATTCGCGATATCGGCGAGCGCGATCTCCTCATGACAATGCATGGGATGCTCTGGCGGTTTCCAAAGGGCTTCTCGCACACCCGATGCGCTGGAATCGCCCCGCGGTCATCCACGCTCAAAGTTGTTGGTGACTTTTGCCGCTGGAATGGACGTATTGTCTTTGGCTGCGATGACACAGCAAAAAGCGAGTTTCTCAATAAACGCCGAGCCAAAGGAGGCATCGCAGGTCCCGGGCAAAGCCACTCCAACCTCTGGTTTGTGGATGCCAAACAACTCAACCACTTGGGGCCGTGCACCGGCCGAGGCTCGGTGTGGTTTAACGATACCGTTCACGCCGACGAAACCAGCGAGCCATTCCTTGGCTCCGGGTTTGCATCCAGGCATATCACCATTTGCCACAGCGAAGCCTTCCCAGTGGAATTCGATATCGAAGTGGATGTCACCGGTTGTGGAGAATTCACCCACCACACAACCGTCGTGGCGCCGGTTGGCAGCCCAGTCTTCATCCACAACATCCCAGAAGTCGCGTGGGTACGGTTTGTCGCCAAAAAAGCCTCACGCGGCGTGACCATCATGTTTAGCTACCGCGACAATGACCCGCGCCCTGTCCAACCAGATAGAATCTTCATTGGCCTCGCGCGGACCCGCGATGCTGCAGGGACATCACTCCTCTATGCGCGTGGCGGGGACCGACGGACGCTTGCCGTAGCGCCGAGTCCCGGTGCAGCCTACGAACTCGATGCAAATGCACAGCTGAATCCGACATCCGAGCCAGCCCTCGCAAGCTTTGTCCAGCAAGCAGTCCCCGTAACAGGAAATGTTGATGAGAGTGTCCTCATCACCGATGACCATGCCGTTCGCTTCGTCTCCGATGATGGCCGGCGCTGGGTTATTCCCGTTCAGGATCCTGCAGTGCGCCACTTCGGCAGGCTTTGCCGTGAAGTCTGTACAGAGCGTGACCTCCTTCATATCTGCGGAACATTTATTGAGTTACCGGCCGAAAATGCTGGTGGCATCACACACGCACGCGCAATCTCAAGCCACTCACTCTTCATCCACGACTATGCCAGCTACCGGGGGATGCTTGTGTTGACGGCGGCGAAGGGAGCAAAACCCGGGGAGCATGTTGTGACATCCAAGGATGGCAATGCCGCTGTATGGCTTGGCGTTGCGGATGACCTTTGGAAGCTTGGACGTCCGGTTGGCAGGGCACGTATCGGGCTCAGTATCCGGAATGCCGGAATGTGGACAAGCGATCCGGTGCTGGCGAATGGCTTTGGGGATGCTTTCATCACCTGTCAGGTTTCCGGCGGACGCGGTGGCGTCGCATTTATCGATGCCGATATCTCCGGGGATGGCACATGGGTCGCTATCAGCCGCATTCAGGTACCGCCGGGTGGCCGCGGGCATGCTCAAATCGACAAGCGACTCCATCCCTATTGGCTCCGCATCCGAACGGCGCCAGGCACGGATGCCATCGCGGATATCACCTTCCACTAACACACCGCATACACAGTGCAAATGGTAGACTTTCACGTCCAAAAGACACGTTTTAAGGAGTAAGCACCCATGTCAGGGCATAGTAAATGGCACAATATCCGCCTGCGTAAAGGCAAGCAGGATGCGGTTCGCGGCAAGCTGTTCACACGTATCGCGAAAGAAATCATCATCGCGGCACAGTCTGGCGGTGGTAGCCCGGATACAAACGTCCGCCTGCGTATGGCGATTCAGACAGCCCGCCAGAACTCGATGCCATCCGACAACATCAAGCGTGCTATCCAACGTGGAACCGGCGAACTTGGCGGTGCTAACCTGGTAGAAATGGTCTTCGAAGGCTATGGACAGGGCGGTGTTGCAATCCTTGTTGAGTGCCTCTCTGATAACCATAACCGTACTTACCCGGATGTCCGAGCGATCTTTGGCAAGGGTGGCGGCCGTATGGGTGAAACCGGATCGGTCAGCTACATGTTTGCGCAAAAGGGGATGATTCTGATTGAGTCCGGCGTGACGACGGAAGATGCCCTGATGGAAGTCGCGATCGATGCCGGTGCGGAAGATGTTCAGCCAACCGAAGAT
>JBJTQN010000068.1:0-2505 GCA_046075665.1 Armatimonadota bacterium | reverse complement strand
CGCACCCTGGTACTCCAGCCCTTGTAACGAACCGTTTTATTGTAAGTATCAATATTGGAGACATTCCGTGTGTTGCGAGGGATTACGGCTTGTTGCTTTCCCGAGTTGAAGCATCATCTGGAGCTGAGAAACGTGCCGCATCGCTCGAACTTGTTCGACTTTATGCCGGTGAGTTATTGCCGGATATCGACTCGCCGTGGATAAACCGCCTCCGCCATGTTTATCAGAACCAAAATGTCTTCTATCTTGGCGGCCTTAGCAAACACCTCCAACGTAACGGAGACTTTGCTACAGCGGTCGAGATTCTTCAACGGGCATTGTCAATCGATCCGATGCAAGAGGAGCTGTACGTAATGCTTTTTGGCATTTACGCGCAAATGGATCGGCCATTACTCATTGAAAAGACAGTTCTGAACTTAATCCGTGAAATGGAATCCAGGTTGGGTGACGGACCAACTCAGCGGCTTCAAAACACCATACAGCTTGCCCTCCCTCCACGCTTGCGAGAGCGAATGTCAACTGTGCTGGATACTCCGGCTGATTCAGGCGTAACTGTTTCCAAGCCGCCTGTCGGTCCGTATGAAAACCCATTCATTGCACGAGTAGGTGAGCTAAGTGACCTGCATGGACACATCTCGAATGGTCTTAGCCAGTGTGTGGCCGTCTCCGGCCCTCCAGGTTGTGGAAAAACGCGCCTAGTATATGAGTTCTGGCTTCAACATCAAGCTGAGATGGAAATGGCATGGCTGGATGCCTCAAAGATCGGCAGTTCAGAGGATTTGCATTTACAGCTTGTCGCTAGCGCAACGCGACTAACTAACATAGGGAGTCAGAACCCTCGCATTATTTTGATTGATGGGTTTCAAATGGGAAATCCAGCCTGGCGCACGACAACAATGGCATTTCTTGAAGGAAATCGGGACATATTGATTGTCATGACTACCCGCACAACCGACTTGCCGATTGGTTGGGCAAATGTGCCGATTATGACATTTAGTGCTCCGGCAGCAACGATGTCTGACGATGAGTGTTTGGAAACACAAGCCGTTAAGATGTTGTTTTCTCTGATGCCAGCCGCGGTTACATCGGTCTCCGAAACAACATCCACCGTTGCTTACATCAGGACACTCTTTTCGTACATCGATCCATTACCCTTTATGATCGAAGTGGTGGCCTCATGGCTGTCGGCGATGACGATACAGCAACTAATCGTTCGTCTGTCAAAGGATCGGTCATCACTGCTACAAGCGGCAGCAGAACGCACACGGGATGGCGTTGTCTTCAGCGACACGATTCGTGCATCGGTAAAGCTGCTGTCAAACGATGCCAAAGATGTGTTACGCCTGTTGTCTCTTTACGGAGAGCCACTTGCCAAAGATAAGGTAATCGATGTTCTTGGTTTACGCACTGATGCGGCATATCGGGAGATATGTGACTCTGGACTCGTACGCATCCTGGATGACGACAAGGTGGTTGTTTGGAGTCTGGTCGGGGAGTTTGTCCGGAGTACGCAACCAACCAGTTGTAGGAATGTGCTTCTTCAGAATGGAGCTAGATTGCCGATTAGTAATCATCTAATCTCATTTGCGCTAACACCTATCTTAAGTGACATGAAGGCAGGTGTCATTCCGCCGGATCTTGCCACATTACTAGGCAAGGCATCATGGATTATCGATAGTGAGCTAAAGCATTCCCTTCGAGAAATACTGTTAACATTCTGCAAGATGGACCCTCATTTTGTGATGGTTCACATACGTGATCGAGATGTTATCTCTGTTGCCTTGGGACTAACCAAATTTAGGTTGATACGCGAAGCACGCCAATTACTCAAAGATTATTCATCACTACTAGCGGACAGCCAAAAGTTAGAATTGCTGTACTTGGATTGCCTTCTAACAACGAGACAGGCTATTACTCAACCTGAAATTCGCGTATTTGACTACGTCTCCAATGACGATCCGAACCGTTTGAATAAAATAATTTCATTTGCATTAGCGTGTGTACCATCAAGGCCCTGTATGGGATTTAACAAGTCAGCGGAGTACTTATCGAACCTTGATACGACAAAAGTGTCAGGAAGCGACCTTTACGGCGTACGAATGATTGAATATCTCGCGTTAGAAGACGCCGGTAAGTATGACGTCTGTCGAGATGAGTTGGTTAAACTTATCAAGGCGTTTCCTTCTGAACACTTTGCTTTTCACAACAGTTACGTTGCTTACCACCTTCTTCGAATCGGCAATAGATTCCAGCCAACGCTACCCAATTCAACGTTGCCGATCCTAGTACCTTTGTCAATCGTCAACGAACCCGGCATCGTATGCGGTGTGGCCAGTCAGCTCGCATTTTCATTCACAGACAAGAGGCCAGAGACATCACTTCACTACCTAAAGATATCCAACTCTCTCTATTCAGCTCATCTCTCAAATGAGAAGACATCGTTTGCAACGCTGAACCGCCGCATCGAGCTAATCCTTCGGGACTCCCTTGGCGATGACTACATTG
>JBJTQN010000067.1:0-2994 GCA_046075665.1 Armatimonadota bacterium | reverse complement strand
TCGGAAAGGACATCTATCTGAGCGGACTCTATCAGTCTTCCCGCTATGAAGATCGTTCCGGAAAAACTCCCGGATATACTATCGGACAATTCGCCATCATTTATAACATGACCTTCTGATCATGAAAAAAAGCTTTCTCTTCCTCTTGTTTATCGCAGCTGTTGTTAGCTGTAGAAAAGACAATGACAGCTTCGACGGTGTCAGCATCGATGAACTGTACAGCGATTTCAAGTTACTGCAGCCGTTAGCGGTTAACCTGGACAGTATCGACTTTGCCAGTGGCGAAACAGGCGTGTTCACTGCCCGTTTCAACAAGCCTGTCAACTGGACCTTGGAAATCACGGGGCATCTTTCCCATGCGAAAAAAATCATCCATGGGGTTTCTAAAAGCCTGGATGCCAGCAACGCCACTTGGGACGGGTCCACTACCGAATTCCCGATGTTCAGAGCAGAGGGATGTGATGCAAGGCTGTTCATCGAGAATGTAAATGACACGCTCGAAGTCGCCACTGCGATAAAGTCGGTGAAAGTGAATCAGGGATATCTGATCACGGATTTCGAAAGCGGATTGAGTTCGGCATGGCCCCGTTTCATCCAGTCGGGCGCAAACATGGATTTCAATGTGAAGAATGATTCGTTGAGTCCACAAGGAGTCGAATACCTGAAAATGGCCGGTACGGTGAGTTGGGACTGGCTCATCGGGTTGATCGATTTTCCTGCTACTGCTTATGGGCCGATCAAAACGTTTCCGCTTGCCACCAATTCGGATAACGTTTATTTCAATTGTCTCATTTACGGGGTGCCTAATACCAACGAATCACTGGTGTTGTTCCAGTTCAAAGAAGATGAGAATGCCGATGGCATCTACAGTGCCAATACCGATGATCAATACGACTTGCAAGTCACGGTCAACTGGGAAGGTTGGAAGTTGGTGAGCATCCGATACAGCGACCTGGTAAGCTTAAGCAATGGTCAGCCGACCACGGCGAACGGCAATGGCATCCACAATCCGGATAAACTCGCCAAGATCTCCATGCTGCATCTTGCGAATCCGGCTAACGGATACGCTCATTGCAAAATCGATTACCTCATCTTCACATCGACTCCTCTCGCACCTTGAAACGATTCGGCACGATAGCGCTATTGGCAATCACCCTTTCGGCTTGTGCTCCGTCAGGGCGAGGTGTCGTACGTTTCCATCCGATGGGCTTGTATGACGAGCCTTCCGAATCGGACAGTAGCCGTATCGACGGATTCAAGCCGGTTCGGATTTTCGCTGACGATCTCGGTCGTGAAGTATGGATCTCTCCTGAAAAGCAATGTGTGACCATGGAGCGCGTCACTTCGCCGACCGCTGAAGGACACTATGCGATGCATATAAAGTGGGACAAGATAACCGGCGGATGCAAATGGATCGGCATGGGCTTCGGCTGGAGCGATTGGATGGGTAAGGACATGACCGGTTTGGAAAACATCGCTGCTGTTCAGATGAAGGTGCGGTCGGTAAAAGGCCGCTTCAGGAATTTTCCGGTTGCCTTCGCTTTCGAAGATTATACCGATGTGCAAACCTATTGCGGATTCAGAATGGAGCAAGCATCCGGAGAGTTCAACGATGTTTCCTGGACAACCGTGACCATACCGTTGAAGGACTTCCCTTGGGAGAAAAACAACGCTGACCTGAGCAAGATGAAGCAGTTCATGATACAACTCGAAGCGGATGGGGACATTTATCTCGACGACATCCGCTTGGTTCGCTATCAGCCTTGATAAAAAAATGAAATCGATCCGGTTCGTCCTCCTATTCTCGTTGCTCTGGAAATTCTCCATGGCGCAAGATGTTTCGATCGATTCCCTCATCGCTCACATGACAGTGGAAGAGAAAGTGGGGCAGATGACGCAGGTCGATCTGGGGATGATCGCGAAAGGCAATATCTGCCAGCTTGAAGAGCCACGTGCGTTGGACACCGCCAAGTTGAGAACGGCTTTGGAGAGATACCATGTCGGATCCGTGTTGAATGTTGGTTGTGGCAGCGGTACAATCGCACTGGATGAATGGCGCGCACTGATCGGGGAGCTGCATTCGGCCAATCGGAAGTATTCCCGAACCGGCATTCCCATTCTGTATGGTATAGACGCCATACACGGAGCAAACTATGTCGTAGGTGCCACGTTGTTTCCTCAGCCTATCGGTCAGGCGGCGACTTGGAATCCTGATCTCATCGAGCGACTCAATGCCATCACGGCGTATGAAACACGTGCTGCCGGCATCCCGTGGAATTTTTCGCCTGTACTCGACATCGGCCGCCAACCGCTCTGGTCGAGGTTCTTCGAAACCTATGGAGAAGATGTTCTGCTCGCTTCTGACATGAGTGATGCCGCCGTGCGTGGATTACAGGGAAAGCGGTTGGATGATCCTTATCGAGTGGCTGCCTGCATGAAACATTTTCTCGGCTACAGTGCGCCGATTTCAGGACGCGATCGAACGCCTGCTTGGATCGGCCCGCGCGAATTGCGTGAATATTTCCTTCCCACCTTCCAGGCAGCCATAGCTGCGGGAGCACGAACCGTGATGATCAACTCCGGTGAAATCAACGGCACCCCCGTGCACGCGGATCGTACCATCGTTACGGATCTTTTGCGCGACGAACTCGGGTTTACTGGCGTGGCGGTCACAGATTGGGAAGACATCTACAAGTTGGTCGACGTACATCATGTCGCAGCCGATCGGCGTTCGGCTGTTAAGATGGCGATTGACGCAGGTATCGACATGAGCATGACGCCCAACGATTTCGGTTTCACAGAACTGTTGGTGTCGCTTGTAAAATCAGGTGAGGTGTCAGAAAAACGGATCGATATGTCCGTCCGCAGGATCCTTCAATTGAAAAAAAAACTGGGACTTTTCCGGAATGTCACCTTTCCGGCTGCACGGTACGACGGATTCGCATCCAAGGCAAATGCGGAAGCGGCTTATCAGACAGCGTGCGAGAGCATCAC
>JBJTQN010000066.1:0-5414 GCA_046075665.1 Armatimonadota bacterium | reverse complement strand
ATACACCGCAACTGGCCCAACACTTTAGCCACGGCACAAGGGCACCTACAAAGGCAACGCCAAGGCATGCGCTCCACACACCATTCTGCTGCACCAACATCTGTATCGCCACCGTTAGACCAACTAGACGAACCTGACGTTACACACGTCGACACTTCGATGCACTTTAGATTCTTCGATCGTGACGACGCCATGTTTGCCGATGCCACAGGCCAATTCCCTGAGACTTCTCGCCACGGCTCCGAATATATGATTATCTTCGCGTTCAAAAACTATATACATGTCGAATGTATGCCATCGCGTACCGCAAAGTCTTTCGTAAACGCTTTCACTAGCGCCTTCTCCTTCTTCCGCACACGAGGCAACTCTATTACCTCTGTAGTCATCGATAACGAAACAAGCGCCGAGCTCAAGCAACTGTTTAAAGACGAAAAACTAGACGTACAAACGGTACCTCCAGGCGACAAGCGTTCCAACAAGGCCGAGCGTTGTATCCAATCGTGGCGCAACCATCTTATTTCCGTACTCGGCACTGTCAACTCTCGATGCCCGTTGAACCTTTGGGAAGACTTCATCGAACAAATGGAACTCACACTTGCTCATTTGCGCCCTTTCGCCGACGACCCCACCCTTTCATCTTGGGAAGGTATTCATGGGCACAAGTACGACTTTCTCGCCCATCCGCTGTCCGTCTGCGGCACTAAGGCCTATATATTCGAATCCAACGATGTGCGAGATAAGTGGGACTGCCATGGGCAACTTGGGTTCTACGTGGGACCAGCACTCGACAGTTATCGCGCATATAGATGCCACATTACTTCCACCAACCGAATTCGTATTTCCAACACAGTGCAATTCTTCCCTGAAGACGTCTCTCTGCCAGCGTCACGACTCGACGAGTCCATTGCTACCGCCGTCGCTAAACTCTCTTCAGATCACAAACATCGTATACTTGATTTGGCCAACCTCTTACTTACACAGCCTCAGACAGCTGAGCCCAACGAACCTGACGTCAACCACACAGACACCCCGCCACCAGAACAGAGGGTGCCGGCTGATGTTACCGATACCAATGTTCAGAGGGTGCAGCAAAGGCTACCCATACCCGATGTACCTACCGACACCGCTCATCAGAGGGTGCCAAACCCGATGCAACAAGGTCGCCGTACCCGCAGTACGCCACAACCCGCAATCGAGTCCAACGTTGATATCCTCCGTAAACTTACCAACAAGGAGCGCAACACCAACAAATTCCAAAACTACCTCAGCCGCATCGGCCAGCGATGGCGCGACCGTGACGATATGACCACTTTTGAAATTGTCAACGTCCTTATGCCTGCTGCCACCAACGGTCCTGCATCGAAAACCCCCCAGTATGTGTACTATGATGTTAACAAACATGCGTCTCGCCCGTCTGCTGAAAACACAGAACACACTAGATGCTCCGAACTCGAGACCGCTAATTACGTTGAATGGCTACCACGACAACACGCCGCCAACGCTATACGTTCTAAAGAGCCATACGACGGTCGTCATCTGAATCAGCAGGCCGACGGTACGAAAATAACGATGCGATCTGAAATCGCCGGTACTCGTTCCGACTATTGGAGACTAGCTTTAACAGAAGAAATTATCCGTCTTTTAGATTCTTCTACTCTCCTTGCCGTACACAGGTCTTCCGTACCAGCGACCATCTCCCCGACATATTTCAACCCTCAAGTCAAGGAAAAGCTGGCCTCCGCCGACGGTGACCAATATGTTGACTATAGAGTACGGGGTACCTATGGAGGTAATAACGACACATATGCTGGCCCTCGATCTTCACAAACGGCCGATTACGCAACAGTCAAGCTCCTCCTCAACAGCGTCGTATCCGATATCGTTCACAAGAACCCAAACACGCGATTCGCCACTGCCGACATGGTCGACTACTACCTCGGAACACCTCTAGAAGACCCTAATGCTTACGTCCTCATCGAAGCCGACACAGTCGGTGATCAACTGATAGACCTATATCACCTCAATGATTACGTTTATACCAACAAACACGGCAAACGAATGATCACCTTTCGCCTCGCAAAGGCAATGTACGGCTACCCGGCTGCTGGGCTCCTTTCTTTCAAAAGACTTAAAACCGCACTTGAAGCAGCCGATTTTTACGAACATCCTATTGTCGACTGTCTATTCCTCCACAAAACCCGTTCAATCGTATTTGCTCTAATAGTAGACGATATGGGTATCAAGTTCGATAATGAAGACGACCTTCAATACCTACTTTCCACCATCACTCCACATTGGAAAGTCAAACTAGATCGTTCAGGTACCAAATTCCTCGGTATGACATTACAATGGACTTACGATATACCACTCCCTGAGGTCACTCTGTCTGCACCCACAACAATCCCTGATGCCCTCGCTAAATTCTGCAAATCTAAGCATATGAAAGGTAAATCCACCCCCTCACCATATGCTCAGATCCACTACAGTAGTAAGGCGCTCGATGCCCCAATTGACGATGACGCCCCTGCACCTCCCGGCAGTGCACTCTATGTACAAGAGGTCACTGGCACACTAGGCCACCACAGTCGAGTTATCGACTACGCCTTGCTCGAAGCAGTCACATCAATTGCAAGAACACAAGCATCCCCAACGGTAGATACAATGAATCGAGTCGAACATCTTCTCCAATACGTATTCTCTCACCAAAACCACGGGATCACCTTTGTTGCATCCGACATGATCGTCACCGCCCACACTGACGCGTCTTATCAGTCGATTCCCGTTTCTAGATCTAAACTAGGCGGAGTTCATTACTGCAGCAACAAGAACGACCCACCAACAAAAGTTAATGGTTTCTTCTCCGTTAAATCAAAAATCATTCCTATTGTCTGCGCTGGTGCCTCTGATGCCGAATACGGTGCAGCCTTTACTAATTGCCAAGATGCATATTTCTTTCGCATAGTCGCTGATGCTCTAGGCTACCCCCAACCACCTACACCGATATATATCGATAACGATATCGCTAGAGGCATCGGTGATAGAACCGTCAAAGTAAAACGCTCTCGTTCAATCGAAAAATGCTTTCACTGGCTCCGTGACAGAGTATCTTTTAAAGATTTCGAACTGCGTCGAGTATCTACTAAAGACAACGTAGCCGACTATTTTACCAAATCCGTTACGCCGCAACGTCACGACGAACTTATGCCTTTTATCAACAAGCGTTTGTGAACCTATTCCCGTCCGCAGAGGGTGTGTTATAGCATATACTATAGTCTTATTACCCGAACGTGATATATTCACTTTACCCGCTGTCCGTACGACGACCGTACGTATTCTCTACTCTGATCGCACTTATTCTCTACTCTGTTTATGATTCCAACCTCTTGATTCGACTCAACACCGTGAAGACCAAGGACCCATTTTTGTGCGATAATATAATAATAGATTGAACGAAGAGAAGAAATAAATACAGAGCACAATTCAATCTCAACTATCTATTGAATTGCCTACTCTACTATTTCTGATTCTTCGTTCAGGTATCTGACCAATAGCTTTTATTATATATATTCAAGAGTATCCTAATTAATTATCTATTGAATTGCCTACTCTACTATTTCTGATTCTTCGTTCAGACCTCTCATTCAACAGTTGAGATTAAATATTATGACAACTCTACCTGATTCGACTGCCGCGTTCCGCGACACAATGAAACTCGTCTCAGGATACTCTCCAACCGGAAGGTTCTCCGACTGCGCCGACAAGGTCGCCGGACTCTCATCCTTCAAGAAGGCCGCCGTGCAGTGGTGCCTATCGCGGCCCAACTACGACGATCCGCGGGCCCTCATGGCATATGACGTCTTCTTATCGCCGGTCGCATACGCCGAGATCTTTGGAAATGATCTAGCACTGCCGTACCCCTTTCAGGCCCTCCCGGACATCGCCCCCAACGCCACAAACGCCGTCGTATTCATACGCCAACGTGAAGACGCCCTGCGCAAGCTTGTCAACACGGATGTTACAGCATTCAAGGCGATCATGGCCGACCAAGGAGGCCAGCTGCTCGACCCGTTACGGCACGCGCTAACGGGCCTTGGCCTTGCCACCCCCATCCAGATGTGGACGTTACTGGACAGCCAATACGGACTATCGACCATAACGAGCACTGACATAGCCAGGTGGTACGCGTCCACCGAGGTCCCATTTGACCGATCTCTCCTCCTCAGCGAGAATATTTTCAACGACGTCGCGGCACATAATCGAGTGAAAGAGCTTCTCGGTAACGCACACACGCCTACGCCTATGCAGCGTCTCCTGCAGCTCACACGCAAAGCCACCGAGTATCATATGACCTCTGCCTCATGGGTTGCCGACTACGACCAGAAGACCCGCGTTCTCGAGAGGACCTACGAGACGCTCAGCGAGCATCTACTACAAGCGGAGACGAGACATAACGGGTCGTTACTACGCACCGCAAACGCCGCCTATGTCGAAGCCCCCGTCGAAGCCCTTGTCGAAGCCCCCGCCCACGCACTTGCTGCCATGCCGCCAGCTCCCCCAGCTGTTGCCCCAAATTCCAGACTTGAAAAGGCGGCGTATTGTTTTTCATGTGGCTACGGTCGTCACTCTAGTTGGCAATGCCATAAAATGAACTATCTTGGAACTCTGAGACCCCCATTCACATCTGAAATGTTAAAGGTTCGTTCACCCCTCGGTCCCGACAAGAAAGCGATTACTCTAGTCGACTCCAATGGCGTTTCTGTCCCAGCCTCGGAGCAGCATAATCGAAGATATCAAAAGTGACGGGGCGGAGTGGGCCCATGGAGGAACACCGGTATTAATACAACCAGTACGAATTGTAGTACACTGCAGCTAAGTAGTGTTACTGATAGTATCGCACCTGTATTTACAACCTCTCCCCTATACCCCGCAACTCCGCACACTTCTGCCATACTAGATAGTGGCTGTACTGATACGGCTATTCGTCACGCTGACGTCCCAGCCAGCACCCCTATCACTATGACCACCAATCCCTTGCACCTCGAGACAGCGAAAAAGGGCACGTTCATATCTTCTAAAGGAACGTGCAAATTACCTTGCGCCGACGTACATTTTCAAGCACACGTCTTCGACAACTCGGATTTGTCAACAAGCCTGGTTAGCGTCCACGACATCACCGCTCAAGACATAGAAGTTCGTATGGATAAAAAGGGAACTTCACTTTATCGAGATGGATTACTCCTCGAAACTCACCCCAAAGATATCAACAACAAGCTTTATCCGTTCACCCTACGCCTTGGCGGACAGCCCCACGTAGGCAAAGCTGCCAGCGCTATTTCGCTTCGTTCTGAGAGAGAGATCGGTCAAATGGGACCTCGGTGGACGCGTACCACCTGGCTATGTCAGTGCTCGTTATG
>JBJTQN010000065.1:0-3078 GCA_046075665.1 Armatimonadota bacterium | reverse complement strand
TCTTGTCATCGGATTTTCGGGATGACTCTGCAGCCTCCGCTTCGATGGCATCTACGATGAGCTGGCGGTCATCCGCTTTGAGCTCAGCATTTGCCAGACCATGCGTCACAACCGCATAGCGTGCATACCGAAGCGACAGACTATCCTCTGCGAGCTTGTGCCAAAGTGCTGGCGGATTGCCAAAGAGCGATGCATTGCTTTTGTCAGCACCCGATGCAAGCCAGTAGCGGGTAGACATCACCGCCGCCTGAATGCTCGTCATGGCCGGTTGCTTTCGCACTACGGGGGCGGGATCTGCCTTGTTTCCTGTTACGCCGGGTAGGGATGTGAGCGCGAATTCCGCCGCGAACGTCAGCATGGCGACAGCAGCCCAAATCAACGCAACTAGGTTTGGACGCCACTTCGTCGATACACCGACGCTCACCGCATCGGTCTCAGGTTCCACGCTCAAGGATGCTTACTTTGGCTTAGCTGCGGCAAGGCGTGCTTCAGCGGCCTTTAGGTTTGGTAGCCCTGCGGGGTACTTTGGAAAGCGCTTGACGCATTCTCGCCAAGTGTCGACCGCTTCCTTGTGCTTGCCAAGCTTGGTGTATGTGTGTCCAAGAAATGAGTAGGCAGCGCTTGTAACACCGCCAACTTTGACACCCTGCTCTAGGTACTTTTCCGCCTCTTCGTAACGCTTTGTCCGGTACAAGTGGCCACCAAAGTTGGAATACAGCATCCCCTGTTTCGGTGCTTTGCTAATCGCATATTTCAGGAGGTCATCCGCACCAGTCGTGTCACCCATCGACCAGAGCAGCCATGCCATAGAGTCGATCACTTCTTCATCATTTGGATCGATTTCCATGATGATTCGACCAAGGCCAACGACGCGCTGATAGTCACCATCGTGCCAATACTTATCACCCTGTTCCCACAGGAGATTAGCCATATCGTTCAGGATCTCATCGGCAACCTTTTCGGTAGCCTTATCTGAGTTGGATGCCTGCGTTTGAACCTTGGCGGAAGGCTTGACGGGCGAACCACGTTTGATTGGCTTTGCGGGTGTCGTTTGCGCAGCACTTATGCCGACGTTCAAAGCCAGAAGCAACGACGCGGCCGAGATGCCAACGAGCGACTTAGCGATGGTATTCATAGTTCATCATACTCCGGTTTGAGGCGCCAATACGCTGTCCGGGATCGATATTGTCCCTTGCATGACACGGTTGGCGGGTCCTGTCAGGAAAATAGGGTCATTCGGCCCACCTTCCCATGAAACAACAAGCGAGCCGCCTTCCGATGTTAATGTAACGGTACGTTCACCCGGATAGTTCGTTATATACGCAACACCGGCGGCGCATGTTCCGGTTCCACACCCAAGTGTCTCTCCGACGCCACGCTCCCACGTCCGAAGGTTTAGTTCGCCATTTGCATCATGCCAAACCCAGTTGGTGCTGATGCCATCGGGGAAGTCAGTATGGTTTTCCAATTCACAACTAACGGTTACGAAATCGACCGGGTTGGGAATCTCACCATCCGGCACCAAGATCACCGCGTGCGGGCTTCCGGTATGAATACAGGAGAAAGTGAATTTCCCGACCGTTATTGGTTCGTGGAATTCCCGCGGAGCAGGAAGCTTTAGCATCACCTTCTGAGAACTCTGATACGTGTACTGGACATCCCCCGAGTCGGTGTACGCAATGCCTACCACTGGTATGCGCCTGTCCTCAGCAAGCAAGGAAACGACGCAGCGGAGACCATTTCCACACATCGTGTCGCGGGAACCATCCGCATTGAAAATCCCAAACACAAGGTCACCCTGATGCAGTCCGTATGTCAGGACTCCATCCGCACCTACACCAAAGTTTCGGTCGCAGAGGTAACGTACAGCCGCTTCATTGACTTCAGCCGGGATCCTTGCGAAATCATCCGCAGCAACAACCACAAAGTCATTGCCGATGCCGTGCATTTTGTGAAACGGGATGTCAACCGGCATCCGAATTAGGGCTCCAGCGCCTCGAGACGCAATGTGGCATCCGAAATCATCTTCCGATACCAGGCACCGCTCGGATCAACCAGGGGGAACCACCAGCTGCTTGGCCGGGCTCCGGCATGCGGCAAGCCATGTATTACACGAAGTGCATCGGCAACCAGCTCCGCCCGACGCGTCTCAAAAGTGCCTATCAACTGAGCACGTTCGGCGCGCAGTGTCACCACCTCGGCCATATTTTCGGCTGAACGCAGCGCCTGTCGCGCAGCCCGGCGTGCGATACGCAGCGACAGGATCTCACCATCGAGCATCGCGAGAGGGGTATCAAAGGTGGATGCCCGCTCGGCATGTGCAACTGTATCCAGCTGACCGTAGCGCGCACGGAAGTCTGCACCCTTGTCGCCTTCGAGCGAGGTCCGTCTCGCACGCAATGCATGTAATTGAGCCCGCATTTCCCGAATCGCATCCCGCTGTGGCTGAAGCGTTGCGGCATGGGATGCCAGTGCTTCATCAAGCTCTGTTAGGCGCTTGTAGCGTGTACACCATGGCTGGCCTTCCGTGCCCGCAAGGTGATTGGCAAGCGAACGTGGTGCTTTGAGTGTCTTGAGCTCAGCGATACGGGACTTCTCCCAGGAAATGGCTTTGCTCCAGCAAAGCGCCAGATCATCGGAGTCTACGGATGGACGTCCAAGAGCCTGTTCCAGCGGCGCGGGCAGATTGATGTTCACTGC
Organism: Armatimonadota bacterium; assembly: GCA_046075665.1. Taxonomy (GTDB): domain Bacteria; phylum Armatimonadota; class Armatimonadia; order Armatimonadales; family Armatimonadaceae; genus CAIRTT01. Next base: position 378 of record JBJTQN010000065.1, on the reverse strand, counting down.
TGGAGCCGCACTGAGAGCCGACCATGCATCAAGACCGATACGGATGATTGGGTATTGCGGGGGCAGTGCGAGCCCGGCGGCTCGGAGGTTGGCAACAAGCTTTGCAGAAAGGTGCGAGTATCCGCTAGCACCTTCATGGAAGGCAACAGTGAACTCTGCACCAAGCATCGGCAGAAGTGCCACGGCTTTACCCACAATGCAGCAGTCATCATAACCCGCTGCCTCGAGAAGCTCGGCTAGCTGTTGTGGAGTACAAACCGAACCATAAACGGTTTCACGTACATCGAAGTCAAGCTCAACACGGTCCGCATATACGAATAGGGTTCCGCGTCCTTTGCCCGGGACACAGACATCAAATGGCGTCGCGCCATCCCCAAA
>JBJTQN010000064.1:0-4976 GCA_046075665.1 Armatimonadota bacterium | reverse complement strand
AGACTGGTCATTTTTCAGGTCTTTGCTTTTGTTCTGGTGGTCGGTGTACTAATCACCATGGTTCAGGCTCCAACGTACCGGGCCGTAGCGCGTCTGCTGGTGTCTCCGCCATCCTATGTCATTAATAACGTCAGCACGGACCCCCTTGCTGCTCTGTTCCAGCTCAGCCAACAATACTCCCCACTGACCCAGGTTGAGATGATTCAGCGGTCCGAAATCAAAGATGAAGTAGGACGAAGGCTCAGTGCGAAAAACCTTCCTTTGGTGTCCGTGGATGTCGTTGAAAATACATCCATTATCGAAGTCACTGTTGAGGGCGACAATCCAAGTCTGGTTCGGGATACGGCAAACACACTGGTGGATGTCTACACCGAAAATGTAAAAACCAAAGGTGAGTCAAGTCTTCGACAGGCAAGTCAGTTCGCGACAGATCAGGCTAGAGTCAACAATGACGATGCGATAAAAGCGCTTACCGAGCTACAGGCTTTAAAGAAGGACAAGAACCTCCCTGACTTACAGAGCAACCGTGAGGCGCAGCAGCAGGTTGTGACGGATCTTCAAATTGCTTACAACACGGCACGCGCGGCATCCATCGAAGCACAGCGGAAAATTGAAAGCAGCCGGGAGCGCCTGAAGTCTATCCCCACTACAAAAAGCGACATTCCATCCGCGGATGCCGACCCGACCGTTCAGTCATTTCAGGTCAAAATCGATGAGCTTGAAACAGAACTGACATCCCTTGGTACAACACTTGGTCCCAGCGCAGATTCTATTGTTGTTAAGTCCAAGCAGCTTGCTGAGCTTCGGGAGCGGCTAGTCAAGTATCGGAAGTCAACGCCAATACGAACTGCCCGCTTCAACCCTGCATATGCGACATTAAATGAGCGCATCATTCAGCTTGAAATCGATGCATCTGCGGCGGCGACCCGTGCTGCTGGTGTAGCAACATCGCTTAAGGCTGCAGAAACGCGCCTAAACCAGTTCCCACTCTGGGAGAACTACTACCAGCGACTCGAATCGCGGATCAAATCCAGCCAGGAGCGGTCCAAGTACTGGTCCGATCAGGCACAGAATATTGAGCTCCGTCTAAAGACCATCAGTACAAATATTCAGCCAATCGAGCGTGCACTGCTCCCAACGATACCTATTCGTCCAAAGAAGCAACAAAACATCGTTCTGGCCGCGGTAATTGGTCTAGTCCTAGGCTTTGCGATTGCACTCTTGCTTGAGCTCCTCGATGACCGTATTAACAGCCCGGAGGAAGCCGAGCGTGTCTTGCGGTTGCCAAGTCTTGGTCACGTCCCGATGGTGGAGGAAGAGGGACTTCGCCTTATCCGCGATATCTCGAGTTTTTCTCCACTCATGGAGTCCTATCGAAGTCTGCGAACCAACCTGAACTTTGCAGCGGTTGGAAATGAGCTACGAACGTTGCTGATTACGTCTTCGGTTCCATCTGAAGGTAAGTCGACTACGGCAGCAAACCTAGCGATGGCTCTTGCACTCGACGGGAAGCGCGTAGTGATTGTGGATGCCGACCTTCGCCGTCCAAGTCAGCATAAGCTCTTCAAAGTTGAGTCCAACCCTGGCCTCACGGATGTGCTGGTTGACTCACATACATTGGATGATGTTATGCAGCCGACCAATGTTGAGAATGTGTGGATTGTCCCTGCGGGATCGCCTCCGCCAAACCCGGCTGAGCTCCTCGGGAGCTCAGCAATGGAGCGTGTGGTCGAGCAGCTTAAAGAGCGTGCGGATATTGTTCTCTTCGACACGCCGCCGACATTGCTGGTTGCTGATTCCATTGTGCTCTCAGCCCGTGTAGATGGCGTTCTTCTCGTGGTTGCATTTGGCGACACCAAGAAGGCAAATATCCGACGGTCGGTTGAGCTTTTACATCGTGCCGGTACATCCGTGCTTGGAACCGTCCTCAACCGTATCTCAAGCCCTGGTGGCGGTTACTACTACTACTACGGCTACGGCTACGGATATGGCTACGGAAAGTACTACATCCCAGGGAATGTGGACACACCGGGCAAGGCTGTGGAGGCATCGCCAGAGCCTGCAGCGGTCGAATCATCGGGTACGGAAACAAAGTGATGCAAGTGAACAAATCATTGGTTGTGATGACCTGCCTCGTCGCGTTCGGGGGAGCCCCGCTAACGGCAACTTACGCCCAAGCTCCGGCTCCTGCCGTTGCATCCGACTACAAAGTCAAGGTTGGCGACACGATTTCCATTCAGGTCCTGAACCACCCCGAATTTTCTATCGCCGGCACTCGCGTGCAGAACGATAACAATATCAGCTATTTCTTCGGCCCAATATCGGTTACCGGCAAGAATGTTTCGGAAATCGGGATGCTGGTGCGAAAAGCCATTGTAGATGCCAAACAACTTGTAAACCCGGTTGTTTCGGTTTCGGTGGCTGCACGCGAACCGATGACGGTGAACGTCTATGGCGATGTCCGTAATGCTGGCAAAGTTGAGCTGCGCGACGGGATGCGTCTTCTCGATGCCCTGGCTCTTGCTGGTGGACTCCCAACGGACCGCTATGAGTTCTACAAGCTTGTTGTTTACCGTACAGCAGGGCCGGTGACAGTAGATGTAAGCAAACTCTACACGGGCGAACTAAAGCAGAACATCGCGCTTGAGAGTGGCGACAATATCATCATAGATGAATCTGATCCTAGTGAAACGATGGTCAGAGTTGTTGGTGAAGTGCGCTCGCAGAGCAGTGTTGTCGTGCCCCGGGATGGCTCTATTCTGGCGGTTTTGAATGCTGCTGGTGGAGTGACTCCAACAGCCGCTTTGTCTCAGGCAAGTATTGTACGGAATGGCCAGACGATAAAAGTCGACCTGCGTGGAATTCTGGAAACGGGAATAGTGAAAGGGGATGTCAAGGTCAAAGCCGGGGATGTTCTGGTTATTCCGCAAAACAAAAAAGTCTTCCGCTCAAATGGAGCAACACAAAAGACGGGGGAAATTGTTTACCCGGATGACCGATCTCTGACGTTGTTTGAAGCGCTCTCACTCGCAGGCCTGCCTGCACAAAATGCTGATCTCAAGAACGTGCGCTTGACGCGTAAGCTTGCGGATGGCAAGGATGAAACGACGACGCACAATGTTGAAGTGATGCTAAAGGGCGATTTGACAAAGGATGTCGCGGTCAAGCCTGATGACAGCATTTTTGTTGAGCCACGTCTGGGCAAGCGGCGCTTTAGCTTACAGGACGCACTCTGGGCTGTTACAACAGTTACAGGGTTGCTGCGACTGTTCAGGTAGGGCGTGCTGGTTCAGCTCATGTCGGTCTTTCGCAACCTGCTGTTCCGTTATTCCGGAGCCGCAGGTTGTGCTGTCCTGTTACTGGTACCTTTTACCCTCGGCCTCTATGGCATCGATGAACCAAGCGCGGGAACGCTCTCAGAACCGCTACGTATCATGATTGCCCTGATGCTCGCAGCCGTTATTGGTGGCAGCATTGTCCAATACCCAATGGTTGGATTTTCCATTTTGGCTGCATTTCTGCCATTTCTTGGGTTGATACGTCGCGAACTCATTCCGAGCATCGGCTATCAGTCCAACGAGCCGCTGACGCTTATCGGAGCAGCCGTCGGGACGCTTCTCTTCATCCGCATCGCAAGTAACCGCTGGATCTCAACGAAAGACATCACCGTAAAGCTCGCCATAGGACTGCTTGCTTTGATGATTCTTCAAATCTTCAATCCAAATCAGGGTGGCATCCTCGTGGGCCTCGGAGGAGCACTTTTCTACATCGGACCGCTTCTTTGGTTCTTTGTCGGCAGACATCATGGTGGTAAGCAGACGCTGACTAATGTTTGTACGGTCCTTCTCATTACATCCGTAGTCGCTGCACTGATTGGCCTGCGTCAGCAGTTTGGTGAAATGTCCAATGTTGAGCGCTACTGGATGGTAGTCTCCAAGTATAGGCAATACCTCTCAAACGATGTCGTTCGAGTTTTTGGCGCATCCCTCTCGTTTGGTGAGTACGTCACGTTGATGTCGATGGGAGCGATGGTCGCATGGACACGCTTTCTACAGCGAAAATATCTCTACGCACTTCCGTTTTTGTTCATCGCCGTGACAATCTTTCTGTCATCATCGCGCGCCGGAGTTGTGATGCTCCTCGCTGGATGCATCATTTCATGGAGCTTTCTTGACAAGCGTGCATCAACACGTATCCCAAGAATCGTACTTGGGGTAGGTATTGGTATCGCTGGTCTGCTCCTCGGTCTGAACCAAACACGTTCACTCAATCTCGACCGCAATGCAGCCATCTTTGTTGAACACCAGGTGGAAGGTCTGACGAATCCGCTTGGCTCTGAGCGCTCAACCGCGGCGAAGCACGCCGGTCTCGTTGAAATCGGCTTTACCAGCGGTATCCGTAATCCAATCGGGCAAGGCCTTGGCTCGACGACGATTGCCGGCCGACGCTTTAGTCAGGGTGGGACTGACAGCGAAGATGGAACCTTCTCGACAGAGCTGGACTTTACTAACATCATCGTGAGTACAGGCTTTGTAGGGGGCATCCTTTACATGGTGCTTATGGGACGGATGTCGTGGGTCATCATCAAGCTTTGGGACGTCACCCGTGCGTCGACATCCCTTGAGTGGATTGCAATCGCCGTCGTTACATTTGGAAACTGGCTTCAGGGTGGGTATTACGCTCCCAGTATTCTCATTTGGAGCTGTTTCGGAATTATGGATAAGCTCTTGGAGCACGAAGATGTTGAGGTCGTCCCCGGTAAAATCGTGAACCGGATGATTTCCTTACTTCCTGAAAAGTTTCGGCCTCTTGGCCGTACAGGCTTATCCCACTCATGAAAATCGCGATTGTTTCCCGCTATGCCCGTAAAGGGGATGGTCAGGGACGAGCCAACCGCGAGATCACCCTTGCGGCGCTCAGAAGCGGCCACAGCGTCGATTTGTACGCAGACCAGGTAGATGCTGACATTCTCGATG
>JBJTQN010000063.1:0-7127 GCA_046075665.1 Armatimonadota bacterium | reverse complement strand
GCCAGCGCAATCAAATCATCCGGAACGAGCGTCGTGACATTCGCCCGGCGGCCTTGGTTTTGGTCGGCATCGCTATCGCCGCAAATCGCTCACTTCAGTCCAAAGCTTGCAGCGGATGATGCACGTGGCTTTGATGGCATCCCGCAGCTGGTCGTTCCGCCGGATGGCTCAGAGTGGAGTGCTGATGCCATCGGACAACTTCCATCTGGTTCGGTCCTAACGCTTTCAGAACTTGAAATCATGGATGCGGTTCGTCTTCGGGATTCACAGCCGATGCTTTATCTGGATGCTGCACACACGTTGCTACCGGATACCAAGGTCTACGGGAGTCCGATTTTCATCCCCGGTATCAGTAACTTCCGCACATCAACGTACAACGGATGGCTAACGCTTCAGGGGGTTCCTCACGACATGTTGTACGTCAATCCGCAGATTTGGGTGCTGAGCGGGCGCTGACAAAAGCGGTATTCTAGACCACTGGACGTTATGAAATGTCCACAACGTTATCACCATCAAAGGATCAACTATGTCGACCCCTCTCTCTGCCCATGAACGGATTTTGATTGCGCTGGATGTCGATTCTGCAGATGCTGCCGTTGCGCTGGCACGCAAAGTAGCAGGCACCGTCGGTGGGTTGAAGGTTGGACTCGAGCTTATCAACGCAGCGGGCTTTGACATAATCAGCCGCCTACAGGATGCCGGAGTGGACAAGATCTTTTACGATGCCAAATTCCACGACATTCCAAACACAGTTCACGGAGCCGTCGCCGCGGCTGTGAAACGCAATGTTTGGATGGTGAATGTCCACGCGCAAGGCGGGTCGGCAATGTTGCGGGCTGCGGCGGATGCGGCACACGCGGCGGTGAATCCTCCTCTTTTGATTGGTGTGACCGTTCTGACAAGCCTCAGCCAGGATGCCCTTAACACCGACCTCCGGGTCGCGGGAACTGTCAACGAGCATGTCTTGTACCTTGCTGGTCTGTGCCAAGCAAACGGACTCGATGGCGTTGTCTGCTCTCCACACGAGGTCGAAGCGATTCGGTCATCCCTTGGAAATGACTTCGTAACGGTTGTGCCTGGTGTGCGCCCAAAGGGCGTAGCAGCGCATGACCAAGCCCGTATTGCAACGCCAGAGGCCGCTGTCGCGAGTGGCGCAACGTATCTGGTTGTCGGGCGTGCGATTACCGGCGCCGATGACCCGCGTAAAGCAGCGATCCGTATTGCCGCAGACATCGAGCGTGGAGCCTAATGGCTGGGCAGGCGCTCCAGCTTTACACGCTGCGGGAGTTCACAAAGACTGCGGATGCCGTTCGAGGAACGCTGGAGCGAGTACGGAGTATTGGGTATCGCGCGGTTCAGGTGAGTGCCATTGGAGCACTTGGGGTTGATTTGTCACCCGAGCGTCTCGGTGAGTGGCTGCGTGAGCTGGAATTGCAGTGCATCGCAACGCACCGACCATGGGCATCACTGCAGACCGATACCGAACGCGAAATCGACCTCCACAAGGCTATTGGGTGCGACTATGTCGCGATTGGCGGCATCCCGGATGGCTACGACAAGTTGAATCCTACGGAGTACCAGCGCTTTCTCAATGAGAGCCTTTGCGTTCGAAATCAGCTCACAGATGCGGGCATACGCTTTGGCCATCATAACCATGCATTTGAGTTTGATCGCGGAGACTACGGCTCCGAGCCATCTCCGTGGGATGTATTGATCACCGAAGGCGGACAAGACTACTACTTAGAGCTGGATGTCTACTGGGCATGGCATGCAGGCGTAGACCCGGTGCAGTTGTTTTCACGGATGGAGGGGCGCGTTCCTGTCGTACACATTAAGGACAAAGGGGTGATTGCCGGTGAACCGGTGATTGCGCCAATTGGCGAAGGAAACCTCCCTTGGGAGTCGATCATTCAAGCCGGGAAGGCCGCGGGTGTTGAATGGTGGTGTGTTGAGCAGGATACGTGTCACAGGGATGCATTTGACTCGGTGGAGGCATCCTACCGGTACCTTAGGGAAGTTCACGGTCTCTCATAATGCCGATTCCACTTGACCGTTACAAGCCGTGGCTTACAGGGACATTTATCATCGCTCCGGGGGTCGGTGAGAAGTCTGAGCAACAGCTTTGGGATGCCGGATTTCATCATTGGGATTCGGTGATTGATGCTAAGTTGCCGGTGAGTGCTATAAAAGCGGATGCTATCAAGCGGGCTGCAGATCAGGCGCTTGAGGCGCATCAAATCGGGGACTGGGATTGGTTTGCCGCGCGCCTTGGGTCGAAGGAGATGGTCCGTTTGCTCCCCTGGCTTTGGGAAAAGGCGATGTGCATCGACATTGAGACCAACGGCGGGTACGACGCGGATGACATCACGATTATTGGAATGCACGGAGCCTATGAGACGCACATTCTCGTCAAGGGTCGGGACATTGAGCGCTTTCCAGAGATTTTTGCAGATGTAAAGCTCATGGTTTCGTTCTTTGGGACGGGCTTTGATGTGCCATTTCTAAAGCGACGGTTCCCGGCGGTTGATTTTGAGATTCCCCATGTGGATGTTTGTAATGTGATGCGCCGTATTGGCGTAAAGGGCGGTCTGAAGGCGATCGAGCATCGTTTTGGGATTGAACGCTCGGATGAAGCAGCAGGTTTGAGTGGCTGGGATGCGGTGGAGCTTTGGAGGCTTTGGGTGTCGAGGCGGGATTCCAGAGCACTGGAACGCCTAATTCGATACAACCGCGAAGACATCGAGAATCTACCCGCTTTGCTGCAAATTGCATACCCTAAAATGGTGCTTCAAACCGGAGCCGGGTGGCTGCATCAGATAGAATAAAGGCTATGCCTATCTACGAATTCAAGTGCAAGTCATGCCGCAATCAATTCGAGACGATGCGACCATTTTCCCGAAAAGATGACCCTGAGCCTTGCCCGGCCTGTGGTTCATCAGAAACCGCGCGGCAGCTGTCGATGTTTGCGGCGACTGGATTTGCCGATCCGAGCTGTAGTACAAGTCAGGCAAGTGGTACGCCATGTTGTCGAACGATTGCCCCAGGTGGTGGCTGAGGGGTTCCTCGCCGGTAGCCCGTGTGGCGACCATTACCCTAAGCATTTTGACCCCGCGGCGACGCCGCATAACCTCAGGAACATTCCATGCGAACGTATATCACCACCCCCATTTATTACGTCAATGCCGTACCTCACGTTGGAACTGCGACGACAACGCTGTTGGCGGATGCTCAAGCGCGGTATCACCGGATGCAGGGGCTTGACACGTGGTTTTTGACTGGCACAGATGAGCATGCGCAAAAGGTGTCAGATGCGGCGGTTGTTGCGGGCGAATCACCTCAGGCATTTGTCGATAAGGTTTCGCAGAGCTTTGTTGACGCGTGGAAATTCCTTGATTGCCGTTATGACAACTTCATTAGAACAAGCGAAGACCGCCACAAAGATGTCGTTCGTGAAGTTTTCACTCGACTGGAAAAGTCGGGCGACATATATCTTGGTGTCTACGAAGGGTGGTATTCGGTCGCAGATGAGACATTTTTCCGCGACACAGATGTTGATGAAAACGGCATCGTAAAGGAAACCGGCGCCAAGGTTGAGCGTATCCGCGAGGATGTCCATTACTTCCGTCTATCGGCTTATGGCGACCGCCTCAAAGAGCACATTCTGAGCAATCCTGGCTTCTTGATTCCCGATACGCGCCGGAACGAGGTGCTCGCATTTATCGAGCAAGGTCTCCGTGATATTGCCATCTCGCGCAAAAACGCTGGCTGGGGCATTGAAGTACCGGGGGATACAAGCAAGGTCATTTACGTCTGGTTTGATGCACTGATCAACTACCTCACCGAGTCTGGTTGGCCAAACAACCCGGCATGGGATCAGACTTGGCCGGCTACCGCTCACTTAATGGCAAAAGAAATCTTCACGCGCTTTCATGCAACGTTATGGCCGGCGATGCTGATGGCATTGGACGTCCCCCTTCCGAAGCACGTTGTCGGGCATGGCTGGTGGGTTGTCCGCGATGAGGAAGGTCAGCTTGGTAAAGCCAGTAAGAGCAAAGGCAATATTCCGACACCTCAGGCTGTAGTGGAAAAGCTTGTTGATGCAAGTGGCGCGAATCCGCTCGTCGCGAGGGATGCGCTGCGATTCTACTTGCTACGTGACATTCGATTCTCGGATGACACAGAGTTCGCACTCTCGATGTTGCAGTCACGCTATAACGCAGAGCTTGGAAATGATCTCGGAAATGTCCTAAACCGCGTGCTCAAGGCCGGCTACTTCGGCGGAACGCTCCCAGCATCCGCAACGCTTGATGCAGGACTGCAAACCGATGCCGAACGTGCCAAGGATGTCTATGTAGCAGCACTGACAAACTATGACTGGGGAACCGCACTTCAAGCGGTGAATGGACTTTTGGCCAGCGTCAACCGTTATCTTGCCGCAACCGCTCCGTGGAAAGCAGCCAAAATCGGTGCCACGGCTGACGTGGAAACGGCTGTTTACAATGCACTTGAAGGCGTCCGCTTTGCTGCGGTACTTTTGCTCCCGGCGATGCCATATGCAGCAGGCGAGGTTTTGCGGCAATTGGGGCTGGATCCTAACATTGCGCCAGGTGACTTTGACCGGCTGACGACGTTTGGCGCGCTTCCATTTGGTGGACAGACTGCGGTCGGGGATGTCATCTTCCCGCGTCTCGCGTTCCCTGTCCCTGCCACCGAAAACAACACAAAAACTTCGCAGAAAGCGCCTCAAAAGTCATCTGGAGATAACAAGCCCGTGGAACAAACATCACTTACAGAAGAATCAACATCGAGCGAGATCACGATTGATGACTTTGTTAAAGTTCAGTTCCGTATTGCTGACATCACCCATGCTGAGAAGATTGAAGGTGCTAAGAAGTTGCTGCGCCTTGAAGTGCAACTGGGTGAAGAGAAACGCCAGATTGTGAGCGGAATCGCGGATTCCTACACACCTGACGAGCTGATCGGGATGCAAATTGTCGTTGTGTATAACCTAAAGCCTGCAAAGCTTCGTGGCGTCGAGAGCCAGGGGATGCTCCTTGCGGCAACAGATGAAGATGGCAAGGCGATTTTGCTTCAGCCAGCAAAGCGGGTTACGTCGGGTGCGGAAGTCCGATAAGACCATCAACGGGAGGGTGTGACGATGTATCAAAGCTACGCAACTCGACCAGGAACCCGACAGGATCCTGCTATGGTTCTGATCCTCAGTTTGGTGACATGCGGCATTTATTACCTTGTTTGGATGCACCGTGTGAGTCAGGAGGTACAGGATGCCCTCGGTGAAACGGACACCAACCCGGGGCTTGAAGTCCTTCTGACCATCGTCACGTGTTTTATCTATAGTTACTTCTGGGACTGGAAGATGGCTCAGAAGATTGTTCGCCTGCAAGAAAATGTTGGTATTCGACCTGTAGACAATGGCATTCTCTACCTCGTCCTCAACTTCGCAGGAGTTGGAGTTGTCAATACCCTCATGCAACAACAACAGCTGAATGATGTCTGGCGCAACTGGGACCGTTCAAGCCACTAATACATTGCCACCTTTAGAGCATCCGCCAGCAAAAGCAATCTTCAAGATACTAACTGCAGATTGGTTTTGGGCACTATGCATTTTGATGGCATCTGCTCTTGCCCCATCACCATCAGTCAACGCTTCTACTGTCCTCGGCTTACCCAAGCTTTGTCTCTTTCGAAATGTAACCGGAATCGCCTGTCCTGGCTGCGGAATGACCCGTTCACTCATTGCGACTGGTCATGGACACTTGGAAAACGCGCTTGCATTTCATCCGCTTGGGCCAGCAATCTTTGTTTTACTCGCCATTGGTGTGGTCGTTGGGATAAATGATTGCTTACCAAATCCCAAGTGTGTCCTTCAGGGACTAAAGAGACTCTTGCGTATTCCACTCATCATTTGTGCAGCAGGGTTTGCTGTGGTTTGGATCTTGCGCCTGATGCAGGCAATCCCTACACCCCCATAATGGTCAAGTACTGTGGCCTTTTGCCGATAGCTTTTGCAGGTAATCGTGCTCTAACGTCCACCTAACATAGGTTTCCCATAACACCTTTGGCACAGTTGCCTTTCCCAACACACATAATGGCAACACTGACATTTATTACGCGTACATATTAGCCATCGTAAGAAAAATAAACACTGAATGAATAGATCTTCACTGATAAAAATACTGTATTTTTAACAATTGAGTGATTTATCTTACTCACCAAACACGACTTATACGATTATCAATACTCTATCTAAAGAGATATATATCAGACACCATTTTTAGTACAAAATAGTCCACAATTTACATAATCAGTGGACCTAGACGCATTCAATATTGGTTATGTTAACTATACTAGTCAGGTACTATCCCTTCGTTCAGAGGTAATCCTACCGAACACGAGTCCGTCCCACTAGATCAAGCGGTTGCACAGGTCCCACCCTCACCACCGGTATTCCTGCCGGTTCCATTGAACACCATTCCCGTTCCGCTTCCAGTGGACTTGGATGTCTATGTCAAAGATCGTGCAGCTGCAGTTCGCCTGGGCAAAGCGCTATTTTGGGATGTGCAGGTCGGATCCGATGGTGTGACTGCCTGCGCATCCTGCCATTATCAAGCGGGGGCTGATGGCCGCGACAAGAATCAGCTTGCTCAGGGGCGCGATGGACGCTGGGACAGCGGACATGCCCTTAATCAACAGCTGACAACGACTACACGGTTCCCATTCACAAAGTTTGCAGACGTCAATGATCCGCTTTCAACAAAAACGTGGAATTACAATGACATCGTTGGTAGCAAGGGTGTGTTCGCAATGACATACATTGGCATTACCAACACAGCCGTCGATGCCGGCACGGTTCGGCCAGGCGGTGCATTTAGTTCAGGACCGCTTCCTTGCTGGCAACACCAATGCGATGACTGCCAGTGCGCGTCGGGGTTACGATTGGTTTATTGAGCCAGCAAACTGCGTTGTCTGTCACGCAGGTGGACCATTATCGAACGAGGCGATTCCAGTGCTCCAGCAAGAATCTGCATTCCTCGGTATCGGGATATTCACGGAAATCATGCCGATGCGTGATCTCCTCCCAAGTGCATATGACATTGGTTACTACA
>JBJTQN010000062.1:0-5008 GCA_046075665.1 Armatimonadota bacterium | reverse complement strand
GCGGGAACAGTTGCACTTGGTGAGCTTTACGCAGATGCCATCCTTGAGCGCATGACGCCATAGTTAGTCAAGCATACCTTTGTAGCGGTCAGCCCGGATATCTGGCCACTCAGAATCCAGCATCGAGAACCACACCGTATCCCGATTCTGGCCCTTGACCACCATGTGCTGCCGGAATGTCCCCTCGTAGGAAAATCCGTAGCTCTTCGCGGCTGCCGCGCTGCGGAGATTTTTGTGGTGGCATTTCCACTCGATGCGCCGAAAGCCGTGCATCTCGAACAAATATTGAAGCAGGATGCCTGTAACGCGGCGTGAGATTCCCTGGCCCTGGACGGTAGGGACATACCAAATCGTCCCTAACTCACAGCGCTTGTCACTATCGGATATCTCCATGATGCGAAGCTGGCCGACGGGAGCCCATCCTGAGTCCGTACGCAAATCAACCGTCAGAGCAATGCCACTCGGGTCATCCGCAGCACGCTGCATCCAGGCTTGAAACGCAGCAATACCATCAAATGGACCCCAGTGCATCCAGCGCCAGATCCGTTCATCACAGTCATCCGCATGCGCAGCAGCAAACATTGCACGGGCATCAATGACGGGAACAACGCGGCGAAGCCGTAACGTAGTAGTCTCGATGTCCGCTGGCCAGAGGCGTTCTTTGTCGAGCATTTCTTGCTAAATCCGCAGCAGCCACGCAACGAGTTTACCGGAATCCCAGCAGTTCACGACCTTATCCTTGGTTAGTCCCGCGCGCCGTGCCATGGCAAGCCCATATGGAAGCCAATCAAACTGGCTGATGGAGTGTGCGTCCGCATTGATGCTAAACTTTGCACCCTTTGCCGCACCGATACGAACCCACTCATCGCAAAGGTCCATCCGCTCCGGCCCGGCATTGATCTCTATAGCGACATTGTGTTTGACTGCGGCATCGATGACGGCGTTCAGGTCAACCGCGTAGCCTTCCCGACGACCGAGGAGGCGTCCCGTCGGATGTCCCAGAATCCGTGTCTTTGGGTGTGCAAGCGCCGTGCACATCCGCTCGGTCATTTGCGCCTCGGTTTCCTTGTAGCGGATATGCACGGATGCTACAACGTAATGAAGCTGACTTAGAATTTCGGGTGCGCAGTCCAGGTTGCCATCCTGCAGGATGTCCGCTTCCAGCCCCGCCAGCAATGCAAAGTCCTGATCGGCATAGCTGATTTGCAGCGGCGCAAGCTCTTCGAACTGTGCGATGTGGCGCTCTGTCGTAAGGCCACGGGCCACGGTAAGGCTTGCGCTGTGATCTGTGATGCCAAGCGTAGACCACCCGCGACGGATGGCTTCATCTGCCATTTCAGAAATGGAGTTACGTCCATCCGACCAGGTCGTATGCTCATGCAGCTGGGCAGTGAAGTCACTAAGCGTAACAAGACGAAGTTCACCGCGTCCAACGCGTGCCGCATCTTCGCTATGGTCACGAATTTCCGGGTCTATATAACGCATCCCAGCCGCCTTAAAGATGGCATCTTCCGATGAAAACTCGTCAGTAAGTCCGTCCGGCAACTGGCCAGTTATCCAATGGACAAACGCCTCCGGCCCCGTTTCTCTTAGGAGCAGGCTTCCCGTAATCTTCTCGACAATCGAGAAGTAGACCGGCATTTCATCGATGATTCCAGTGATGACTCCCGCAGGCGACACCAATGGTTCAGCATCAAACCAGCCTTGAGTTACGATTGCATCCTTGGTGGCGGCGATGTTGTCTCCAGCGACCAGAAAACGAACAGATGACAGCGTGTCCATCCCACGTCGGGCCTCCCCCGTGAGCTGTACATCGGTGACACATCCCGATGACAGAAGAACCCGACTGACACGCGCCGCGAACGGAAGCGCCTTCCAGAGCGGGACACGGCTGCCGATACGCCGCCACGCTGCGATCGACTCCAGTAGCTTCTTCTCTTTCGCGGCGCCAAAACCACTCAGTGTCTGTAGCTGTCCATTTTGGGCCGCCGCCTCAAGGGCATCTACGGTAGTGACATTAAGCTCTTTGAAGACCTGCGCAGCCACTTTAGGGCCAACGCCCCGTATCCCGGCCAACTGAATCACACCCGCTGGAACATCGGATTTGATCTTCTCCCACAGCTCACACGTTCCTGTCGTAAGAAACTCCCGTGTTTTACCGATGATGGCCGGTCCAAACCCGGGAATATTCTGGAGCTCACCGCGGGCATCGATATCAGCGAGGTTATCTTCCAGTGCTTCAATCGTGTCGCAGGCAGTTCGGTAGGCCTTAATCTTGAATGGATTCTCGCCTTTGATTTCTAAAATGTCGCCGATTTGCCGAAAGCGGCGTGCGATTTCTGTATCGGTCATTGGGGTTGCCTTACGGATTCCACGCGGCCATCCGGGTGCGCGACAAGCACCTCATGGGCAATCCCAACGAACAGCCCGGTATCAACAACGCCAGGCAGCTGCCTAATACGTTGATCGAGCAGCGCAGGACGCTGAATCACCCCAAAGTGGAGATCCAGAATCGCAAGGTTGTCATCGGAGACGAACGGAGTGCCATCCGGGGATGTCCGCCGCGTCACGGGAACTTCAAAGCACTGATGCAGCAGCTCGGCAGTGCTGTCTGCGGCGAATGGCAAAACCGCAACAGGGAGCGGAAATGCGCCAAGCGTTGCGACGCGCTTTGTAGCATCCGTCACGATGACCACCTGGCGTGCGGCCCGCGCCACGATCTTTTCACGAACGTGGGCCCCACCCCCGCCCTTGATCAGAATAAGGTCGCTGTTGAACTCGTCCGCGCCATCGACACAAATGTCCAGTGTCATCCCGGCGCCAAGAGGAATGACATTCAGCCCGGCGGCACGCGCCTGGCTCTCTGTCGCGACCGATGTGCACACGCAATCAACCCTGAGGTTTTCGTTTAGGACGCGCTGTGCGACATAGTGCGTAAACCACTTTGCGGTGCTGCCGGTACCGAGCCCGACCAACATGCCATCGTGGATACGTTTGGCGGCTGTCATCCCGACCAGTTCCTTTGGTGTCAGGGACATCTGAACATTCCCCTGAAAAACAAAGGCCCCGGGGTAACCCCGAGGCCACTACTGTGCATCGCCGGCGGATTAAGCCTTGAGGGATGCGCGGACAGCTTCGAGCTGGCCAGCAGAACCGAGGAGCTCATTGCGGCTTGCGATGAACTTTGCGTACTCGGCCATAAAGATCTTTCCTGGGCCACGGAGATCGAAGTCGCCTGGCTTGTCACGGAAGAACTCACGGTGTACACGGGTCCATACGAGGCGGCCATCGGTGTCGATGTTAACCTTGCAGACACCAAGCTTTGCCGCTGGGAGGTACTGTGCAGCATCCACGCCCTTGGCACCCTTGAGAACGCCACCGGCTGCATTAATGCGCTCGACTTCGTCCTGTGGAACCGAAGATGAACCGTGCATCACGAGTGGGAAGCCTGGGAGGTTGTTCTGGATGGCTTCGACAACATTGAAGTGAATACCCTGTCCACCGGCGAACTTGTACGCACCGTGGCTGGTTCCGATCGCACATGCGAGAGAGTCGCAGCCAGTGCGTGCAACGAATTCCTTTGCCTGATCAGGATCGGTCAGACATGCATGGGACTCATCCACATTGATATCTTCTTCGACGCCACCGAGCATTCCGAGCTCAGCTTCGACGGAGATGCCAACTGCGTGTGCACGATCTACAACACGCTTGGTGATGGCGATGTTCTCTTCGAAATCCTCGTGAGATGCATCAATCATGACAGAGCTGTAGAAACCAGAGTCGATACAGTCGTAACAGGTTTGCTCATCGCCGTGGTCAAGGTGGACGCCAAAAATGGCCTCTGGGTAGAGGGAATCGGCGGTGCGGATCATTGCTTCGAGGAATGCCTTGTCAGAATATCCGCGTGCACCCTTGCTGAGCTGGATGATGAATGGTGCCTGGGAATCGATGGATCCGCGGAACATACCGATAATCTGTTCCAGGTTGTTGATGTTGTATGCTCCGATGGCATACTTGCCGTACGCGTGCGCGAACAGCTGCTTCGTGGCGACTATCATAACTTACCTCGCAAACAATTCGTATCGGGCCGATTTAGCGACGCCACGCTGCGTCATGGCTCCCCGACAAAACCTTAGTAGTTTAGAACCCGGTACACCCAATGTCAACACTTTGGTCCGCCTAACATTGCATTCTGTCGGCGCATCACGATAGTATAGGCATCGCTCTGCGGTCGGAATCGCAGGCATCGAAAGGTATAGAACAATGCGAGAAGGCATTCACCCAAGTTACGAAGTAGTAGACGTGAACTGTGCGTGTGGGGTTACATTCCAGACCCGCAGCACCAAGAGCACCGGCAAGGTTTCCGTGGAAATTTGTTCACAGTGCCACCCATTCTTCACAGGTAAGCAGAAGATTGTTGACACCGAAGGCCGTGTTGACCGCTTCAAGCAGCGCTTCGGTTCCTTCCAGCGCTCAAAGTAACCATGTCGACATCTGGTCCGACCAAGGACCCGTCAGCGGGCGCGTCAGGTTCCGCAACCATGTACGGGGGCCAGGCAGTCATCGAAGGTGTGATGATGCGTGGCCCCCGCGACTTTGCGGTGGCAGCTCGCCGCGCGGATGGCACCGTCGCCATCACCTGTGAAGAAGTCCCCAAGTCCCTCCGCCCGGCGTGGCAAAAACTTCCCTTTCTCCGTGGTTCTTACGCTCTCGTTGACTCGATGGCTCTCGGGACGAAAGCCCTCTTCTGGGCCGCTAAAGTTGCGGAGGCCGGAACCACTGACCGCAAGGAATCGCCTGCTGGCGCGGGTTCATCGAAGGCAACCGATATCGCTATCGGCGGCGCGATGGTAACCGGTCTTCTGATGGCGATTGGATTATTCAAAATCCTCCCACAGCTGCTCATCGAACCCGTCCGAAATGCGACACATTGGCAGGCTTGGCAGCTTGGCCTCGTGGATGTCGTGGTCCGGCTTTGTATCTTCACCGGTTACATCAGCCTTGTGGC
>JBJTQN010000061.1:0-4950 GCA_046075665.1 Armatimonadota bacterium | reverse complement strand
TTGTCTACTATTCCGACCTTCCAAAGGCCGGTGAGTTTACATCGGACAATCCACTCCTCAATCGCCTTGTTCTGAACACGGACTGGGGACAGCGGGGTAACTACCTCGATGTTCCTACAGACTGCCCACAGCGTGATGAGCGTGCTGGCTGGACAGGGGATGCACAGGTCTTCACAAAGGCGGCTGCATTCAACCGGGATATCGCACCGTTCTACACCAAGTGGCTTGTCGATCTTGTTCAGGATTCGCAGAACGATGCCGGTATGTTTGGGGATGTCGCTCCGCACCTCAGCATGGTTGGATTTGGAAATGCGGCTTGGGAAGATGCTGGCGTTGTCTGTACGTACCGAATGTGGGAAATGTACGGCGATGTCACAGCAGTAAAGCGCCACTGGGCTAATCTGAACAAGTTTATGGACCACCTTGATAAGGTCGCCCCAAATGGCATCAGACAAGTGGGTGCATATGGCGACTGGCTCCTCCTTGATGGCGTCCAGCAATCTGGCATCCACGGGACGGCGTACTACTATCAGGATGCCAAAATGATGGCCGAGCTCGCGGAGGCCATTGGGGATCGTGCCGCCGTTCGCCGCTACAAGGACACAATGGAAAAGGCCCGAAAGGCATTCCTTGAAAACTACGTCACCGCGGATGGCCGAGTCGAAGACAAGGGCAAAACATCACAGACGTTCTATGCTCTGGCCCTTGCCTATGAACTCCTTCCAGTAGAGCTGCGTGCCAAGGCAACGAACAATCTGGTCTATCTTCTCAAGAAGCGTGGCGACCACCTCGCGACGGGCTTTATCGGAACCCCAGTCCTGCTTCCATCCCTCCGTATGGGCGGCCGGGCCAACTATGCCGATCAACTCTTCCTGACCGAAACATTCCCATCGTTGCTTTACCAAGTTAAGCTTGGCTCGACAACGATGTGGGAGCGCTGGGATGGTTGGACGCCTGAAAAGGGCTTCCAGGATGCCGGGATGAACTCCTTCAATCACTACTGGCTTGGCTGTATCACCGAATACCTCCATACGGCTGTTGGCGGAATCGACACCATTGGGCCAGGCTGGAAGCGAATAGTTGTCAAGCCAGAGGTCGAATCCGGACTTAAGAACGCAAACTCAACCTATGACAGTATCCGGGGTGTAGTGAAGTCAAGCTGGACCCGCTCCGATGACGGCACACTTTCTCTGACCGTGACGATTCCGGCAAATGCGACCGCTGAGGTACATGTGCCGGCGGGAGCATCAGATGTCGTAACAGAGAGCGGGATGCCTGTCCGCGGATATCAAAAGGCTGATCGCAGAATCGTTGAAGTTGGATCTGGAACCTACTCCTTTGTTGTCCGTGCCGCAGGTGTCGCTTCAAAGTGAGTGGCTCCGATGTAAATCCGGCGGGAAATGACGTGATTCTAAGCGCATCGAATATCTCGATGCGCTTTGGTCCTGTGGAAGTCCTTGCAGATATCTCAGTAGAGCTAAGGGCAGGGGAAGTGCATGCATTGCTCGGCGAAAATGGAGCAGGTAAGTCTACGCTTGCGAAGATTCTCGCTGGCGTCTACAAACCCGTTTCTGGCAAACTCGCATTGCTTGGAAACGAGATAACACTCTCTGGCCCACGGGATGCGGCAGCAAAGGGAATCGCTCTGATTCACCAGGAACCGCTTACATTTCCAGATTTGTCAGTAGCCGAAAACATCTTCATTGGGCGTCAACCGACACGCGCCGGACGCGTCGACTGGGCAAAAATGCGCCAGGATGCCGAAAAGTACCTCGCCGCACTCGGCGTGTCTCTCGATGTTAGTGCTCCTGTTCGTGGACTTTCCGTTGCCGACAGACAGATGATCGAGCTGGCATCGGCTCTGTCGCTGGATGCCAAAGTCCTAATTCTCGATGAAACAACTGCATCGCTTACCCCGGGAGAAGTTAAGAAGCTCGCTGCAGTCCTCGACCGCCTAAAAGCCGAAGGCAAGGCGATCGCTTTCATCGGCCACCGGATGGAAGAAATCTTCAGCATTTGCGATCGGATCAGCGTCCTACGGGATGGCCTCAAGGTCGGCGAGACGCTGCGTAAAGGGACAAATGTGGATGCTGTCCTGCGTTGGATGGTTGGGCGTGATGTCCACCATTTTGTAGAACGTGGTGAGCCAAATCTTGGCGATATAGCTCTTGAAGTGACCGGATTGACGCGTAAACCACGCTTTGCTGACATTTCGCTTAGTGTGAGAGCCGGAGAAATCGTTGGGCTCGCGGGCCTCGTTGGAGCTGGCAGAACTGATGTCCTTCGCGCGATTTTTGGTCTGGATGCCGTTGACTCGGGCAAAGTCATGGTTGCGGGGACAGGGCTGGTACGGCATGACCCTGCTAGCGCAATGCAAGCGGGTGTCGCATTGGTTCCGGAAGACCGTCAGCAACATGGCGTCCTAATGCCACAGTCTATCTGGGAAAATGGCAGCCTCGCGATCATGCCGCGCCTCGCAAAGCTTGGCCTGGTGGATGACAAGTCAGCCCGGCAGAAGTCCGCTGAGGGGACCCAGCGCTTGGCCGTAAAGATGCGCGATGACGAACAAGCAATCCGAGAACTAAGCGGCGGAAACCAGCAAAAAGTCGTTATCGGTAAATGGCTACTGACCAATCCTAAGGTGCTGCTCCTCGATGAACCGACACGCGGAATCGATGTCGGCGCAAAGGCTGAAGTACACCGTGAGATTGTAGATCTTGCGCAAAGCGGGCTTGCGGTCCTGATGGTATCAAGCGATCTCCCGGAAGTCCTTGCGCTAAGCGATCGTGTTTTGGTGATGCGCGGAGGGCAGATTGTGAGTACGTTTGATCGCAAGGATGCCACGGCGGAAGGCATCATCGCTGCCGCATCCGGAGCCACCCTCGCCGAGGTGACCGCATGAAAAACCTCCTCGCGCGCCGCGAACTTTCGTTGCTGCTCGCCATCATCTTAATCGTTGGAATCGCGATCGCGCTTCAGCCACGCTTTGCCAGCGAACAAAACATCCGCAGTATCCTGCTCTGGGTTCCGTTGCTTGCTGTAGCTGCGATGGGACAAACGGCCGTGATTATCACCCGCGGAATAGATGTCTCCGTCGGGTCCATTCTTGGTCTCGCCGGGATGACGACGGCGATTCTCCTTCGGGATTACCCACAGCTGGGCGTCGGTGGCGCTGCCATCATTGGCATCGGACTGGGGGCCGTTCTGGGTGCCATCAATGGCGGGATGATCGCTTTTGCGAAAGTTCCACCAATCGTTGCAACACTTGGAACATTGGGTATCTATCGCGGCCTCACGTTTATTGTGAGTGGTGGACGCCAGGTGGATGATTATCAACTTCCAAAGGATTTGATGAACTGGTCGCTTGACGGACCATCTCTCCTTGCGAAAGTTCCGTTCCTGAACACAATCCCATGGGTGGTCTGGATTGCCATCATCGTGATGATACTCAGCCATTTAGGGATGACCTATACCCGCTACGGTCGAGATGTGTACGCACTTGGTGGCAATCCGGATGCCGCAGCGCTCCGGGGTATCCCGGTGAACTTTGTGACGTTTATGGCTTATGTACTGTGCGGTATCGGTGGCGGCTTTGCAGGGGTTCTCTACGCCAGCCGTTACGGTACGGTCAACCCAAGTGGTATCGGAAATGGCTTTGAACTTCAGGTCATCGCTGCCGTGGTGATCGGTGGCGTCTCCGTCTTTGGAGGCACTGGAGGCGCACCCGGAGTCGCGCTCAGCTGCCTCTTGCTCGGCGTCGTAAATGTTGCACTCTCCGTACTCGCAATTGCCGACACGTGGCAAATGGCGATTTATGGACTGGTGTTGCTCGTCGCTATCATCGCGGATGAACGCTTTGCACGCAGTGCACGTAAGCGCGCGGGGGAGGCTGTATGATCACTCGCATCCGCATCCGCTTTGGCCCTGAACTCGTCGCTGTCGTGCTCTTGATATTGGCATTTGGATTTAGTGCTTTCCGGGAGCCTCGCTTCCTCGATGCCGAATATCTCTTTGACCGCTCAACGCTGTACATGGAGGCAGGAATACTTGCGCTCTCGATGACTTTCGTCATTATCGCCGGGCATATTGACCTTTCCGTCACGTCCATCCTTGCTTTGGTCGGTGCAGTCTGTACAACCCTGGTTTCGAAACATGGGTTACCTCCGGCAGCGATGATTGTGATTGCGCCCGTCATTGGCGGCGCTCTAGGAGCCCTAAACGGCATCCTTGTTTCTAAAGGGAAGCTACCATCGCTGGTCGTGACTCTCGCTACAATGGCCCTCTTCCGCGGCGTGGCGCAGATTCTCCTCGGTGACCACTCACTCCCGATGCCAAAAGAGCTCGTGGGCATCCACACAGTTCAGCTGCCTGGGACCTATTTCCACATCCCAATGGTCCTGCTTGTGATCCTTGCGGTGGTTGCAGCAGCCGTCCTACACCGAACCGTCTGGGGCCGCTGGGTCACAGCACTTGGCACAAATGCCGAGGCGGCACGGCACGCCGGCATCCCAACCGGGAAAATTCTGATTCAGCTGTTTACACTTTCTGGAGTCGCAGCAGGTATTGGAAGCATGCTGATGCTGTCGCGCCTCGGCGTGGCACGCTTTGACCATGCACGTGGCCTTGAACTCGATGTCATTACCGCCGTTGTGCTTGGTGGTGCATCGATTTTTGGTGGGCGTGGAACCATCTTCGGAACGATCACCGCACTGGGCCTTGTTGGCGTAGTACAAACCGGAATGGGCGTTGCCGGCGTCAAAGCCGAAGTCCAAGTCGCTGTTATCGGACTGCTCTTAATCGTATCGGTGCTGTTTAGTAACATCACCGCTCGAAAACGCGGCAGGTAGAAACACATCGTTTGTCGCATTTAGGACGTATAGACCGTGCAGTGATGCCGGTTTACGCTGGAGGATTGAATCATGACACGTAAGTCTATTTTCGCGCTGGCTG
>JBJTQN010000060.1:0-8732 GCA_046075665.1 Armatimonadota bacterium | reverse complement strand
CATGCTGAAGCATCTTTCAGGGCGAACGCACACTGTCCACTCTGCTATCGTTCTCGTTGACTCCACAGCGGTTCCCCATCGTGTGCTCTCTGAGGTAACGACAACAAAGGTGACATTTGCAGATATCCCAGATGACCAGATAAACGCATATGTTGCGACAGGTTCCCCGTTCGATAAAGCCGGTGGATACGGGATGCAGGATCAGGCGATGGCTTTTGTCGCATCCATTGATGGCGATCCAAGCAATGTAATTGGACTTCCGCTGGTCTCATTACGACGATTATTATCTCTGCGGGGCATCACGATGTTTGCCGAATCTGAGAGTACGGAATAATCTGAGCCTGTAAATGAGCCGTTACCTCGACTTTACCACGACTGGAGAACAAGCTGCTGTAGCCGAACGTTGTAGACACACCTTGCAACGTATCGGTAAAGTGCAGGACTTTGATGTGTCCGGTCGTCTGACGGGAACGATTCCAATCGAGGGATGGGTGGCGCGAATCATCATCACATGGAAGCCCGGCCGTAAACCTGGAAGCATCAAAGTTGAGCTTGAAGCAAACTCCGATGACAAAGTAAATCGGGCTGCAGATGCAGCGATGTACAAGTTTGTGAGTGCATATAAAGGGAACCTCAAGTCCAACTGGCCTGCGCGACTCATTCTCATCGGGTTACTGCTTCTCATCGCTTTCTCAATACTGGCCTTAAAATCTGCATCCGTTTTCTAATTCGCACCGTACAATTGCGACATGGATGCAACTGAATTCGATGCCGATGAAACAGCGCTGGAGCGATTTGCCCGCCTGTACATGACTCCGGAAGAGACCATTAAGCACTGGGATGCGTGGATGAGCACACAGACCGAAACTACTCAGGCCGTGATGGCAAAAATGGCAACAACCGTCGCAGAAGATAATGAAATCACGGTCGATGAAGCAAAGCAGTTTCTCTGCGTTCAAAAAGTCATCGAAGATGTAGGCGTGGGCTGGGTCGAAAACTGGCTGGATGCGTACGATAAGGAACGGTTCATGGCTTCCCGGACACTAAAGCCAATGATGACTACACGCAAACGCAAATGATCTGGCTTTTATAGTTCTAATGCCGGTTGCGAAATCGGCATCCATCCACGAAGCAACGCCTGTTTGTACTTAGCCCAGAGCTTAGCTTGCGGATTAGGCATCGGGTACGTGTCTATCTCAGACAAGCTTTTCCACGCATCCGGCTTGCGCGCGATGTGGGATGTTTTCACGACAAATGCAATCAACTCGACGCTGTATACCGTGACCGAATGCCGGATTCGCCCAAGCTCGTTCGGGTGCCATTCTCCTGAACCAAGAACCTCAACTGCAAGTCTGGATGCAACTTCGATGGCTGACTCATCTTCCGTCACGATCGCTCTTGGAAAACTGTACAGGCCACCCCAGAGGCCATCCGGAGGCAGCTGCTCTGTAAATGTCTTGCCATCGCCAATCGGGATGATAATGACATCCGTGCGCCGAATCGCTTTTGGCTTATCTATCGGCAATGGATACCGCTCAGGCATCCCGGCCTTGAACGCGATGCAATCATAGCAAATCGGACACGCATCACATGCCGGGCGCTTCGGTGTACACAGCGTTGCTCCTAGCTCCATCATCGCCTGATTGAAATCCCCTGGTCTTGCTTGGTCAAGATTGGCATCTGCGATGGTTTGTAAACGCACTTGCACGGCTGGTAGCTTTGGATTGTCGGCAATCCCCTCATGCCGGCAGAGAACCCTGATCACGTTTGCATCAACGACGGCACGATGAGCATCTGAGCTGATTGATGACACAGCAGCAGCCGTGTACAGACCGACGCCAGGAAGGGCCAAAAGGGCATCATAGGATGTTGGAAACACACCACTGTGCTCTGACATCACCACGATGGATGCCTTGTGCATATTCCTTGCGCGCGCGTAGTATCCAAGACCTTGCCAGTGCATCAGCACATCATCCAATGGCGCATTTGCAAGCGAGGCAACTGTCGGAAACCGCTCCATCCACCTCAGCCAGTAAGGCGTTGCTGTCACCACCTGGGTCTGCTGCAACATCATTTCCGAAACCCAGATCGCATATGGGTCTTTGGTCAACCTCCAGGGCATTTCGCGTTGATGGACATCGAACCAGTTCAGAAGGGATTGCTTGGATGCAGGAGTCACGGCACACAGTGTGGCATAAAAAACACCCCGATGAAAGCCACCGGGGTGTCTGAAGTCGCATCGGCTGGGATGCAAGCAAACTAGTGTGCGAGCTTGATCTCCTCGCCTTCAGCCAGCTTTGGCTCTTTGAAGAACAGCTGGAATCCGATGGCAGAGAGCAAGGTGAGGACTGCAGGGACGATGAATATCATCGGCCAGTTGACAACGTTCTCGCCGTTCACGACCGTTGTGAAACCATCCTGCAGCTTTCCTGAGAGGATGGAGCCGAGGTAGTTTCCGATGCCGAGACTGACCAGCGTGAATAGCGATTGTGCTGATCCACGGATGTCCTTTGGAGCAACACGATCAATGTAGAAGTAGCTGGTAACGAAGACGAATGCGAAGCCTATTCCGTGGAGGGAGAGGGATGCAATTACTGGAACAACGACCTTTGTAGCAAATATAAAGTACCGAACAGCCCATGCAATGGTTCCTACAACCAGGGTTGTTCTCATTCCAAACTTTTTCAGACATATCGGCAACAACAATGCCAAGGCTACGATTTCTGCTAGTTGACTGCTTGCCTTAAAAGGTGCGATTTGTTCCTCAGGAATACCAAGGCTACCCAAAAACTGACCAGACAGTGTGTAGAAGAACTGGAACTCAGCAGACGCAACTAGGGAAATCAGAATGAACGCAGTAAAGCCTGGAACCGTTTTGAATAGTTTGAATGCACGCAGAAACGCCCAAGGGTCTGGAGCATCTGTTTTTGGAGGTGTGTGAGGGACAAGGAATGACGCAATCGCCCAAAGGACTGCTGCTCCAGCACAAATGGTCATCTCAGATACTGGTACTTCCTTCAGGTTGACTTTAGCCCATGACACTACAAATGCGACTACGACCCAGGCAATCGTTCCCATTGTTCTCATGGCGGAGAATGCGCTGTCTGAGTCCTTGGCACTGACGAGCTTAAACGCTGTGACCGTAGTCAACACAGACAACACAGCAAAGAAAATGCTTGTTAGCTCGACTGTAGCAAATGCAGCAAGTTTCCACACAAATTGATTAACACAAAACATGACAACGCCAAGTGCTACACCTGCCACCGTAAATGGCATTTTTGCTGTTTGGCTGACGGATTGAGGGTTTGTATCTTCTTGTTCAAGATGGTAAAGGCACATGGAGTTTCCGATACCAATCGTTGGCGCGAATGCAACTGACCAGATAACGAGCCAGAGACCGAGACCGCTGACTGGAATCAAACCGCCAATCATGTCTCCAACCTGCGTCTGTGTGGACATCACGTACGCGGAACCGGCACAAACGATTCCGGCAACACCCATAAAGATCTGCCCTGGAACTTTGCGGTCTACCAGCTGGCCACCCACAAATGGGACGACAATACAGGCAAGCCAAAGGATTCCAAAGATAGCACCAATCGCGGCACCAGGTGCCTTGAAAATGCCATCCGGGCTACCCAGAGTGGCACCCAAGACTGGGGCCCAGGCACCCCACGCAGCGTACTGGAAGAACATCATGGCTCCAAGAAGCACACGCGTCCGTAAAATTTTCGACATTAGAAGGACTCCCTCGTCAGATTCGCAATAGTTTAACAGAAGATGTCAAATTAGGGGGCGACTCGTGATCTACCCGCCTGCCATTAGACCCCAAGCTTACGCAGGCTCTCTCGGATATTCGTTGCCGCAGCTGCTGGCGTCGGCCCAAGCGGCGTTGGCGTCAGCACCTCACAGCAGAGAAATCCGGAATAACCAACAGCCTTGAGGACATCAACATAATGCTGCAACGGCAGCCTCCCTGCGCCGGGAAGCACCCGGTTGCCATCGAGAGCCGTCTCCGCCGTCGTATCGTTCCCGGCATCGTTGATATGCGCATGCACAATCAATGCATCGCCCAGCGGGATCAGCGCTGCGGCATCCGTGGATGTTGTATCCAAGTGATAGCTGTCCACGAGAAGCCCAAGACCATCCAGACCAATCACATCAATCATCGCCAAGGTTTGCTCAAGCGTCCAAAGTGTGGGAGATGATCCCATCGCATTTGCCCCACCAGCTCGCAAGTGATGCGGGCCAACAAACTCGAGACCCAGACGGACACCGTGCGCATTCAGAACTACCATGATGCGCTTGAAGCGCGAAACCGTTCTGGATGTCCATTCAGCTGTGGTGACATCGCTTGCCGGAGGAATCCATGTGCAGCAACGGTCACATCCAACCGCGACCGCCGCCGCAACACGCTCTGTAAACCCAAGCATGCCCTCTTCGAACTTTTCATCCGAGCCGCGCCATTCAACATCAAGACCAAAGACCGCAGGGACGACGTGTAACTCGGCAAGCCTCGTCTGAACAGCGGCAAGGCCCACTTCATTAACGGCATCCAAAGCGCCTTGCGCCCCAAAGTCAAAGCCATCGAATCCTGTCGCGGATGCAAGCTCTGCAAAGTCAAAAAATGACAGACGGGCCGCGCCAAGGCCGGCGCCACAGAGGGATGTCCGCATTTATTTACCGCCCGCAAAAAGCAGACACACTGGAGCTGGTACGGAAATGTCAGTTCCTGTCGGCGTTAGATTTCCAGTAATCTGGTCGATCTTGAAGACTGAAATATGGTTTGAGTTCTGACCAGCAACCAAGAGGTATTGTCCGCCAGGTGCAATCGCAAAGTTACGCGGCCACTTGCCACGCACCGACTCCGTTCCGGAAAGCGCAATGGCACCCGTTTTGCCATCGGTCTTCATGATCGCAATCGAGTCGTGCCCGCGATTGGAACCATAGACAAAGCGCCCATTCGGATGCACATGAATATCAGCACAGTAGCTCTTCCCCGTAAAGCCTGTCGGAACCGTAGGGCAGCTGGAGACCTGCTTGGCGGTCCCGGCACGGGCATCCCATGCAAACGATGTCACTGTATTGTTGAGCTCTCCGATGACATAGACGTACTTGCCATTTGGATGAAATGAGAGGTGCCTGGGGCCACATCCAGCCTTGAGTGAAATGGTTTTGTCTGCGTGGGGGACAAGGGCTCCACTGCTGTTTTGCGAGTAGACAAAGACTTTATCCGCGCCGAGGTCCGCCACTAAAACCCACTTGCCGCTTGGGTCAAGATTTGCTGAATGGGCATGCGCTGCTTCCTGACGCGCCTTATCTGGACCCGTTCCGCGCTGCTGCACTGTCGTTCCTGGCTTCAGACTGCCATCCGCTGCAAGACCAAGCGATGTCGCGGTTCCGCTCGTGTAGTTCGCGATAAGTACATTCTTGCCAGAGCGATCAAGGACGATGTGACACGGGTGCACACCCATTGACTTTTGCGTAGATTGCACAGTCAAAGATGCATCTGTAGGGTCCACCGTAAACGATGTGACTTCGCCCGTTTCTGTTTCATTCACTGCATAAAGCACCGTTGCATCAGCATTGAGGGCCAAAAAGGAAGGGCTGGCGGTCTTGGGGCCAGCATGCAGCTTGCGAAGGGAACCATTTTCGAGGTCGAAGCGATATGTGTAGATACCTTCCGAGTCATTGTTCGTCGTGTATGTACCGACAAAAAGTAAGGCAGTTTTCGCAGAAGATGTCATCGTAAGCTCCATATGTGGTGGCGGGACTGCTACGGCTGCGTAGAGTCGTCATACACCACGTTGTTACAGTTATCCGATGTTATCCGGCAGGATTACATGGTGTCCCGGATACTAGACAGCAAATTACCGAAACTAAGAGCGGTTTCCTGCCAGTGAATCCCATAACTTGAAAACCCCTCTTGCATTATCTATCGATTGTCGATGCAAACATCGGCACCACGCATAGGCCTGATGGATGATTTTTGTACGATATGCGTGTTACTTGATGCACCATCAACCGGAGTTAAAAAACCTTGCTAAACAACCGACAGGCACTTGTGGATCACCTGCACAGAATACATGACCAGCTGCAAAAGGCATTATTGGCTGCCTTGACCGCAGCGGATGTGAAATCAACGGTGGATGAACTGTCGGCGGTGGCGGATGTTCGTGGCGGAGACACGATCTATGCGATCGATACGATTGCAGAAGACATCATCGATGCTTACTGCGAAGAGTGGGCGGCAGCCGAAGGCCCACTTGTACTTATCTCCGAAGGTGTTGAGGATGCGGGCTGGAAAGTGTTTCCACATGATGCCCGTGAAGAGGATGCCCGCTTTCTGTTGATTTTTGACCCTATTGATGGCACCCGTAACCTGATGTTCAACAAGCGGTCGAGCTGGGCGCTTAGCGGCATCGCACCCAACAAGGGACGAGAGACGACGTTGCTTGATATCGAGGTCGCGATGATGACAGAGCTCCCGACAAGCCGTGCTCTCCTCGCCGATCAGCTCTGGGCTATCCAGGGTGAAGGTGCATTTCGGCGGATCCGAAACCTACATGATGGCAGTGAGCAGGATGCGCAAATCCGGCCAAGTCAGGAAGAGACGCTGTCACATGGCTTCAGCTCAATTGCAAAATTCTTTCCGCCTGCCAAAGCCGCCATGGCTGAGTTTGAAGAGCAGCTGCTCGATGAGGTCGCTCCAAACCCGGGCGAGAATCCTCTGGTCTTCGACGACCAATACATGACAACCGGCGGTCAACTCTATGAACTGATGATTGGTCACGATAGGTTTACTGCAGATCTACGTCCCGTGTTTTTTAAGAAACTTGGGTTACCCGGGAAACTCGTCTGCCATCCCTATGACATCTGTGTTGAGCTGATTGCACGCGAGGCTGGCGTGATTGTTGTGGATGAACACGGTGACCGCCTGTGTGCTCCGCTCGACATCCGGGCGGATGTTTCTTGGTGCGGCTATGCCAATCAGGCAGTTCACGATCGGGTACAGCCAGTGCTTGAACGACTGCTTGCCGGATAGCGATTAGGCTGCACCAGCGGATATCGGCTGAAATGTGATAATTTCGTGGGTCATGTTCCGTTGGCCCACTACCATCACCGGAATTGCCATCGGCGACCGGGTATTGAATGTTGAAGCAGTAGCTGACCAGGATGCACTGATTGACACGGTCAAGACACAACACGACCTTGATCACTTTCCCTATGGCTGGATGCTATGGCCCAGTGCCATTGGATTGTCAACGTACATTCTGGATAATGCCAATCGCTTTGCACGTAAGCGCGTACTCGAGCTCGGTTGTGGTGTTGGGCTGGCAGGCGTTGTGGCGGCAATCGCTGGCGCGACTGTAATACAAACAGACTACCTCGATGGTGCCCTGGAGCTGTCATCACGCAATGCAAACATCAATGGCGTAACAACGACGACATGTTTAGGTGACTGGCGGGATTTTCCAGTGAGCCTTGTTGAGTCAACAGATATCGTGATTGGTACAGACATTCTTTATGAGCGCTCGATGCATCCGTATCTGAAGAATCTCCTTCCGCTGTTTACCAAGCGCGGGGTCCCGGTACTGATTGCAGACCCAATCCGTCCCCAGGCCCTCGATGCTCTCGGACTTTGGGAACACGACTTGTTTCATATAGAGCATCATTTTGTGGATGTTCCATGGGATACCACATCAAAAACAATCTGGATTATTGAGCTCACGGAGGCACGGGGTTAGAACCGAGGTGTATTCTGATGGAATGTTTCACCGGCAAGCCACTCCTCTCGTCATCCCTGCACACTCCGCATATGTCACACCCGATCCATACGGGTTGGAAATTCGCGAAAATCAGCCCACAGCACTGACAAATCCAAAGCAGTCACTGACTTGGTACGGGAAACTTACCGCCGGAAAATGCGATATCAGCCTTAGGGTGATTCCAGCCCCGCTTACGGCAATAAAGCTCACCCTCAGCGTGGATGGCAAGGCACAGGTCATCGAAATCCCGGCGGGTCCGGATGGCAAAGCTGTCGATATCCCGTGTCAGCCATTTGTTGTGAACCAAGACAAGTTCGTATCGTTCAGCCTGTCCGGGAATGGCATCGGACCATCCTCTGGTCGTCAAAATGTATTGAAAATCGTGGCGCTTGTGCTTCAGGGGCAAGCGACAAGGAGCGCGCATTTCAACTATAAAGAACGCCGAAATTGCGCGAGCATCCACCTTGGTTATCCAACAACGCGTGACCAGCAGGTCGCTGGTTTCTACAATGAGTGCACGCCTGAGACAGACCCCATCCACACGTACTACGAAGTGTGTGGATGGCACCGTGGCTACTTTGGCATGCAAGTCAACTCAACGACAGAGCGACGCATCATTTTTAGTGTCTGGGATGCAGGAAACGAGGCCGTTGACCGTAACAAAGTGGGCTCAGAAAATAGGGTTACGCTTCTTGCAAAGGGCCCTGGAGTCGTCGCTGACTCGTTTGGCAATGAAGGCACCGGGGGGCATAGCCACCTCGTCTACAACTGGAAGCTGGGCGATACCTTTCGCTATTACATGACGGCAGAGGTGGATAGAGCATTTACAACCTACACTGGCTGGTTTTACTTTCCGGACCGTCGCGAATGGAGTCTAATCGCTCGTTTCCGCGCACCCAAGGATGGCAAGTATATGCGTGGCCTGTATTCATTCAATGAGAACTTTGGTGGAGAGACCGGGCAGCT
>JBJTQN010000059.1:0-6000 GCA_046075665.1 Armatimonadota bacterium | reverse complement strand
TATTGATAGTAATTCACACCCATACAAGAGACCTGTTATGAAACCAAAGCGCATCACGCCCCGCAATATCATCCTCCTCCTTGTCGCATTCACTATCGTTGCTCTCCTCGCAAGGTGGGGCAGTCTTGGATTTCCAATCCCTGGGACGGCTATACCAAGCACCTCCGGAAAGCTTGTTGTGACGGCTACAAAAGGATCTTCCACGGACCTATTCATGATGAATGCCAACGATGGGAGCTCACTCGTGCAGCTGACATCTGATGAGCCATCTGAAGGCGAACCGATTTTAGATTCAAACGGGCAGACGATTGCGTTTACCAGCAATCGATTTCTCACACAGTTTGGAACGTATGCTGTCGGAGATGTTCGCCACTTGTGTGTTATGGATGCCGCAAAAGGGCAGAAAGTCATCCAGCTGACACAGTCTGCGGCCAGTTCCGGTACCAAGGAACGCCCTCAGTTTCATCTCGCAGACAATATTTACTACCTCGACGGTGGACGCCTAATTTCCGTTCATCCAAACGGTGGGGATCCAAAGGCAGTCTTTCCGCATGCGGAGATGAAGCGGGAAAACCGTCTCATTGCGGAGATATTCGAGTACGGCGGTGTGGTTGATTTCGCAGTAAATGAAGATGAATCATTTATGCTTGTTGTCATCAAACGCGAGTATGACCAGATTTGTCTCATTTACGATGAGAAAAATGAGACCCCTGCCATTCTTGCAAAGGGCAAGAAAATCGTTCCGATTTTCTTGCCTGATGGGAAAGCTGCAGCGCTTGTCTCTGGCGGTATTCCGCTCAAGCAACCGATTCCCATCGGGAACGATATGTTGGATAAGGTGCCTTCTGTTTCCGCTGCGGCTCCGAGCGAAGAAGGTATCGATGAAGGCAAGTCCCGATTTGTCCTTTGGAACAGTGAGTTTGTCGTCGAGGCTGTCACTGAATTTCCTATCGAAGCCGATGGCATTATGGCAACAGCCGATGGTTCGAATATCGTTTTCTGGAAGTCCAAGGGCTCTGATGCAGGACTTGCCGTGATGCCTCTCGGAGGTGCCGGAGATTCCGTCTCTGGTGCGCGGCTGGCTGTTGCTCCGATTGATGGCGTTTCGATAAGCCCGGATGGAAAGCAAGTCGCTTACATCAGCAAAGGTAGGGTATATGTTGTGCCGATGGATGCTTCGATTCCTCCAGTTGCAATCTCGCCGGAAGATCTAAGCGTTACCGGGCTTACGTGGTCGCCCGCGGTAAAGTAGGCACCGACCATAGGTTAAAGTCGGCAGGTTTGGTTGGTCTCTGTGTGTCATCATCCGAGATAGGGGATTGACCAAATACTGCTCTGCCCGTAGCTTGTACAGCCCCTGCTGCTGGGGTCAACCATTGTATTCATTTGCATCATTCCCGATGGATTGTTGTTCCAGTATGGACGAACGCTAGACCCAATCCATGTAATTGGCAAAAGCCCCCAAGGATTTCTCCTCAGGGGCTTTGAGCTGATGCTGGATGCAATCAGCGACGAGGACGGAAGCGTGCCTTTGGCATGCCATCGCCTTCTTCAACATCCACAGCCGGAGCTGTTTCTGCCGGGCGCTCAGCATCACGCTCAGGGCGAGGGCCACGGTCACCACGGTCACCGCCACGGCCACCGCGATCGCCTCCGCGTCCACCACGGTCACCGCCACGGCCACCACGGTCACCACCGCGACCGCCACGGTCGCCCGTAGGGCGAGGTGGACGACCCGGTTCAGGATTCTCTGGATCAAACGGTAGGTCCAAGCCACGTGCTGTGGCGTTGACACGACCCTGCCCATCGACTTCTGTAATACGAACCGTCATCACATCGCCGAGCTTGAGATTTTCATCCGGGCGGGATGGTGGTGTGTCGCTAAGCTGTGATACATGGACGAGGGCATCACGGCCTCCACCAATCTCAACGAATGCACCGAACTGAAGGAAGCGCGTGATACGACCCTCAACGATATCGCCAGGCTTAACCAACCGGGTCATGTCTTCGATAATCTTGCGAGCGGTATCACCACCTGTACCGTCTGTTGCGGTGATATGGACCGAGCCATCCTGCTCGATATCAATCTTCGCACCCGTTTCAGCACAGATCTTCTTGATGTTCTTGCCACCTGGTCCGATGACAGCACCAATCTGCTCAGGATCAATCTTGAGGGAAATGATGCGTGGAGCGTACTCGGACATTTGCTCGCGTGGAGCGCCGATAGCTTCGTTGATCTTGCCAAGGATGTACAAGCGTGCTTCAAGTGCCTGTGCAAATCCTTCTACAAAGACATCACGGGGAATGCCTTGGATCTTCGTGTCAAGTTGCAGTGCTGTGATACCGTTTGCCGTACCAGCAACCTTGAAGTCCATGTCTCCAGAGAAGTCTTCCATTCCCTGGATGTCAGTCAGAACTGCGTACTTACCGGATTCCTCATCGGTGATCAGTCCCATCGCAATACCTGCGACAGGAGCCTTGATAGGAACACCTGCATCGAGGAGGGCAAGGGTTGAACCACAGACGGATGCCTGCGATGTGGAACCATTTGACTCGAGAACTTCACTGGTCAGAAGCATGGTGTATGGCCATGCTGAGGAATCAGGAAGGACTGCAATCAGAGCGCGCTCAGCAAGTGCACCATGTCCGATTTCACGGCGACCAGGACCACGCATTGGACGGGCTTCTCCAACCGAGTAAGGTGGGAAGTTATAGAAGTGCATATACTTCTTTTCGCCATCTTCTTCGAGGGTATCGACCATTTGCGCATCGCCAGGAGAACCAAGCGTACAGGTGGTCAGAACCTGCGTCTGGCCACGCGTGAAGAGACCCGTACCATGGACGCGTGGAAGGAGTCCAACTTCACAGCCGATATTGCGGATGTCGCGTGTTCCACGACCGTCTGGACGGCG
Source organism: Armatimonadota bacterium (assembly GCA_046075665.1). Lineage (GTDB taxonomy): Bacteria > Armatimonadota > Armatimonadia > Armatimonadales > Armatimonadaceae > CAIRTT01. The sequence goes on along the minus strand of JBJTQN010000059.1, from coordinate 3,088 downwards.
TCCTTCTGTCAGGATAAGGTCACGGAGTTGTTCCTTAACGACCTTATCAGCGCCTTCCTTGAGGTCTGCGATGTTGTCCGGATAGGTTGCCGAGAGGGCATCCACAACCTGGTTAATCAACAGAGTCAGGCCAGCTTCACGGCTTGCCTTATCGGGATCCTGAAGACCTGAGCGCAACGTGGCACCGAACTGCTCACGGATAACCTTGACGATTTCATAGTTGACTTCGTGGAGCTTGACCGTGATCTTCTCCTTGCCAGCCTTGGCACGGAGCTCGTCAAGTGCTGCGCACTGCGTCTTAATCACATCATGAGCGAAGTCAAATGCTGCAAGCATCTTCTCTTCGGAAACTTCGCTTGCGCCCGCTTCCACCATCAGGATAGCTTTTGCCGTACCTGCGACTACGAGGTCGAGAGGGGATGCGGTAATCTGCTCTTGGGTTGGGTTGGCGATAAAGGAGCCATCTTCAGCAATGCTTACGCGTGCGGCTCCAATCGGTCCGGCCCATGGGATGTTCGAGACGGTGAGGGCCGCGGATGCAGCTAGGACGGAAAGAACATCCGGCATGTTGTCGAGGTCGACAGACAGAGGCATCGCGATGACCTGAACATCATTTCGCATTCCCTTGTCAAACAAAGGGCGGAGAGGTCGGTCAATCAGACGTGAGACCAGAGTGGCCTTTTCGGATGGACGGCCACCGCGCTTGACAAATCCACCAGGAATCTTGCCAACTGCGTACTTACGCTCTTCGTAGTCACAGGTCAGCGGGAAAAAGTCAATCCCTCCGCGCATTTGACTGCTCATCGTAGCCGTAGCCAAAATGATAGTGTCACCTACTCTAACGGTGACGGAACCGTTAGCCTGCAGAGCAAGCTTACCGGTTTCAACTGTTACGACACGGCCATCAGGCAGTGTGAAGTCAACAGAATGTAAAGTTGACATGTTTGTTTAGTTTCCTTCTTCAACGCACGCTCAGCACGAATTCCGCTTGTTTACGGGTGCTGTAAAAACACGAAAGGCGCACCGCAAACGATTGCGGGCGCCCTCCGCTTTCGGCCGCACAGCGACCTAAAGACGAGACCGGATACCAAGCCTCTGAACCAGCGAGCGATATCGCTCAACATCCACATTGTAGAGATATCCCAACAGACGCTTGCGACGTCCGACCAGCATAAGGAGTCCACGACGAGTGTGGTGATCATGCTTGTGCACCTTGAGGTGCGCGGTCAACTGGGTGATACGTGCTGTAAGCAACGCAATCTGAACTTCTGGGGAGCCTGTGTCAGACTCGTGGGTTTTGTAGTCAGCAACAACCTGTGCTGCAACATCCGTGGGCAAACTCATGATGGGGGATCTCCTTCGAGATGAAGTTTTTGGGCCCGCACAGCCGTCCCCCCGGACGGAACAGGCGCGCCTGATTGGTCGTGCGACATCACTGCGCACTCTCAACCCTGCGAGGTTATCACTGAAGGGACGGTATTGCAAATACCACGATATGTACATTTCCAGGTCCATGGACACCAAGTGCCATCGTCTGTTCAATGTCAGCACTTCGGCTGGGACCTGTGTGGAATGCAAAGACCGATGTCCGGTTTACTTGAAGGGATTCAGCAACACGTGCATACGCTGCGTGCAGGTCCTCAACAATGTCGGATGCATCTATTAGGATGATGTGCCGCGGGGGAAGTAATGTTCCACCGCGATGCTGTGTTGAATCGATAACACAGGTGCCCGTTAGCGCTACGCCAAATCTTGCTTCGCTGATGCCAAATGTTACATCGCGATCTGATGCCAATGATCTTTCAGACCTTACAGACAGGCTATCAAGTACTCGTGCAAAGCGCCGGCAACCCGTATCAACATACGATTCATTGGCAATGATCGAGTCGATGATAGAAGCGGCCTTTTCAATAGACTCGCAGACGTGCACGTGGCTGAGGGCTGCAGTTGCCCGCTCTAGAAAGAGGGCAAGACACGCATCGGGTGACAGCCTCCGCTGAACGCGGTCGTCTACGTACACCGGTTTACGCGTAGTGGTTGGCATCCGGCTACGCAGCTGTGCAATAAACCGATTACGCTCCATGGCCGTCTCCCGCCGCTGCGAGGCGCTGTTTCCAGATGTCCCGAAAGCGCGGACCCTTGATCGCCGGGAGGTCCCGGGAGGACTGCCAGTCCGTTATGACAGGCAACGGCATGCGTGCGGTTCGTCCATTCGATGATGGCATCACGGCCGCGAGTCTCGTCGCTGCCTCGTAAAGGTTGTGATTGATCATGACTTTAGCAAACGATGCCATCGCAATTGCCTCTGCTGTCCCGGTAAGAGATGCACTCACAGTTCGGCGGCGATGTTCAACCAAAATGTCATCAATGGGGATCTTTACCGGGCAAACTTCCGTACATGCGCCACACAGACTGCTTGCATAGGGCAGGTGATATGCATTCTCCAAGCCGAGCAGAACTGGATCCAAAATTGCACCGATGGGCCCAGTGTAAACCCATCCATATGAATGACCACCTATTTGCTGATAGACGGGGCATGTATTTACGCAGGCAGCACATCGGATACAGCGTAGGATTGGGCGAAGCTTGTCATCTGCGAGGATGGTTGAACGTCGGTTGTCGACCAGAACGATGTGCATCTCTTCTGGGCCATCGGGTTCCTGCTCAGTCTTTGGACCTGTAATTGTGCTTACAAAGACGGTGGATCTCTGACCGGTGGCACTGCGGCTGAGGAGATTCAGAAAGATCGGGAGGTCATCGATCGACGGAATGACCTTTTCGATGCCAACGATTGCGATGTGGCACTTAGGAAGACTTGTTGTGAGCCTAGCGTTTCCTTCGTTTTCGACGATCACAATAGAACCCGTATCTGCGATCAGGAAGTTGCCGCCGGATATACCGATCTCAGCATCAAGAAAATCCTGTCGAATTACACGACGGGCTGTTTGTGCAAGCTCATCTGCGGATGCACCCATTGGAGATTCATACAGCTTATTGAACATCCGTTCGACTTCGACTTTTGGCTTATGAACCGCGGGCAAGACAATGTGACTCGGGTGCTCATCTTCGAGCTGCAAGATGAATTCTC
>JBJTQN010000058.1:0-16577 GCA_046075665.1 Armatimonadota bacterium | reverse complement strand
CTCATCCCCGGTGTTCTTTCGAAGCTCAAGGAAGTCGATAATGTCGTTATGCCAGACCTCGAGATAGGCGCATCCGGAACCGGCACGCTTACCCCCCTGATTAACCGCGACCAGCTGATCATTATGCATCTTGAGGAATGGAATAACCCCTTGGCTTTCGCCATTGGTACCCTGAATGTAGCCACCGGTACCGCGAACAGCCGTCCATGAGCCCCCGAGGCCACCTGCCCACTTAGAAAGAAATGCATTTTCAGCAATTCCCCGGATCATAATGGACTCGATGGAATCATCCACTTTGTACAAGTAGCAGGAACTCAGCTGTGAGCGAAGGGTTCCCGAGTTAAACAATGTAGGTGTCGATGAGCAGAATCGTCGGCTCTTATACATATTGTAGAGCTCGATGACACGCTCTTCCCGCTGATTTGGCTCTTCACGGAAAAGCCCCATCGCAACACGCATCCAGAACAGCTGCGGAGTCTCGATACGACGTTTGCGATTACCTGTCTTATCCGTAATGAGGTAGCGATCGTACAGCGTCTGGAGCCCAAGATAGTCGAAGTCAAGGTCGGCGGATGGATCCAATGCCATCGCCAAGCGCTCGATATCATAATTCAGGATGTCATTCGCGAGACGCCCAATCTCTACCATCCGCTCGAGGGATGGACGCAGCGCCTTTGCGTGTGCTGATTGCAGACCGGACACACCATCACGGACAATATCCCATCCAAGGCTTTCCTCGTACATGAACGACAGCAGAATCCGGCCAGCAAACTTAGCGTAGTCTGCATCCCGTTCCATCAAGGCTTTCGCGTTCAGGATAATCGTTCTTTCAAGGTCACTTCGTGAGATATCCGGCCGAACTGAGCGGAGCAGTTCTGCTTCAATTTCTGCGGATGTCAATGCAAGGTCGAGGCCAATGCGGGCAAACTCAATACGAGCCCGAAGGTCTTCACCATCCCAAAAAACGAGAGAGCCATCCGGTTCCGTAACCGACAGCATCGATACCTGAGCATTGTCGCCGCTTGCGAGCATCGCCTGCTCCTGTGCACGCAGGAGGGCACGTTGAGCACGGTAGACGATGTAGTGTTCTGCAACCTTCATGTGTCCGGAAAGGATTAGTTCTTCCTGCACCAGGTCCTGAACGGTTTCAATGGAAACATACGATCGCCCAAGTGTTCGCACACGATGAGTAACCTTTTCAGCGATTTCGATTGCCTGTTCTGAATCAAGTTGAAGACTCAAAAATGCTTTACGAACGGCGATTTCAATTTTGTCGGCATTCCACGGGACCACTTGTCCGTTGCGGCGAATCAAGCGAAGGTCAGCTACAACCCCACGACCAAAAGGAAGCGTCGCACGCTGCATCACAAGGCTTTTTGCAACATCGAATGAACCACGCTCTATCAACACTGCTTCGGTAAGCACAGACAAATCGTATTCCGAGAGGCGAATCTGCTGGGTTTCGTGCGCTACAGATGCGACTCTGTCTGCCACGCCACGGGCGACACCCGCAACAAATTCGCGGTTCGTGATCGTATCGACATCCAATCCGCGAGCAACATAAACATTTGCAAGCGCATCCCCGACGAGCTGAGCAACCCGTGCAAGACTGACCCCGCCATCCGCGACTTCGCCGACAACCTTCACATGGCCGGCATCTGTGAGCTCTTGTGCAACACTCAAGTGCGTAGCCCAGTTAATTTGGGGACGTCCGTTTGACTCGACGACTTTCTTAACTTCGAGGTCACGCAGTATCTCAGGGAGATTCGATCTTGTTGCCATAGCTCACCACAACTCCAGAAAACCCGGGCCATCTGCCCGACAAACACATACTCTGATGAAATCCGTTATCCGGAAAACCTTACTTAGAGGTCGTCGTCATCCACGGTGCCCAGTGAGCTCGACTTCTGATACTCAGTAACACGGCCTTCGAAGAAATTCTGTTCCTTACGAATGTCCATCAGTTCGGCCAGCCATGGGAGCGGATTCACCAACCCGGCGTGTAGCGGGTCGAGGCCAACACCCTCGAGACGGCGATCGGCGATGTAATCGATGTAAGTCTCGAACTCTTCAGATGACAGACCAAGCGCCGCAACTGGCAGGCAGTCCCGGATAAATTCTTTTTCGAGTCCGACAGCCTCTTTCATCAAGTCCGTGAGTTCCTGCTTGAACGCAACCGTCCAGAGCTCCGGGTTCTCCTGAATCAATGCGATGAACAGGTTGCGGAATACCTCGATGTGATTCGACTCATCCCGAAGCGTGTACCGGAACATCATCCCGATTCCCGGGAACTTGCCCTGACGATACAAGGAAAGCATCATCCCGAAGAGACCATAAAACTGTGTCCCTTCCATGCACTGCCCAAATACAAAGATGTTCTTAGCGAGGAGGCGTTGATTCTCTTGGCTTGTCAGGTCAAGATCCCGTCGCAGAGACTTAGATATTCGACTGACAAACTCGTTCTTTTTCTTAATCGTCGGGATATCTTCGAACATCGCCTCGCACTCATGAGGATTTAGCCCGAGCGAGGAGATCATGTACAGAAGACTATCCGCATGGATGTTTTCTTCATGTGCATGCCGTCCGAGAACCAGTTTGATTTCGCTGGCGGTGACGAGTTCGCGGACAACGTGCTGGATGTTATCCCCAACAATGCCTTCGGCTGCGCTGAAGTAACCAACTGCCATCCGGAGAATCCACCGGTCGATGTCAGAGAGGGCCGTTTCGGACCGCCACTGCTCGATATCGCGCTGCATCGGGATGTCTTCCGGTTCCCAGTGATTCGCCTTCATCTTGCGGTAGATTTCGTATGCCCACTGGTACTTCAGCGGCAAGAGGTTGAACGTCATCGTTTCCCGACCGTTAATCACACGTTTCGCTTGAAGAGCTTCTACTGCTTTCGCCTCGTCCAGCTCAAATATCTTCGTTCCGAGCTCAACCCTAGTGGTCTTGTTCTTCGTCGGGATCGTCGTCATCTACAGCACTTCCTATCAACAACTAACAAATGGCGCATCTACTTCACAATCAATATCTAGTTGGCCAGCCAGTCCACAGACCCCAGATATTGTGTTAAGAGTGGATGTGTTCGGGATTATAGGCGTAGGTGTGGTTGCACGTCAAGCCATACCAGCGTATTTGTTGCACCAAAAATGCCCCCAATTATTGGGGGCATTTGAAGGTCATCAGTCACATGAGATTTGATGTCAAATCAGGGCTACAACAAACCTTAAATAGTTGGTTTGTCAATATGAAATACTCGTATTTTCACGTAATATCATTCACACGCAGGCTACCCCTAAACACGGCATACATTGACGGTGTTCGCGTCGACATCTGCCATGCAATCACATCGGAACGCGGTGCATTCAACGACTGGAAACGAACCGGACTTTGCTACTCGGTGGTATCCAAGGGCATCGTCTCGGCCCAGTTCAAACCTGTCTTGACATCAACATCGAGGTTGACTGACAGCTTCGCAGCACCTTCCATACAGCTACGTACATGCCCGGCGAGGTCCTGTGCCGCTGCAGCATCAACTTCGAACAGGAGTTCATCGTGGACCTGTAGCAGCAATGTCGCAGGAAGTCTGGAAGTCCTCAGCATGTGGGCCGTATCGATCATCGCCCGCTTCATGATGTCAGCACTTGAGCCCTGTATTGGCATATTCGCTGCGGCACGCTCGGCAGCCTGGCGGAACTGGAAGACACGGCTGTTGATGTCAGGTATCCACCGACGGCGACCTTCGAGGGTCTGTACATAGCCATGATCCCTCGCAAACGCAATTGTTGTATCAAGCCACGTTCGTACTGCCGGAAAGCGCTCAAAGTACCCAGCCTTGAGTGCTTTGGCTTCTCCGCTGGTCATTTTGAGCTGTCGTCCCAATGCAAAATCGGAGATGCCATACAGAACTGCATAGTTGACTGTCTTGGCGGCGCGGCGCATGTCCTTGGTGACATCCGCGGGGTCGACACCGTAGACTTTGCTCGCTGTATAGACGTGGATATCCTCACCTGACCAGAATGCCGCCCGCAGCTCTTCATCTTCTGCCACATGAGCAAAAATGCGCAGCTCAATCTGGGAGTAGTCGGCGCTAAGTAACACTTTGCCCGCGGGGGCGACGAAGGCCTTTCTGAGTGCTCGACCAACTTCTGTCCGAATGGGAATGTTCTGCAAATTCGGGTTACTTGAGCTCAGGCGACCAGTCGCCGCCACCGTTTGGTGTAACGTTGTGTGGATACGACCATCGGCGCGGACCTGCTCGGGCAGCGAATCCGCATACGTACTCTTGAGCTTGGTCAGTTCACGATAAGACAGAATATTGGCAACAATCGGATAGTTAGGTGCCAGCTCCTCAAGGACATCCGCATCCGTGGAATAACCCGTCTTCGTCTTCTTTCCGCTAGGGACACCCATTTTCTCGAAAAGAATGTGTTGTAGCTGCTTCGGGCTTGCGATACTGAATTTTTCACCGGCCTGCTCATGGATCTCGGCTTCCAGTTTGGTGATCCGTTCCCCCATGGCGGCCGCCTGACGCTTCATTTCATCCTTGTCGAGACAAATACCCATGCACTCGATCTCAGCCAGAATCGGCGCAAGCGGAAGCTCCATCGTCTGCATTAAGTCCGTCTGCTCTGCAGCCTTGAGTTTTTCATCCATCAGAGGCTGAAGTGCCGCGATGGAATCGGCAGCCAGCGCCGCATTCCGAAGCGCGATTTCCATGCGCTCAGCTGTTCCGACATCTTTGAGTTCTTTTGCATCCGGAGCCCGCTCAAGCTGGATACCACCAAAAAACGCAGCTACATCATGGACGGCATAGCCACTCCGTCGCCCGGCCTGGAGCAAGTACGATGCCAGTTCAGCATCGAATGACAGCCCCTCAAGATGGATGCCAAGGCGTGTAAGGAGCACCAAAGTGCCCCGTGCATCGTGGACACATTTCGGTTGATTCGCATCCTCAAGGAATGCCTTGACAACTGGATCGATCTCAGATGCGGCTGTGCTTCCTCCGAACAGCCCCGTGTCAACGACTTCCTCGAGTGGTGCCGAGATTCTAAGTGCTGTACCGCTGCCATCTGCGAGACAAATGCCGTAGATAGGCGCATCAAGGGATGCCCCCGGCCCAGCGGCGACGCGTACGGCTACCGGTTTGCCCACCCATGTCGCGAGAATTGAAAGGTCATCGGAAATGTTGACATCCCGCGGCGCAGCTGCCGCACTATTGTCATCCTCACTGCCATCCGGGACCGCAGCATAATCCGCTGCGGGTTTGCTATCGCTAACAACGGATGAACCGCTGGATAGCGTTGGCGTCGATGCGATTTTGGCTCCGGGAACGCGCTTAAGCAGCGTGCGGAACTCGAGGCGCTCGAGGTATGCGACAAGGGCATCGGTTTGCAGGACAAACGGTCCCGCTAAATCCACTTCCGGCAGGGTGTAGTCAAGAGGAACATCCTTATGGATTTCCGCAAGCATCCGTGCCAGCGGTATCTGATGGAGGTGTTCCCGAATGGACTCGCGAATTTTTGGCTTGTCGATGTTATCGACATTCGCCATCACATTTTCCACCGTGCCGTACTTCTGTAGCAGCGCGGTCGCGGTTTTCTCGCCGACGCCTGGGACATTCGGGATGTTATCTGAGCTGTCACCCTTAAGTGCGCGGTAGTCGACGAGCTGTACCGGCGTCAGGCCATAGCGTTCAACGACTTTGTCTTGGTCATAAATGACTGTATCGGTTACACCTTTGACGGTGATCATGACCGAAATGCCATCCCGGACGAGCTGTAGGTTGTCAGAGTCACCGGTGACAATCAGAACATCGTAGCCCTGTTGCTGACCGCGGACGGCAAGCGTGCCGATGATGTCATCTGCTTCGTAGCCGGGAATTTCAAGCGGGGTGATACCAAATGCGAGGACAAGCTGCCGAGCCATCGGGGCTTGAAGCTTAAGGTCATCCGGAGTTTCCTGCCGGTGACCTTTGTAGTCCGGAAACGCATCGTGGCGGAATGTCGCAGCGTGCGCATCCCATGCGCAGATCATCACATCGGGTTTTTCGCGCTCAATCAGCGTGATGAGCATATTCGTGAGCCCGAAGAGAGCATTGGTTGGCTCGCCTTTGCTGTTGGTCAGTGCCCGCATCGCGAAAAAGGCGCGAAAGAGCAATGAGTAGCCATCGATGAGCAGGAGGCGCTTAGACATGCGTTTATTGTACGCCTCACGAATAGACATTCGGTAGAATGTGAGCGATGCACCCGTAGCTCAGCGGATAGAGCAGTTGCCTTCTAAGCAATTGGTCGCAGGTTCGATTCCTGCCGGGTGTATTTTGTAACCTCTGGACCCTACTCGTTACGCGAGTGGGGTTTTTATTTTTTCTCACCGATGCAAGTGAAGCCATGTCGCAGGTTCGATTCCTGCCGGGTGTATTTTGTTATGGGGTTGGAGATTATGATCACCACGGGCAGGCACGGCAGCCTGCCCCTACGAATGGTTGGTACGGAAAATCAAACGAGTTCCACACGACAAACGGTTTGAACGGAAAGCGATCGAGTTCCACACGACAAACGGTTTGTACGGAAAACGACACGAGTTCCGCACGGCGTGTATCCCAGACAAAGGGACTGAACCGCAACCAAACGAGTTTCATGGTCGCAAAGCCCACACGACGAAAGGTATGAATGTCAACGAATCAGCGACTTCTCCATCAACCAAGTCTCGGGAAGTGCAATAAATCCTAGCTGTTGGTTGATTGCACGCATTGGGGCATTTTGCTCCGCATTGTCCGTGATAATCTGCGGGGCACCTCTTTGTTTGGCATAGTGAACCGCATAATGCTTGAGCAGCGTCGCGATGCCCTTACCGCGCTCACTTCGCACAACACCGGTCGCTCCCGTTTGCAGCACATCATCCGCACCTCGACGCCACAGCGTCGACATACCAATCCACTCACCATCCCGGATCGCCACAAACTGTGCATCCCCTAAGCGATTTGGCGAGTCGAGTGACTTCACAAATTGTTCGAAGGGTACATCCTCAAGGACATCCGGCCCCGGAATATCCCGCCGGATTTCAGTGGAGAGCTTATGAAATTTGTTAGGAGCTGCTTCATCCAACAGCATCTCAGCAGCAAATGTCGAAACCCGAATACCGAGTTCACTGGCGTTTTTGGAGAGGTCAGACTCGGATGGCAGCTGACACGCCGCAACATCTAGGACAACATCACAGCAAACCAGCGTCCGTTCATAGCCACGCGCGGATGCCCACTTCGCACCATCACCATCTGTTGTATCCACGTAACACCGAAGTCCGATTGCATTTTGCTCAACCGCGGCATCCATTATCTGTTGATACAGCAACGATGCAATTCCATTTCCACGATTCTCAGGAGCAACCACCAACTCGATATCAAACTTCCCTTCGGTGTATTCGTGGTGATTTTGTGAAATCAACGCATATCCAATCACGCATCCACCGGCGTCAACGGCTACCCACTCCCTACGAAACATATCCTCGTTAAAGCGTTTGTACTCCAAATGGTCTGCGACAGTGAGCGGATAATTCGGATGTGCAATACTTACGAGACTGACTATTGCATCACTATATGCATCACCCTCTACCAGGACGATTGTCATTGCACCGCAGGCTTTCTCGCGATGAGAACAAAGGTGTGCGGTAAGTGTGTACGCCCAAGCCCCGTCAGGTGAGGATGAGCCGGCCAGTAGTAATCCGGATGTTCAGAGAGGATTTCGATGATCATCCCCTGTTTTGCGACGGCCGTAACGACATCCCCGAGAGTCCATTGCCGCTCATGCTTTGTGGACCAACCCGACGCGGGCTGGGCATCAGCATCGATATAGGATGTCGGCCACTCAGCCTCGGAACAGATATCCGCATCAAAGTATCCGCCATAATCGGGGTGAATTTCGAGCGTCTCGGAGCGTTCATCCCAAATCCAATCGAGTGGGTGCCCTTCAAAGATAAACAAGTGCCCCCCGGGTCGGACACAGGCACTGACATTTTTTGCCCAGATGTTGATATCCATCATCCAGTTCAGCGCTCCGCGCCCGGTGTAAACAAGGTCGAAGCAGTTGTGCAGGGACTCAGGGAGACGGGCGGTATCGGCGAGGACCCATTCGGCAGCAAGGTTCAGCCGTGCAGCTTTTTCTTCCGCGACTGCCAGCATGTTTGGAGAGATGTCGGTTCCTGTGACACTAGATGCACCAACGAGCAGCAGCGACAGCGTGTCGGTCCCACCGGCGCACTGAACATGGAGGACATCCCCGCCGTTGGCTAACAATCGTGTCAATTGTCCAATTTCAGGTTCGAGGAGGTTTGGGATGCCGGCTTGAAGCTTTGCAATGGATGCATCAAGCTCACGGACATATTGCACGGATGCTTCATCCCATGCCTTTCCCGTTTCTGTGTGCAGGCGTGTGACGGTGTCATCTACTGGGGTTAAATCATCAAGTGGGCTCATGCCGTACAGTGTACGGGTATGACCTGTGATTTTGAAATGGCCACCCCTGTTGGTATCGCGGTGTGCAGCATGAATGATGCCGGTGCAGTGGTGCGATTTTCCATTCGGGATGAAAATCCGGGCGAGTCGTTATTGGATATTCCTACTGACAATGCTGCAGCACAACGGCTTGTGGATGAGCTTGATGCTTACTTCCAAGGCGACCTCACACGCTTTACCATTCCCCTCTCTCCAAAGGGAACGGCATTCCAAAGACAGGTTTGGGATGCGCTTCAGGAGATTCCGTACGGCTCTACGACGACCTATGGCGCGCTTGCAAAGCAGCTTGGAAATCCGGGGGCGATGCGTGCCGTCGGTGCCGCTAACGGCGCAAATCCGATTTGGTTGCTGATTCCCTGTCACCGCGTTGTTGGCTCACAAGGGCTTCACGGATATGCGGGCGGGCTTGATCGTAAGGCCTGGCTCCTTCGACATGAAGGTGTCCCCGTCCCGGACCGCTGGCAACAACACCTGAACCTCGAAGGAGACTAGCCCGAAAACCTACTCGTGACGCGTGATGCTGTAGTCAGCAAGCATCAGCAGCGACGCCTTACACGGGCCATCTGGGAGGAAGCCAATCGCATCCTGTGCACAAGCCGCATGCCCACGCGCGGCATTCCATGTGCGAGCAATCGCTCCCTGCGCCTTCAGGATTGCCACGACTTCAGTAACATCTGCATCCGTAAGCGTTTCGCGACCAAGTGCCTTAACAAATGCATCCCGTGTTTCATCATCCATGGTCTCCAGCGCATAGATGAGAGGGAGCGTCACTCGGCCATCTCGGAGGTCAGTCCCAATTGGTTTTCCCGTCTTTTCGGGGTCACCGGTGAGGTCAAGGAGGTCATCTGCGATCTGAAAAGCCATCCCAATGTGGTGGCCATACATCCGGAATGCATCAGCTTCGGTTTCCGTTGCCCCACCAATGCGACCGCCAGCCTCACAGCAGCCGGCGATAAAACGGGCAGTTTTGCGTTCGATGACATCTTCATATGTCGAAACAGGAATGGTGATGTCTCCCGAGACGCTTGCCTGGAGGACCTCGCCTTCGGTCATCCCGACGGTTACACCCGCAAACAAACGGATTAGGTTTAGGTTCTGATCGTTACGCGCAAGGATATGAATCGACTTTGCCAGCAGATAATCTCCGGCAAGAATTGTCAGACCGTTTCCATAAATCGCACCAGCTGTTGGACGACCACGGCGCGCTCCGGCATCGTCGACGACGTCATCGTGCATCAGGGATGCCATATGAATCAGCTCGACGGCGGCGGCAGCCTCAACGGCACGCTCATCCAGATTGCGACGACCAAGCGCATTTCCGCACAAAAGCGCGGCCGCAGGGCGAAGTCGCTTGCCACCAGCAAACAATGTATGGCCACTGACAGCTTCGACAACGCGTATCTCAGACAAGATCTCACGGGACATGCATGCTTCGACAGCATCCAGCTCAGCGTGAATCGGAACAATAATGGCATCTGCCACGATCTTCACACTCATCCCTTAACTCCAATATGCAGCGCAACTGCCCCAAACAAAAAGTCCGTCACTGTGACCGATTTGCAGCCGGCTGTCTTCATGCGCGTTGATAACTCTTCTCGGCTGGGCCACGCATCCACGGATGCAGGCAAGTAAGCATACGCAGACTTACGCCCACTGATCATGCCGCCGATAACTGGCAGAATACGGAATGAATAAAAGCGATACAGCACACGGAACCACGCTTTGGTCGGTTGGTTGAACTCAAGGATAGCAATACGCCCGCCGGACTTCGCCACGCGTACCATCTCACCGATGCCAGCAGTGATGTCGGCAACATTTCGCATCCCAAACGCAACCGTGACCGCATCGTAGGTATTCCCCGCATAGGGAAGTTTCTGCGCATCTGCCTGCCCAAACGTCACGGGAGCACCGCCACTTGGCGTGATCTTGGTGCGTGCGATGGAGAGCATCCCCTCTGAGAAGTCAGATGCATCCACGACACCGGCTGGACCGCACGCACGACTGAGGGCAAAAGCGAGGTCTCCCGTGCCGGTGCAGATATCAAGCGCAGCCGAACCATTTGAGAGTCCCAGCGCCTTGACCGTGGCATAGCGCCATGCGTGGTGCAGGCGCATGCTGAGCACGGAGTTAAGGAGATCGTAGCGCGGCGCGATGGCATCGAACATGTCCTGAACATACGCATGCTTTTGCTGCGGCGCGGGGAGAGGATTGTTTACGTTTGATTGAGCCATCTGGATAACAGGGTTTGTGAACATTGTCACAAAGTAGGCTGAGTATACCTTGATGGGCTGCTGGTTAATGCATCACTTAGCTGTAAGTCCGACGGGTTTCCAGTCGCTGAACTTCGCTGGAGCATCCCGATATTCCCTCTCAGTTGCCACCAGAATCTCGTGAATGGTCTTCCGCTCACTTGGTTCAAGCTTTCCTGTAAGTGGGTCGGTCGCGCTGGCCAGTGCAGCCTTGATCCGTATCCAGCAATAGGACCGAGCTTGTATTGGCATTTGTTTGAAACCGGCAGAATGCACCAAAAAACTCAGACGATAGCGAAACAAACGCGTCCGTAAATCAAGCTGCCTGAGTGTTTGCAGGTTTGGATCCCGCGGCCCTTGCTTCACAAAGTCGATGATTGTGCGCTTATCGCCATCGATTGGAGCCGGAAGCGGCGCTTCATCTACAAAAAACAACGTATCCAAGAGCGTGTCGCAGCTGTTTCGAATCCGGGACAGCGTGCTACCGAGGAGCTCGCCTGGTTTGTTTCCGAGAGCTTCTCCAATGGATGCATCATCGGCGAGGGCCAGCGTTGTACCGTATGTCACTGCTGTGATGCGGTTATGGACAACGGTTTGGTGTTGAAGGATGAGTTGTGCGACGACATCCGATGTCCCAGCGATGTAATCCTTGAGGTTTATCATTCCGACTGGCAGCTTTTCTGGTGTGCGATTTGCGCGGAGTGGATTATCCATGCCGCCGCTCCCGCGGACAAAGGCATTGCCTTCGTGGTTCAGCGCAAGATGCTTGCCGGTGACCCACCATCCACCAAAGCGTTCGGAGTGAGGCGTTGTATCTGAAACAATGTGTGTGCCACTGCTGAAGTCAACCTGGCCATCCGGATACGGGTGCACGGAGCGGACGGTGTGCCCGGGAACGCCATTTGTCAATGCGCCATCGTGGCACTGAAGGCATTCGTAGGTATGGCGGTTGAATGTCGGTGCCCCACTCCCCTGGTTTTTGAAGGTGTAAAAGACGCCACCAAGGACTGGATCTGCAACGGACACTTCGACAATATCCGATCCGGGTATGTAGCCGATGTAAATGTCATCGGAGAAGTAAAGGGCGCGCGGGTTGCTCGGGGTGATGTGTGCAATTTGCAGGGATGTCTTTGAAAACACCATGCTTTGTGTACTCGTGTTTATTCCGAGCGTGCGCAGAAGTGATGGTAAGTAGCCGAATCGGGCATCGTATGAGAGTGGATTCTTACCGGCCCTAATGGCGGCGGCCAGGCGTTCGACTTTGTTCGATGGAGTCTTGGTGAAATAGCCGATGGCTTCAAGGGTGCGCTCATCCGAGCGGGCTGACCGTGCCTCCGTGGTTGTAGCGATGAGCGGAAGCACAGCGATGCCGAGAGCCATAACGGCAATAACGCTTCTACCCATAGTCACGATGTACCTAAAGTACCAAATCTTGTCGAGATGGTCATCGGGTGTTTGGCAGGTTTTGCATGCCAACAAAGCCACAACAATCCCTGTGTTCAACATGCATCGATGACTTTGGAGGTTGGTCTACCTAACCTGAATTCCCCTTCAGCGTGCTACACTTTTGCGCTTTGCAAAAGAAAACCATCCACGATTCCATCAAGACATGGGTCTACCCAGTTCTGACATTTGGCAGTCTGGTCGTACTTTGGTGGTTTGCTAGTGCCCGGGGTTACTTATCAGAGCAGTTCTTCCCGACCCCTGCTGCCTTTGTCACTGGCTTTCGTGAAGAGGTCGCAAGCGGCAGCTTGCTCCGTGACACGCTGGCATCGCTATCGCGCGTCGGAGCTGGCTACGCAATCAGTGTCGTCGCAGGTGTCCCACTTGGCATGATTCTGGGAACCGCTCTTGGACCGCGGTTGGCACTGCTTCCGCTCATGAACTTCTTGCGGTCGCTTTCCCCCCTGGCCTGGATTCCATTTGCGATTTTCTGGATTGGCATCGGGCATGGGGCGGTGATTTTTCTGATTGTGATTGCGGCGCTCCCGACGATTGCGCTCTCGACGATGGCGGCGGTTGCGGGCATCCCCAAAGTCTACTTCCGCGTTGCTCAGGATTACGATCTCATAGGTATTAGACGACTGACCAGGGTGATCTTCCCTGCAATTTTGCCTCAGCTTGTGACAACGCTACGTGTTGCTATGGGTCTTTGCTGGCTTGTGATGGTCGCAGGCGAGATGCTCGCGGGGAACACAGGGCTTGGATACCTGATCCATGATGCCAATAACGGACTACGGCTCGACCTGATTCTGGTTGGGATGGTTGTGATCGGGCTTCTTGGGATGCTTTGCGATCGCTTGCTGATGTTCTTGACGCGATTGCCAGGTATTCGCTGGGGGTATGACCGATGAGCACTGGGAGTATCCGCATTCATGGTCTGTCCCATGCGTATGGGACAACAGCCGTCCTCAAGGACATTCAGTTGGATGTCTCTCCCGGTGAGTTTGTCGCCATCGTTGGACCGAGCGGCAGCGGAAAGTCTACATTGCTCTCATTGTTGTCTGGCTACTTAAAGCCAACATCGGGTGCGCTGGAGCGCACTGGAACAACGCGAACCGTTCACCAGGCGGATGGCCTGTATCCGTGGCTAACCGTCGAAGGGAATCTTGCACTTGGCCTGCCTACGTTAGACCAGGCTACGAGGCGACGCGCGGTGGCTGATATGGTCTCGCGCATCGGCCTAACTGGGTTTGAAAAAGCATATCCGCATTCGCTCAGCGGCGGGATGCGACAACGTGTGGAGATTGGCCGAGCACTGTGTGGCGACACGGATGTTTTGATGCTCGATGAGCCATTTAGTGCGCTCGATTATCTGACGCGGCTTAGGATGCGCGGCGAGCTTTGTCGTTTGCTCGATAATCAACCCAAAACCGTCATTCTGGTTACCCACGACATTGAAGAAGCCACTCAGCTGGCCGACAGGGTTTTGGTTTTGTCAGAGCGTCCGGCATCGATTGTTTATGAGCTTCGTATTGATGTTCCACGTCCACGGGATGTGACGGACCCGGCCGTGGTGGATGCAACTAAGACGGTCTTAAAGGCGATGGGCTACGAACCGTAGGTTCGCAGCCCGAAGATCCAGTATCGGAAACTAATGTCCTAGTTCGCCGGGTATTTCCCAGCATCCGCCATATCGACATTTGCAGCCTTGATATCCTTCGGCACAAACTGTCGGTCAAGGAACTGTGCGACAGGGATAGGCTTACTGATGATCTTAGCCTTAACGGCCATATTGACGATTTTCATCATTTCGTCATCCCCGGGTGTCAGCTCCCGATAACTTACACGGCCAGGATCGTTCAAGACAAACTTAATCAGCTTTTCATCCTGTTTATAGTATGGGCTTGCGACCTTTGCGGCCTCATCACGGTGGGTTTCTGCCCACTCTCCAGATTCGGCGATGCCTCTCACGAGGTCCTTTACGACCTGTGGCTCTTTGGAGATCAGGTCATCCGAGACGACGAGAACGCACGAAATGAACTGTGGCCAGATGTCTTTTGCTTTGTAGAGCACGCGGCCGACGCCGGTGACTTCTGCCTTTGCTGCATGCGGCTCGCCGACAAAGTAGGCATCGATTTTCTTTGCAGCAAGTGCAGCAGGCATTTGCGGAGGCGGAAGTTCAACAAAGTTCAGGTCATTTTCACCAAGTCCCTGATCTTCCATGAGCTTACGGATGACAAGATATTGGTTTGAGAAGCGACTCGGAATCGCGAAGGTCTTTCCTTTGAGCCCTGTGAGGTCCTTGGATGTATCTTCTTTGCGAACCATCACGGTCGAGCCATCCCGATGGCCAAGATACACAATCTTGCATTTCACTCCCTGCTCCTGAAGCTTGAGTGCAAGCGGAGCAATCATAAATGTCGCCTGCAGGCGTCCGGACTTAAATGCGTTTGCAACATCCGGCCATGCCAGATACTTTTCACTCGCGAAGCGGTTGTCTTTGCTGGTGCGGCTCGCAAAGTCCGTTACGGGGCACGTCAGGTGGCAGGTCACGGGAAGAAAGCCAACTTTGAGCTCATTACGCCCATCGGCGGTCTTAGTGAGAACAGGACGTGCTGCCTGCTTCGTCGCGGGATTACAGCCGGCAACGAGTGTCAGGGCTGCTGCAAGAGCAAACGGACGAATATTCATGCACCGATGTTACCTAGGCGGACGCCAATTTGACCGTGTGTGATGCCCGAACACAGGGATTTCCGATGCCTCAGACCCCGTAACTCTCACCGTGTTGGATGTGGTCAAAGCTCTCATCCGGGATGACGACAAGCTCGGTCTCGATACGCTTGTTTTGGAAGAACTGGACAGATCGCTCTGGGACTTCGATTCCGCCAAATGTTTTTGCATCGGCACTCCAGAGCATCATTGCAATCATCGGCCGCGGCTCGGATGTATGATTCGGCATCCCGGCATGCCAGAGGCGCATATCCCGCATCAGAATGGTGCCTGCTTTGACTAATGGCTGGAACGGTGGATTGGATTCCCGAAAGCGTTCGAGATCGACGTCTTTGATGATGCCATCCGTGTCGCCCCCGTAGGTTGTGTCGAGGTGGGTGGTGGGCCAAAGCTGTATTGAGCCATTTCCGGGGTGCATGTCAACGACGGGGATGTTGACAACGATGATGGATGTTGGCGTATACGGTCCACCGGCGACGGGATGTGGGACATCGGTGTGGACGGGTTGGCGATGTTCACCCGGGAGTGCCGTGTTTCCAGAATAAAAGCTGTTCTTGATGTTTGGTCCAAGGATTTGTTGCGCGATGTCGACGACGTTGTCATTGAACAGGATGTCATCGAAGAGGTACGGCGTGAACGGTGGCGGGGCTTGCTGGATGTTTCCCCGATTGAAGTTGAATGGAGTATCGGTCCGGGCTAGGATCTTGTCGACATCCGTGAGCATCACCTCCCGCAAGACCTTGATATGCGCCGGGTCGACAGCATCTTCGATGATGCAATAGCCGGTGGTGAGGAAAAAGTCTACGGGGTTCGTGGTCATGTTTGGGAAAGTTTACACTGGATGGGTACAGCGGGACAGGTTGAAAACGCGCCGAAGTCTCTTGCACCAGGCCTCCCAGCGGGGTAATATCTACCCGCATCCAAGTTGAAGCGTGGGTCGTTAGCTCAGTTGGTAGAGCAGCTGACTCTTAATCAGCGGGTCACAGGTTCGAGTCCTTTACGACCCATCCACGTTTTCAGGATGTAGAAGCCCCTCTCCGGAGGGGCTTTTTTCGTGCCTGTTGTGGTTCGTACCGCAATATGTACCGCAACTGTGGCGCTTCAGGATTTTCCGAATCAGCGGGTCAGGGGTAAAGTGCCTCTATGCACTCGGCCATGAAACGGGCTGTCAGCCAGCCTGCGCAGTTGAATCATCTAAAGGTTCAACGTGAACAAACCATTCAGAAGCGTATTGTCAACCGCTCGTTCCCGTCCATCTTTCAGGCTTGGAACGCGGCGGAAGTCGCTGGTGAGGATAAGTGGACAAGCATCGCCCGCCATGACATCGTCTTTCACGCCCCAGACTTCTTTGGGCTCCGCTGGGATCAACGCTTTCCAGGGGTTGCCGTATCGTTTGCCCCAGAAAGCATTGCAGCAGCACAGTCCATTCGTCAGCGCCTCTTTGAACGCAATCCGAATATCGTGCTGCTCGCCGAGCTCCGCTACCGGGATGCCCACCGCTCCCACCTCCCAGATGGCCATCCGTGGTGGATGACAAAGAATGGCAAACCGGTCGTGGGGTGGGAAGAAGGTGGCTACTTTCTCATCAATTACACGCAACCTGCAGTTTGTAAACAGATCACCAGGCAGGCGAAAGCCCTCATCGA
>JBJTQN010000057.1:0-6837 GCA_046075665.1 Armatimonadota bacterium | reverse complement strand
CGTACGCGCCGGAGGGACTTACCACCCTCGCTAAAGACTCCATCTTTATGATGCCCCAGCTCGGCATCCTCTCCACCCTGCTTCCAGAAGCAGCCACAGAGGTGTTCGAAAAGGACTGTCTGGTCCGCATCGCCGATTGTTTGGCTCCCATAGGTACCGCAAAGGAAGGGGAAGAGTGTTTTACTGCCATCATTGATGGCAAATCCCACGTCGTCCCATTCGGCGAAATCGTGCTCGTTCCAATGGACGCGGGTCGCTCGGTAGATGTCGAGTGTAAACCCGGCAAGGCCTTTGACTTTGGGGATGGAAAGGGACGCTCACGGACGTTCACGGCTGTAGCCGGTGAGATTGGCTTGGTCCTTGATGGTCGTGGACGACCAATCGTTATTCCTGTCGAGGATGCTGACCGCGCCGCAACCATGCGCCGCTGGCTCGAAGCGATGGGATTAAGTAGTTCCTAAATCACCTGTTTTTGCGGTCAGATTATGCCGATACATAGCACGTGGGTATGCTACACAAAGTCAGACAGGCGTTTCTGATCGCAAAAGGGAACTGGGTATTGCGGGGCTGCGTCAGACAGTTCTCTAAGACTGCCGTAGATGGCAAGGTCATCGTACGGAACCGCTCGCGCATTCAAATTGGAGAAAAGTTCCGCGTCCTCGCGGCACATGTACCGGTTGAGCTAGGTGCGGGCGAGTACGGTCGCGTCACCATCGGCGATAACACATTTGTTAATTCAGGAACCAGTATCGGTAGCCTTGCGTCGATAACCATCGGAAGCAATGTAGCCATCGGAAACTACGTCCTTATTATGGACTCTGACTTCCACAACCCCCTCGACCATACATTGCCCGGTGCGAAGGCACCTATCGTCATCGAAGATGGTGTATGGATAGGCGCTCGCGCGACGATTCTTAAGGGTGTAACGATTGGCAAACATGCAGTGGTCGCGGCTGGAGCCGTGGTCACGAAGGATGTGCCTGCCGGTGCGCTTGTCGGCGGAGTGCCGGCAAAACTCATCCGCTTTCTCCATGCGGAACCAGAAACTCTAGGCAGCTCCTGAGTTCCACGGTGCCTTCCTGAGAACAAACGTCATCGGACAGATTCCCGTGATGGCATCGAGCATCAAGCCAAATGCCGGCAAACACGCCAGATAAAACCATGTTGGATGGCCGGTAAAGCCCATCACTAGCGCCGTTATGAGCAAAATGCCTGCGACCAAGTGCGTCTGACGTCGAAGGTTTGATTCTGATGTTGGTTTCACTGGTTCATTTTCCTTTTCAATCGGGAGACCCGCGTGGATCCAAGTTCCCGTTCCGCCCGAAACATTGACAACACCTTGAAATTCGCGTCTCAGTGCCTCGCAGGCTAGTTGGCTACGGCCGCCACTCTGGCACACGACAGCGATGGTTGATTCTGCCGGGACGCTACGTAGATATTGCCTCAGCGCATCACCATGAAGGTTCAACGCCTCCGGAATGTGCCCGCGGTTGAACTCCGCACGGGTACGGACATCAATGATGACCAAGTCCTTGCCTTGAGCTGCCATCGTGTTTAGGTCCGAAACAGAGATGTATTTCATCGACATTTTCAATATTTCCAAATGTGGGTGATTCCACCGTATTCACAGAGTTCACCTTGCCAGCCAAAGGGTTCAACAATTTCATCAACCAAATGTTCAGTGGGGAATGGCACGCACATACTAGCCAGTTACGTGAATCCTTTTCGGTAGCTACGTCCCTCTGTCGTTACATCGCGATGCCATCCAAGGTGATGCATCTCACAGATTAGGAATCGAACCGTGATTGAACGAGCTGAAAAACAGTGGAGTGGGCGAGTCGGGGTACCAGAGTGGTCAAAGGTTGTCACGCTCAGTGCGCTAACATCACTAACGATTGTCGTGACCGGATGTAACGCCAATAAACCATCCGCCACTCCTGTAACAGTCAACATCAACACAATTTCCGTCAAAACGGCACCCGTGGTTGAAGAGGCTATTGATGTCATACGGGATCTTTCAGGCACCACCAGTAGCGAGTTCCATTCTGTGCTTGCTGCGAGTGTCTCTGGCAGGGTGCTGGCGGTAAATGTCACCGATGGCACATTTGTTCAGCAAGGCCAGGCATTGGTCCAACTCGATGCTAGACACTTCCAAGCCGGAAAGCAAGCTGCCGTTGGCTCCCTTGGACGTTCGCGCGCTGAGGTTACAAAAGCAAGAACCGCACTTGATCTCGAAAAAGCATCGAGTATAGCGCGTGTTCAGGAAGCTGAAGCAAGTCTCACTGCTGCAAAGGCTGCTCTAGCAATCGCAAATGAGCGTCGGAGCATCACCGCCGAAGGCGCGCGTTCGCAGGAGCTCGCTCAGTCACGAAGCGCCGTTGTCCAAGCAGATGCATCTTTGAAACTCGCTAAGCTTGAAAACGATCGCATCCGGGGATAAGGCGATCTACCATAAGAACCTGCAACCCGTTGTATACGTTATCGGCGATGTCGTTGGTCGGCAGGAAAGCCCGGTTTACGCGATTCTGAAGATGAATGCGGCGCTGGATAGGCTTGAGCTTCCGGGCGGCGTCAAGTTATTTGTGATGACAACGCATTTGCCGGATGACACCCGCACGGCGGCGATGAAGTGGGATGGTGAGTGGCATATCACGTATGAAGTGTTCCGAGACCTCGGAATTGCCTTTGCAACGGTACTAATTCTAATCTACATCCTTGTCGTGGCGTGGTTCCAAGACTTCAAAGTGCCCATCGTTATCATGGCGCCGATTCCACTAACACTCATCGGGATATTGCCGGCACACGCGATGCTTGGGGCATTCTTCACGGCAACATCGATGATTGGCTTTATCGCGGGAGCCGGGATTATCGTCCGCAACTCCATCATTCTGGTTGACTTTATTGAGCTCCAACGCAAGCAGGGGGCCAGCCTCGAGCAGGCGTTCGTGGATGCCGGTGCGATTCGTTACAGGCCGATGCTCCTTACGGCGACGGCTGTGATCGTTGGATCCTTCGTGATTCTCTTCGACCCTATCTTTCAGGGCTTGGCGGTAGCGCTAATGGCCGGAGAGATTGCGAGCACGCTGTTATCGCGGCTGGCCGTGCCGGTGCTTTATTACATGGCGCAAGGTGGCAAAGAACGGCAAAGCCATCGGTAAAACCACGTTATCAGTGGATGGTTAAACGAAAGCCTTCTCCAGGAGAAACCCGGGCAAGGCTTTCATGTGGCAATCTCCCGAAGTTACCGGGGCTGCGCGAGCTCCAGCGCGAACTTGCCATCGGCGGACAGCATCCACCCGCTCGGAGTTTGCTCCGCAGCTGCGCCACTGATGCGAACGGAGTAATCAAAGCCATCTAGCCTAAAAGCAACACGCTGCGATGTAACTTTTGTCAGATTAGCCTTGCGGACATCCCATTCAAAGGACAATGTAAGCGGGCAGTCGTAACCCATTGATGGATCGCGCAGCGAAACGAACACCTTCTTCTCATCAAACTGTAACTGCAGTATTTTGTTGTCTTGAACGGGTATCAGCACCGTCATCGAGTTGCCTGATTCACGGGCGGTGACTATTCCGGTTTTCATCAGGCGTTGGCCGCTTGCGATAAAGAAGCCACCAGCGCCGGGCTCGGTTCGTGAATGCGCCGCGGTTCGCCAATGGTAGCCATCGAGGACGGGAGGCATTTTTTGCTCGACATCTTCAAGACGCGTGGCTTGCTTAAGAAAGGGTTGTTCGAACTCGTCACTGTAGACCGTGATGTCTCGGAGGTAGGGGAGGTCTCCTTTGAAGTGGAGATTCGCGCGGTAGAAGCGGCTTTGATACCAAATGGATGTTTCTTCCGGGTTGGTGTTTTGGAATGGGTCGGTTAGTTGGACTTGGGCCTGCGTTGGAGTCAGGTGGAACGACTTTTTGAAGGACCGGCCGCTCTCGCCCATGGTTTCGATGACGGCTTTTCGTTTTTTATGCAGCGCAGCGAGCGCTTTGATCTGCGGAGCGTACGCGGCTTGTTGGCTTGGCCACGGAAATGAGTTTTCCTGTCCAATCTGCGCATAGGCAAATTTTTGCGCTGGAGCATCGAGGATCATTGAGAGAAATGTTTGGACGAAGTGAGGCGAGCGACCGGATGGCCAAACCGGCTCCATGGTGTCTGGCGACGTGATGAATTTGCCATCCGGCTGAGTGTAGCCTTTATCGTAGTAATAAACGGGGTCCTGACCAAGCATCCTAAAGATGGGTGTGGAGATTTGGTTTTGTCGTGTGAGCGCCGGGCTCCAGCAGCTGCGCTTGCTTGGGTAGTAGCCAGCGATAGGCGCGCCCCAAATGGTGAAGCCATCCGTGGCAATTTGGTCACGGCAAACGGCAAACGCATCGACTCCGTAGTTTTCTGACAGGTGCTGAACCGTGATGGAGTCAAGATTCCAGCTGGCGATGGACTTTGGGTAGACACCGAAGACATTTTTGAAGGTACGCATCGCGGTGTCTGCGAGCTTGATGCGTTCTGCTTCCGTGTAGCCGATGGTGAATGCGACATGCGGGATGTGGTCCCATTCGTAGCCGGGGCGTCCGCGCCATGCAACATCCGCTGCATAACAGTGCATCTCATTCATCTCAAACCAGAGGCCGACCTCGTGGGTTTCGGGCATGTTTTGTTTTAGGTATGCGACGAATGGGCCGGAGACAAGGGCATCGTATTGGAGCAGCCACGTCGCGGGGAGCCCGGATGCTTTGATGATCTCCATTTGTTTTTGGACGGGGAGGAGTAAGTCTGTCGTAAACCTGGGCTCTATGGCTCGAATGAAGTTGACAATATTGATGCAGCGCATGGTGTTTCGTTTATCACGGTTTGGAGCAGTTTGGCGAATGGCTTGTTGGTGGAAGTCTGACGAGTCGACGTGGCACCGGCTCGGATAGTCGCCATACCATTGCGAGACGTGTGCTGCGCGAATCGTTTGCCGGTGCTGGGAGGGTGTTGAACGATGCGATGTTTATTTCGATTTGCTGGTCTCTCTGCCATTGCTTGTGCTATGACATTTGTGTCGTTGTCCGATGCGCGTGCGCAGGTGTTTGGCGGTGGGAATGGTCAGGTATTTGGAAGCAGTAGCGGAGGTGGCTCGGCTGGCGGATCTGTGTCTGGCTCATCGACGAGTGGCAGCTTCCAGTTTGGTTCAACCAGCACGGGCGGCTTTGTTTCGAACAAGGGTAATGGCTCCGATGAAGCGGCGCTCCATGCGCTTCCCGTTGATGTGATGAAAATCGGACTTGAGCTCAGCGCTGAACAGGCTACGAAAATCACGGCGATTCAGCGTCCGGTGGAGACACCCCGCCGCACTAAAGTGGCAAACCTCGGCGGAGCCATCGGGGGTGGGGATGACTTTAATCCGGCGAAGTTCAATGAAGTGATTATGTCGATTCAGGCGGATGGAGAAGCTGCGGATGCTCGTATTTTGCAGACCCTTTCTCCTGATCAGCGCAATGCCATCGGTACATTTTTACGGGATGTCAACATTTTGCGTGGCGCCAACATTCCAGCGCAGCTGGTCAGAGATTTGCAGCTTTCTGAAGCGCAGCTGATGAGTTTGGCCAATGTTACCAAGAAGATTCGGGCGGAATATGATGTCCGCATCCAGGGTGCGATTTGGTCACAGGATATGGCGGGTGTGAAGCAGCTGATGACGGATTCGGCGAAAGCGCTACGCATCAAGGTGAACGCAACGCTGAGCGGTGAACAGGCCGCCTTCCTCGAGCGATTTGAGCAACAGAATCCATCGCTGAAAGTATCCACATTTAACCGGACCTTTGGTACCAGTCGTGCATCGGCAGGTGGCTCTGCCGGTGGCAGCGGTGGCCGCTTTGGCGGTTCAAGCAGCGGGAGCTCATCGGGTGGCTTTAGCGGTGGTGGAGGCTTTGGTAACTCCGGCGGGCGCGCTGGTGGAAACTCGGGCGGCTTCGGCATTCCGCCGGGGCGTTAGTTACGCGGCAGCGCTGACTGTCACCAAATTGGTCGAACGTCAAAACAGCGGAAGGCCTCCCTTTGTTGGGGAGGCTTTTTCATTCGGCAATCTTTGTCATAACCTGTCAGAGTATTCTTGAGGATCCACCATTACAACAATGAACGTATCGCTGCCAGAAAAGTTGAAAGAGTACGTTGATGGTCGTGTTGAAAGTGGCGGCTATGGAACAGCCAGCGAATATGTTCGTGACCTGATTCGGCAGGATTTAGAAAACCAACGGAAAGAACGAAACGAGCGTCTGGATGCATTACTTCTCGAGGGGCTTAAGAGCACTGAAGAAGAGGGGACTGTCGAGGATACCGACGAATATTGGATCCAGTTGCAACAGAGAATAAGTGCAGGCGAGTTTACGAAGCAGCAGGCTCAATCTGCTTGAACAAACCGCTAAGAATCTCCAGACAGTTTTATCGTGACATTGATGTAGTGCTTGGTTACCTTGGAACGGTTGCTAGTTCTGATGTTGTACGGCGTTTTGCAAGTGCCGTTGAATCGACAAGAGGACACATCAAGCAGTTTCCGTCTTCTTGAAGATTGCATCATTCTCAAACAGCTAATATAGAAGATCTTCGGATGTGTCCACTGTCTGGTTATCCTGATCAGCTCCTGGTCTTCATCGATGGTCCTGAAGAAGTGGCGGTAGTCCGCCTGCATCATGGAAAACGGTATATGGGTGTTGAGCTTGATGAAGTTGATGTTGAGTAGGGTTCAGTACGTATTCAACGCCTTTCTCTCCGACTCACTTCAACGTACAACAAAAAAAAGCCCTCCATTCTCAGGAGGGCTATTTCTCTCACCAAAGATTAGTTGGCCAGTTTCTTCTTTCGGCC
>JBJTQN010000056.1:0-2850 GCA_046075665.1 Armatimonadota bacterium | reverse complement strand
GTCTAATCGCTCGTTTCCGCGCACCCAAGGATGGCAAGTATATGCGTGGCCTGTATTCATTCAATGAGAACTTTGGTGGAGAGACCGGGCAGCTCAAGCGCCGCTGTCGTTTCGGGCCCGCGCGGGTACATGATGCCGCTGGTAACTGGTCAAACCTCAATACCGTCAAGTTCACTTGCGATGCGACCGGTTCAGCGGGAGACCGTATCGACTTTGATGGCCTGATCGACTCCCGTGGGCGGTTCTTCCTCGAAAATGGTGGATTTAGCAGCTGGGGGCGCGTCAAGCCAGGACAGACTGCCACTGTGGCCCCGTTAACTGGACGGCATCCAGACGTAAAGCTCCCCGATATCAAGCCATTCCTCGTGCGTCAGGGGAACTAGTGCCATAAGCCGCGTTTAAGCGATCACTTGCTCGTTTGTGCCTCACGGAGAAACACATCGCGATACTGCTCAGGATTGAGAAACATCTTCTCAAACCGGTGCAGCAACACGGCTCCGTGAGCGCCATCTGCGTAGCGGTGGTCGAAGGTGAACGAAATCGTGACACATTTTCGAACCACGACTTCATCACCAACGACCACTGCCTTCTTTTTGGGAGCGCCAATCCCCATGATGACCGGGCAGCGGCAATAAGGAGAAAGCGGGACCAGCGCATTTTCAATTCCGAGAGGTCCAAAGTTCGAAATCATCACCGAGCCAAATCTGTCATCCGGAATACCCATCGCCTCAAGAGAGAGATTGAGGGTGTACTGAAAGAACATCTGGATACGCATCAATGGGCCAAAGAGCCAGCCTGGAACCCGCATCGCAACCTGCTGCACCTGCTGCATCCCCTTGTCGGTGCCATCCTTGAGGACTTCTGTCAGGCGCTTTGACTCCGATGCCAGCTCGGGAAGTCCCTTGCCTGTCATGTCCTTGAGGACAAATCCAGACAGGTCCAGACTGCCCTTTTTCTTGAGGAGGGTGGTGATAAACACATCCGTGGATGCACGCTTATAGAGATTGCGCCCTCTAAGCACATGATTGAGCTGCGGGTATGTGTCGAGGCAGTTTGCAACAATCAGCGCCACATAATGCGTGAGGCTTGGGCGGACATCGGCCTTGATGGTTTGTAGAAATGCTTCTGCTTCCTCAACCGGAAGCTCCAGCCACGAATACGTACTCGGGTCGCGGGGGTGGGACCACGTCGCGATGGAAATCTTGCGGTAGCTGGTGAGGAGCTGTTGCTCTGTGGTCGGAACGTTTGGCATGTCGGCATCCCCTTACGGTGCGTGGATGCACTATACAGGAGATGTTTCGAGTGCGTGTCGTTCCATTAATCCGGGTGAGTCAAGGCTCTGGGTAGCACGAAAATTCCGATGCAAACGACTGGTACGACAAAGAACGCAACCAACTGATTTGCCGAAAGGCCCATCGTACGCAATACAAATCCAGAGACTGCGGCCGATTCCATTAATGCCAGGCTAATGATGAGGCGTGTTTTAGTCGTGGCGGGAGGCAACATCGGTCCTGTAAGCAGTGCATTCACAATGCCAGCCAGCAAACCAAGTCCGGCGACGATACTAAGTGCAGTAAATACAGACGGCTCAATCGGTTTAGTCGCCACAGGCATCTGAAAAGCGAT
Source organism: Armatimonadota bacterium (assembly GCA_046075665.1). Taxonomy (GTDB): domain Bacteria; phylum Armatimonadota; class Armatimonadia; order Armatimonadales; family Armatimonadaceae; genus CAIRTT01. The sequence continues at coordinate 1,224 of JBJTQN010000056.1, read as the reverse complement.
GACCCCATAAAAGACACAAAGGCCCATCATGACAATGGTGAGCAGTCGTAATGAGCCTCGTGTACGCATTGGTAGCTCCTTATGCCTCGAAAGCCTGCTGAAGGTCGGCAATGATGTCATCGATATGCTCGATGCCAACACTGACACGGACGAGGTCATCGGTGATGCCAACAGCCACTCGGACATCTTCAGGCATGCTGACGTGCGTCATCGTCCACGGTTGCTCAATCAGCGATTCGACACCGCCAAGGCTCTCAGCCAGCGTGAACATCTTCACATTTGACAAAGCCTTCTTGACCATTTCGCCACTTTGCATCCGGAACGAGAACGTCCCGCCGTAGCCGCTCATTTGGCGCTTTGCCAGCTCGTGTTGTGGATGGCTTTCCAGACCTGGATGAAGCACTTCCTTGATTTCCGGACGGGTTTGCAGCCATTTGGCAAGTGCAAGCGCATTTGCGTTATGGACATCCATACGGACGGGAAGCGTCTTGATACCGCGGAGCACGAGGAAGCAGTCAAATGGTGCCTGGCCACTGCCCATCGCGTTCTGAAGCATCCCGATCTTCTCAGCCAGCTCCGGGTTGTTCGTCACCGCTCCGCCGCCGACAACATCGGAGTGACCGTTGAGGTACTTCGTCGTCGAGTGCATCACGATGTCCATCCCGAGGTCCAGCGGGCGCTGGAAGTACGGCGAGAGGAAGGTGTTATCGCAGAGAGTGATGACATTGTGTTCCTTGGCAATCTCAGCGATTGCCGCAAGGTCCAGCAGGTTCATCAGGGGGTTGGTCGGGGTTTCTGTCCAGATACCTCGGGTATTCGGACGGATAGCCGCGCGCAGCTTATCGAGGTCACGCATGTTGATGAACTCGACATCCACGCCCTTGGTTGACATGACGGATGCCATCAGCCGGTACGTTCCACCGTAGAGGTCATCATGGACGAGGAAATGGTCACCCGCATTGAAGAGCTGGATGAGCGTCGCCGTCGCTGCCATCCCGGTTCCGAATGCAAACCCGCGGATTCCACCCTCGAGCTCTGCCAAACACGTTTCCAGAGCGAAGCGCGTCGGGTTACCCGAGCGTCCATAGTCAAATGTCCGCTGCTTGCCAACGGTCTCAAATGCATATGTGGATGAGAGATAGATCGGAGGCATCACTGCGCCATGCGCATCCGGCATCGGGCCGGCGTGCACACAGGTGGTTGCGATGTGGTTGCTTTTGTTTG
>JBJTQN010000055.1:0-9377 GCA_046075665.1 Armatimonadota bacterium | reverse complement strand
TGATGACGGTATCACTTGAGAGAATGGCCGTCTTTGTTTTCCAGGAGTAGTCGACTTTGCTTCCACGGATGTCAACTGGATTGGAAAACTCCTTGCGGACAGAGCCTTCAGGAGCGGTATTGGCATCTTGTTTTGGACGCGCAGTGATATGGACATCCCCGATAAGGTTGACCAGTTTCTTCCCGTAATTTGCGGTGCCTTGATTTGCGGTGATGGTGTTTTGTGCATCATCGACCGTAACACTACCTGGGCTTGTCCCGATTTGCGTCTTTCGGTTGTAGCTCACGATAGCAGATTTGAATTTGGTTTCCTTGTACAGGAGGCGGGCGTTGCCTTTCAGGGTTGCGATTCCGCCATCGGGGGTGTCCACGTACGTCCCTTCATCCCCGTATGGATAGACGTATGGGTCATCTGGTCCGCTCGGCTTGAACGATTCCTTTGCGCCGGGGTCTTTAGCGGTTTTGATGTCATCTGGGAGGGGTTTAGTCCCTGGTTTAGCAGGCTTTTGTGCGCCGGGTTTTGTTTGTGACCCGAGTGTGGGCGGCGTTTTGTCTTTGGACTGTGCGATGGCGAGTGCTGCGCAGATTCCAATGATGGCAGTGGTTATGGGCAGTCTCAGGTTCACGGAAGGTCCTCAACAAGGAATTTACCGCGAAGGTGTGTGCCTTTGATATTTGTATGTGCGAAATCAGCAGTGATGGAATCAAACATCAGGTTTCCCTTAGCCGTTTGTATATCCACGGGGCTTGGGCATTGGAGCTGCTGGGTCGCGGTCATCCAGATGAGTGAGTTGGTGGTGATGTTAATGGTTCCAAGGCTGATTGGGATTTCATTGTCGGCTGGTTTTACGGGGGGAAGCAGTGTTATGAGCAGGGGCCCGCTGGCATCGAAGCGTCCATTTTCATCATGGTACTGGGCTCGCGGAGCATTGAAGACTACCCGTTTCGTACCAGCGTAGGTGATTTCGGCATTTATGCCACCTTGAAAGTCAAGCTGATGTGCGGAGCGGTCGGCGATGACGCGTGGGGCGGTGACGTTCCAAGCGCGTTCTCCGTTTGTGTAACCTTGTGCGATGACATTTTCGAAGCGTGCGCCGGAGACGATGTCGCTGGCGGGTCTTCCGGTGGAGGAGACGGTTTTCGCGGAGAGCTCCCACGCGAGTGTTAGCCCGGCAGCGATCAGGGTGATGCAGGCGGTTGGGAGGATGTACTCGGATGCGTGGTGCATGGCGGTGCTAAAAAATGTTGACTCCCGGTGGAACACCGGGAGTCACAGCTTAGTTCGCAAACGTTCCGGGGGTTAGATCTTTGGCGGGAACGGAGGACCATCCGTGTTGCCGAGCTTAAACGTCCCGAGCGTTCTAAGCTCATTAGCTTGGATTGGTGCTGCTGGGAAGCCATCGGACACAAAGTCGTAGAGCTCACCACCAAGATATCCGGAGCGGTAGAAGCGGTCTGTTCCATTGGTAGCCTTTGGTGCTGCGAGGAAGCCACTCTTGGATGTTGTGAATGCGCTGCACTTCAGGGAGAAGGTGCCATCCACGCCAGTCGTAGCGGATGCACCGTTCAATGTAACGACCACGCCTTCGATCGGTCTGTCGTTGTTATTGATGTCGATGACCTTACCAGTAAACGTGGCCTGACGCGTGTCGGTGCCACCGTTGTTAGTAGATCCACCACCACATCCAGTGATGGCCAATGCCACAGTGGACAGGGCACAGCAGCCAAGCATGGCGCGTCTCGTCCATGTCTTCGTCGTTGCAGCAACAGCGCTGGCAGTCTCGACCTTCATTCGGTACCTCCGGAAGTCGGCATACTCCTGTGCACACACAGACCGACAATCGACCAACAGTATAACGGAATTCACGATTTACCTGCAACCAGATAGATTTCAGGTTGCATCCGCACTATCGGACCCGTACAGCACCCGTTTCCTTCAGCAGGATTTGTGATTTACGGTGCCAATTCAAGACCCGATGGGATATCAGGTTTCTGCTGATCGCGGGACTGGTCATAAATGCTCGCCGTGGATGCCAGTCATACTGTATTGTGCATGCATGTTCAGCGCCATTCTTCCTTTGACACTTGTCTTCGTTTCACCCGTTCAGGATACGGCGAAGTCGACCGCATTTAAACCAAATCCGGATGCGGTCCGTGCGCGTGACATGTATGCCGACCTTCGGTTGCTGGATTCATTGGTTCCGCTCGAGCTGACGAAGAATCAAATTTCACAGCTCTTGGTCCCGATGAAGGCAGCGCAAAAAGAGTATGAGAGCTTGTTGAAGCAGGCGGATGATTCGGCCAAGGGTTTGGCGGATGCCTTGACGGAAGCGCGCAATGCTGCGATTGAGGGTAAGAAAGCGCCCGCTGAGCTTAGCAAGAAAATCGATGATTTGGGCAAGGCTGCGGAGACGCGTCAGGTGACGGCATATCAAAAGTCTGTTGAAGCGACGCTTGCGGTGACACTAAAGGTCTTGACGGCACCGCAGAAGAGCGAGTTATTGCGTCAGAGTGAGAAGGCATTTGGCGGCAAGCGTGTGCCAAAGGCTTTTCAGAATAACCCGGAGAAAGCCCCTAAGGATCAGGTTGAGGCATTGGCCCTGATTGAGTTTGTAAAGGGTGTCTTGTTGATCGACAGGACGATTGTATTGCTTGAGGCGATGGCGGAGAAAAAGTAGGCTTCCGCTACAAATGTGAACAAGCGGCCCCGTGGGGGCCGCTTGTGGTCATTAACCTCAGGCTTTTCTCAACTGCCAGAACTCGTCAAAGAATCCGGCATCCAATACCTGCTGTGGTCCATCAGAAACACGTACGACACCCCAATCAGGTAGTTTTGGTGTATGCAGGGCATTGGAGCCCGCGCTGTGCTCGTACCAGGTATAGCCGGAGTTGAGCACAATGTACTTCTCAGGGTTGAGTGGATTTGGATAAACGAGAACAGGATAGGCTTCCGTCGGACCATAGAGCCGCCCGTTTACAGTAAGGCCGCGCTTGTCCCACTTTACGGGAAGTTTGCCAATAACCTTCCCAAGGATAGAGTTGCTTTGTGGGTCTCCCCAGACAACGATGTGGGACTTTGTGATTTGTTCGGCAGTCAGGTCGCGATCAGTCACGGTAGGCATTTCGCCACGGAAGAAGCGCTTCCAATCGCCCGTAGCACGTAACCGGGCCCTTTCGAGAAAAGCCCCCGTGCTTGCTACAAGTGGAGATCCACTTGGCGACACAAAAATCACACTATCCAGAAATGCATCATCCACCGGGCCCTGCACGTCGTGGTGTTTGACCAGCTCTCCGCGCTTTGTTGGGGTATGTGCAGCGGTTATCCATTTGCCATTACGACTTACATAAACAGGTCCTGATGACACAGTCTGCCCATCAATGCTGACGCGTTTTGGTGCTGGATCCAGCGTCAGTGAAAAACTCTCAACGCCTTTTGTTTTGATATCGACGCGGTCACCGCTCGCCGAGCGTGTGGCATCTACGAGTGATTCGGCGTAATGCTCTTTGAGTCGATGAATGGTTACCCAGTAGAGACTGTTGTAGCGCAATGACCAGGTAGTAAAGCGTACACGTTCCGGGTTGCGGATGCGGCCTTTGTTCGCGGCATCGGTAACAAAGCTCTCGATGATCGGTTTGCTGTCTTTGTGGTACCAGTGCCCGGTGTCTGGTCCGGTCACACGAGGGAGCTCCAGTCCAACAGCTTTCATCGCCTTTTCCATCGCATCCGCAGCCTGCTTCTGTCCATCCTTGTCGCCGTTATAAGCGATTGTCGGGAGGTTGGAGAGGTTAGTTGGCCAGTCGGTGGCGTCGTACCACTTCCAGAGCTGAACCTGCCATTTTGGGAATGTGGCTCCATTGGAATAGGAGCGTTGAAATTCAGGTGTTTCGCTAAAGCCAGCTCCAGGCGCCGCGGCGGCCCATTTGTCTGCGTGATGTACTGCGAAGTGCCACGTCGCCCCGCCGCCCATCGAGAAGCCACGTACGGTGATTCGGTCATCATCAATACGATAGCGACGTTGAACATCCGCCATCGCTTCCAATGTATCTGTTTCGCCAGCTACGTGATTTGCGTTGCAGAAGCGCCCGTACGGATGCAAGACAAAAACATTGTCAGGAGCAAAATCACCCAGTGACTTGCGGCGTCCATCAAGAAACGCCAACTCGGTCAGCTGCTCGCCGCGTCCGTGGAACCAAATATCCAAGCGGTAGCGTGCCCGTCCGCGCAGCGACCAGGATTCCGGTATCACCAAACCGTAAGGCTGAACCGAGCCATCGATCCGGCTGACATACCCACGAACGACCAACCCTGTCGCATCGTTCCACGGGGTGAGGCCACGCTCTAATGCATCCGCCCGTTTTGTTCCTTCAGCAATCAGTTCGTATGCCGCCGCAAGCTCTCGCTGGTTGTAAACAGTATTCTCACCAACAGCCCAGAGAACCGCCTTGGAATAAATTGCGACATCCGGCCAAAACTGACTCTTGTTTTTGAGGACATCCACGCGTTTTTGCAGCTCCCCGGCAGCAGACATCAGGCGCTGGCGATCAGCGGCCGGGATTTCCATCCCTGTTGGTGGAATCACTTTGCCTTCTGGTGGAAGGGGGTGCTGCACGGCACGGCCGAAAATCATGCGTCCTGGCATAGTCTAAATTTCCTCTTCATCGGGTTCGGATGCATCCGTGCATCCATCATCGCTACAAACTTTCACCACCTCAGGTGGTGCATCCTGCAAGCGAGAAACAATCCGCCGATCGAGCGCTGCGAACGAAACGACCACTACCCCGAACAGCATCCCGGTGGCACTTGACACAAGTTGCACGGTCCGAACATGTCGTAAGCTGCTTCGATACCGCACAGCAGCCCCTGTTCCAATCACAACCAGAGACAGGCAGCAGGCGATTGCCAATCTCGGACCTCCCCGTAACTGAGACGTAATCCGCAAAATGCGGTCCATCACAATAACGGCCATAAAGCCGATCAGGATGTGAGCTAGTCGGCGCAACGCATCGTTGAGCTGATACATACTGACACTGTAGTCATTGACAAGCTGGTATTGCGGCGCCAGATTGTTCAATGCCCAAAACGTCCCCAGCCAGGTGGATCTGTAAGAGCCGGCATTGGATGCTGTCCAGCCAACGAGTGCCAGCAAGACCACCAACGGGATGCCGGCATAAAGCCCTCTGATGAGACGCTTCAAACCGTTCCCCCGCGCGCACCCAATTGTTTCACGTCGAACAATTCCAACGCATGCGAAACAGAATCCAACAAAACATCCTGAAATGTGGGGAGTCCCATATCTTCAAGCCAGTGAATTTCAGCATCCTCGGTTGGGTGGCTGTAGTACCGCTTGCGGATGCCATGACAGGTAAAGCCAAGGCGGCTATAGATTCGCCTTGCGGATGTGTTACTTGGCCGGACTTCCAAAGTGGCTCGTGAACATAAATACGGCGCCTTAGTCGCACACTTCAGGAGATATGCCGTGAGCAGGAGACCAAGTCCGCAGCCAGCGTACGGTTCCAGTATTGAGATGTTGTCGATGAACGCTTCGGATGAATCCTCCCCAAGGGGAGGTGTGATGTTTGCCGATGCACATCCAACCAGCGTGTCGCTCACGAATACACCGCAGCACAGACTGTTTTGACCCAAAATAAACGACTCAAAGCCTTGGACACTCGTAGATGGATGAAACCGCGTTGCTTCGATTTCTGCCGCAGCAGGAGCTTCATCCAAGCGAAGAGGCCGGCACGCTACGGTCATGCCCGGATGTGAAAACACCCAGTTCGCTTCGTCAATCAGCACTTCAAGCTGGCTGACATCTTGCTGCTCACCGTCTCGGAGTTGGCTCAAACGCATCCTTGCCAGCGCGAACGGCATCCGGGATGTCGATAGGGTAAGTCCCTGTAAAACACGCCAGACAGAAGTTTTCGTTCGAAAGAGACATCGCCTTGCTCAGTCCATCCGTGCTGAGATATCCGAGTGATGTTGCACCAATATGCTGTCGGATTTGCTCAACCGCTACGTGGCTGGCAATCAGCTGATCCTGGGATGCCATGTCGATGCCATAGAAACACGGATGTGCAACTGGAGGACTTGAAATCCGGACATGGACTTCCTTCGCGCCTGCATCCAGTAGCAAACGAACAATCTTGCCGGTCGTTGTCCCACGAACGATGGAATCATCCACCATTACCACACGCTTACCCACGAGAGCCTCACGGATTGGCGTCAGCTTCATCCGCACACCCATCTCGCGCATTCGCTGATTCGGCTGGATAAATGTTCTCTGAATGTAGCGGTTCTTGACCATCCCCTCGCCAAACGGAATACCGCTCGCCTCGGCAAAACCAAGTGCGGCCGGCGTTCCGCTATCCGGGACACCAATCACGAGATCGGCCTCGACGGGATGTTCACCAAACAGCTCAGCCCCCATCCGGCGGCGCGCGGCGTGCAGACTCTGGCCAAACATTTCAGAGTCCGGACGGGCAAAATAAATCGTCTCAAACATACAAAGCGCGTGACGCTGCATGTCAACGGCTTTGACCGACTTCCAGCCATCCGCGCCAATGACTATCATCTCACCCGGAGTTACATCACGGACGAATGCCGCGCCGACCGTGTTGATCGCGCAGGTCTCGGATGCTAAAACCCAGTGCGTCTGCCCGAGGCGACCAAGGCAAAGGGGCCGCACACCGTAGGCATCCCGGACACCAATAACCGTATCGTGCGACATGACGACCAGAGAAAAGGCACCTTCGAGCTGCACGACAGCCGTCCGGACGGCTTCCACAATCCCAAGGTGCATGTTCTCACTGATGAGATGTGCGATGACTTCAGAGTCATTAGTGGACTCAAAGACCACTCCGCGGGATGTCAGGTCTGTTCGAAGCGCATCGGTGTTGATCAAGTTACCGTTGTGAGCAACCGCAACGTATTCACCGTTTGCAAGGCAGCACATAATCGGCTGAGCGTTACGTAAAACGGATGATCCGGTTGTGCTGTAGCGGGTGTGTCCCACCGCAGCAAACCCCTTCATGGACTGAAGAATGTCTTCTGAGAATACTTGGGTGACTAAACCCATCTCTTTATGGACTTGGATGCGATCGCCATCTGTTACGGCTATACCTGCAGACTCCTGCCCCCGGTGCTGCAGAGCAAACAAACCGAAGTAGGATAGCCTTGCGACATCCTCACCTGGTGCGTACACCCCGAATACGCCGCATTCATCATTGATACGGTCATCTGCTCGCGGATCATCAGAAAACATTAGGGGCTCCACACTCTGGATGCTGTCACTCACGGCGTCAATTGTACCGCCGCATCCATCCACTTTCGACCCCAACGCCCGGGTCCAATGGTATACTGCATCGGTTTTTTCAGCGGGAGCCGAATTTAATTATGCCATCAATGCGTCAAGTCCGCGCCCGAATCCGGGTCGCCAAAAATATCCAGCAGATCACTAAGGCCATGAAAATGGTCGCTGCAGCGCGTCTTAAGCGTGCACAGGATCGTGTACAGTCTGCTCGTCCTTATGCAGAGCAAATGCGCACCGTCATGGGCTCACTGGCAAATGCAGCCGGGACATCCGTTGCGCACCCTCTCCTGGAACAACGGGCATCCATCAAGCGCATTGGCATCGTAGCCATCACCGCGGACCGCGGACTCTGTGGCTCTTATGCAACGAACATCCTCAAAAAAACCGCTGAAGTTGTCAGGACATGCGGGCCGGATGGTTCGACCCCAGCGCTCGAAGATATTCGTGGCATTGTTATTGGACGTAAGGGTCAAGCATACTTCCGCCGCCGTGGAATTCCCGTTGCAGCAGAATTTGCCATAAACATGACCGGAACAACATTTGGCGAAGCTGCAGAAATCAGCCGCAAGGCACAAGCTTTGTACATGTCTGGCGAAGTGGATGTTGTCTATCTCGTCTACACCAAGTTCCTGAGTGCGCTAACCCAAAAGCCAACCAGCGTACAGTTGCTGCCATTGTCGACTGATTCAGATGATGCCACCAAACGGTCATCTGAAGAAGCGCTCTTCGAGCCAGATGCTGCCACATTGTTTGGTGACATGGTTCCACGCTCTGTTGACACACTTGTCTATCAGGCATTGCTTGAAGCTGTTGCATCCGAGCATGGCTCCCGAATGACTGCGATGAGCTCTGCAACGGACAATGCTGGCAAAATGATTGCAAACCTGACACTGATTGCAAACCGTGCCCGTCAGGCTGCAATCACCAAGGAAATTTCCGAGATTGTGGGTGGAGCCGACGCACTGCGTTCCTAAGTTCAACCTGCCGGATACAAAATGTACGGGCCAGCTTTGCTGGCCCGTTTTTTCTTACCGCTGCGCGCCACGAAGCGCGTGGGGAATGTGGGGACCGCTAGGGATAGGCTGGTCCAACATCATCGCCAAACGCTCAGTAAGGATACGAGTTGCCGCTTCTACACCCGCCTTACCCGCCCCGAACTCCGACACCTCGATTGGCTCGCCAAAGATCACTTTCACCGGCTCAGGCGAGCGCTGAAGACGCGTACCCCCATACGGCAAAACCCGATTCGTGTGAATGAGTGCGCAAGGAACAACAGGCACACCCGCCTGCACCGCCATCATCAATGCTCCTGGCTGCAATGGCTGCAATACGCCATCCGGATTTCCACCGCCTTCAGGAAACACAACGACTGCCTCCCCAGCCTTGAGATGACTGATCGCCGTCTTCACTGCTGCCCGATCCGCTGTGTCTCGTCGAATGGGAAATGCTCCAAACATCGGTAACACCCAAGTCAAAACACGCATCTCAAACAGCTCGTGCTTGGCTATGAAGCGTGACTTGCGAGGTAATGCGCCCGCAACCGCTGGCGGATCTACATCACAAACATGATTGGGGCAAATCAGCACTCCACCACGGCGCGGGATGTGATGTTTACCTACAACACGGTAGCCACCGTGTAACCGAAATAGAGTGCGAAAGATGAATGTCGTCGGGTTCCACAGAATGCGCCCCCAAAGAGGCATCGGGGATGGCTTTGCAACCGGAGCAGCAACGCGAGGCATATCGCTTTCGGACATGCTCCAACTCTAACGGGGTCACGTGAGCGCGTCAAGTCCCAAAAATTTCTGATGATGGTCCTGGGACCAAATGAAAAATGGGGCTGCTATGCAGCCCCATTATGTTTCCCGGTAGAGATTCGAACTCCAACTAAAGGCACCAAAAACCTCTGTGCTACCGTTACACCACCGGAGATAGCCTGTAGGGGTATCGAACCCCTGGTCTCCTCCGTGAAAGGGAGGCATCTTAACCGCTCGACTAACAGGCCAGAAAATTAAGCTGGAATATATCTATCTAATTGTTGATTACAAGCAGTGCACACAACCTGAAT